>NZ_CP025583.1:686944-1009166 GCF_002865605.1 Paracoccus jeotgali
GAGGCCGTCAGCGCCGGGCGCAAGGTGGCGGGGGTCGAGCATTGGCTGCCGTGGTTCTATGACCGGCTCGACAATCTCTTCGACTATCTTCCCGACGCCTCGGTGATGCTGGACGACCGCGCGGGCCAGGTCTTCACCGCCAGGTGGGAGATGATCTCGGAACAATACGCCGCCCGGCGCGAGGCCGCGAACCGGCGCGGCAGCGACAGCATCTATCGCCCCGTCGCGCCCGAAACCATGTTCGCCAGCGAAAGCGAGTGGCAGGGCTGGCTGGCCGCGCGCCGCCAGTTGCGCCTGTCGGTCAACGCCGCGCCCCCCGGTCCCGGCGTGCTGGACGCGGGCGGCCGGGTCGGGCGCAATTTCGCGCCGGAACGGCAGTCGGAACAGCTTGACCTGTTCGGCGCGCTCGCCGCCCATCTGCGCGAGCTGCGCAAGACCCACCGCGTCGTCATCGCCAGCTTCAGCGATGGTGCGCGCGAACGGCTGCGCGGGCTGATGGTCGATGAAGGGGTCGAGGGCGCGGCCGATATCTCGCGTCTCGCCGATCTGCCGGAGAAGCCCGGCGCGCTGGGGCTGACGGTCTGGCCGCTCGAGGAAGGCTTCGTCGCCGATGGCAGCGCGGCGGGGCGGCTTGCGGTGATCTCGGAACAGGATGTGCTGGGCGACCGGCTGATCCGGGGCGCGCGCAAGCGCCGGCGGGCCGAGAATTTCCTGAAGGACGCGACCACGCTCAGCCCCGGCGATCTGGTGGTCCATGTCGAACACGGCATCGGGCGCTACAAGGGTCTTGAGACCATCACGGCGAACAATGTGCCGCATGACTGCGTGGCGCTGGAATATGCCGGCGGCGACCGGCTGTTCCTGCCGGTCGAGAATATCGAGCTGCTGTCGCGATACGGCCATGAAGAGGGCTTGCTCGACCGGCTGGGCGGCGGCGCGTGGCAGGCGCGCAAGGCCCGGCTCAAGGAACGCATCCGGCTGATCGCGAACCGGCTGATGCGGGTCGCCGCCGAACGCCTGCTGCGAACCGCGCCGGTCTTGGAACCCGAGCATCACGAATGGGAAAGTTTCTCGGCCCGGTTTCCCTATACCGAAACCGACGACCAGATGGCCGCCATCGACGATGTCATGGGCGATCTGGCCGCCGGCCGCCCGATGGACCGGCTGATCGTCGGCGATGTCGGCTTCGGCAAGACCGAGGTCGCGATGCGCGCCGCCTATATCGCAGCCTCTCAGGGCAAGCAGGTGGCGGTGATCGCGCCGACCACCCTGCTGGCGCGTCAGCACGCCCGCAGCTTCGCCGAACGCTTTCGCGGCACGGCGGTGGTGGTCCGGCCGCTGTCCCGCTTTGTCCCCGCGAAAGAGGCCGCCAAGACCCGCGCCGGTCTGGCCGATGGCAGCGTCGATATCGTCGTCGGCACCCATGCCGTGCTGGCGAAATCGGTCAAGTTCCGCGATCTGGGCCTGCTGGTCATCGATGAAGAGCAGCATTTCGGCGTCGCCCACAAGGAACGCCTGAAAGAACTGCGCAGCGACGTCCATGTGCTGACCATGACCGCGACCCCGATCCCGCGCACGCTGCAACTGTCGCTGTCGGGCGTGCGCGACCTGTCGGTGATCGGCACGCCGCCGGTCGACCGTCTGGCCATCCGCACCTATGTCAGCGAGTTCGACAGCGTCACCATCCGCGAGGCGCTGCTGCGCGAGAAATATCGCGGCGGGCAAAGCTTTTTCGTCGTCCCCCGCATCGCCGACCTGCCCGAGATCGAGGACTGGCTGCGCGAGCATGTCCCCGAGATCACCTATATCGTCGCCCACGGCCAGCTATCTGCGGGCGATCTGGATCAGCGGATGAACGCCTTTTATGACGGGCAGGGCGACGTGCTGCTGGCCACCACGATCGTCGAATCGGGGCTGGATATCCCGACCGCCAACACCATGATCATCTGGCGCGCGGATATCTACGGTCTGGCGCAGCTCTACCAGATCAGGGGCCGGGTCGGGCGCTCGCGGACGCGGGCCTATTGCTATCTGACCACCAAGCCGCGCAGCCCGCTGACGCCGCAGGCCGAACGACGGCTGAAGTTTCTGGGCAATATCGACGGGCTGGGGGCGGGCTTCAACCTCGCCTCGCAGGATCTCGACCTGCGCGGGGCGGGCAACCTGCTGGGCGAGGAACAATCCGGCCATATCAAGGAGGTGGGGTTCGAACTTTACCAGGCGATGCTGGAAGAAACCATCGCCAAGCTGAAATCCGGCGAGTTGGAAGGCACGCCCGAGGATGAATGGGCGCCGCAGCTGAACCTCGGCGTGCCGGTGACGATCCCGGAAAGCTATATCCCCGATCTGGACGTGCGTCTGGGCCTTTACCGCCGGCTGGCCGACATCGTCACCAAGGTCGAGATGGAGGGCTTTGCCGCCGAGTTGCATGACCGCTTCGGCCCCGTCCCGCGCGAGGTGAACACGCTGATGAACGTGATCCGCATCAAGGGGATGGCCAAGCGCGCCAACATCTCGCGCCTCGATGCCGGGCCGAAAGGGGCGACGGTGCAGTTCTACAATGACCGTTTCCCGAACCCGGCCGGTCTGGTCGAGTTCCTGACCGATCAGCACGGGCAGGCCAAGGTGACCGACAACAAGATCGTCATCCGCCGCGACTGGCCCACCGATGGCGACCGCATCAAGGGCGCCTACGGCATCGCCCGCGATCTGGCCGCCAAGGCCAAGGCCGCCACGAAGTAACAGGCCGGCATGTCGGCCCCGCGTCCCGCCGCAACTGGACGCGGGCGCGGCACTTGCGTAAACAGCCGCCGAGCCAGGACCGCCATCACGCAAGGGAAATCGACATGGGCTTTCGCATGGGGATCGTCGGGCTGCCGAATGTCGGCAAGTCCACGCTGTTCAACGCGCTGACGCGCACCGCTGCCGCCCAGGCGGCGAACTTTCCCTTTTGCACCATCGAGCCGAATGTCGGCGAGGTCGCCGTCCCCGACCCAAGGCTGGACCGGCTGGCCGAGATCGCGGGATCGAAGCAGATCGTGCCGACGCGCATCACCTTTGTCGACATCGCCGGTCTGGTGCGCGGCGCCAGCAAGGGCGAGGGGCTGGGCAACCAGTTTCTCGCCAATATCCGCGAGGTCGACGCCATCGCCCATGTCCTGCGCTGCTTTGAAGACGACGACGTGACCCATGTCGAGGGCCGCGTCGACCCCATCGCGGATGCCGAGACGATCGAGACCGAGCTGATGATCGCCGACCTCGAATCGGTCGAGAAGCGGCTGGCGAACCTGACCCGCAAGCTGAAGGGTGGCGACAAGGAAGCCGCCGAGCAGCAGCGCCTGCTGCGCGCCGCGCAAGAGGCGCTCGAGGCCGGGCGCCCCGCGCGCACCGTCACCGTGTCCGAGGATGACCGCAAGGCCTGGACCATGCTGCAACTGCTGACCGCCAAGCCGGTGCTTTACGTCTGCAACGTGGCCGAGGATCAGGCCGCGACCGGCAACGCCCATTCCGAGGCCGTGGCCCGGATGGCGGCCGAGCAGGGCGCCGGCCATGTCGTCATCTCGGCGCAGATCGAGGAAGAGATCAGCCAGCTCTCGCCCGAGGACGCGGCGATGTTCCTGTCCGAGATGGGGCTGGAAGAACCCGGCCTCGACCGCCTGATCCGCGCCGGATATGAACTGCTGGGCCTGCAGACCTATTTCACCGTCGGCCCGAAAGAGGCCCGCGCCTGGACCATCCGCCGCGGCACCCTGGCCCCGCAGGCGGCGGGCGTCATCCACGGCGATTTCGAACGCGGCTTCATCCGCGCCGAAACCATCGCCTTCGACGACTACCTTTCCGGCAACGGCGAAGCCGGCGCCCGCGAGGCAGGCAAGCTGCGCGTCGAGGGCAAGACCTACGAGGTCAAGGACGGCGACGTGCTGCATTTCCTGTTCAACGCCTAAGCGCGGCGTGGGGGTTGCGGGCGCGCGCGTGGCGTTGCCTGATGCAGCTGCCTTCGCCACGGCCGCCGCGACGAACCGAGCCGCGACGGGTTGCGAGGCGTTAGGAAGCGGCTAACCATCTGACGCGATTGATCTGGACAACCGCCGCGCGACACGGTCCAACTGAGCGCCGGACGTCTCGGCGACCCCACCATCTGACGGCTGACGAAAGACCTGATATGCCCCGAACGCGCGAAGTTGGCACCCTGTGGATCGGTGGCAAGCTGAGTTGGATGGAACAGCTCTGCCTGAAATCCTTTGTCGATCATGGGCAAAGGATAACTCTGTTTTCTTATGAGGATATCCCCAACGTCCCGGCCGGTGTGATCCGCCGCGACGGGCGCGAGGTGATCGATACCGACGACTTCATCAAATACGAGAAAAAGAACAGCTATGCGCTGTTCGCGGACCTGTTCCGGCTGCACATGATCGCGAAAAATCCGGGGATGATCTGGATCGACACCGATGTCTATTGCCA
The DNA here is from genome assembly GCF_002865605.1 of Paracoccus jeotgali. NCBI lineage: Bacteria > Pseudomonadati > Pseudomonadota > Alphaproteobacteria > Rhodobacterales > Paracoccaceae > Paracoccus > Paracoccus jeotgali. The sequence goes on from NZ_CP025583.1 coordinate 691,406, forward strand.
GCGCCCGCTGGATTATGACGACGATCATGTCTTCGGCTATGAACTGCCCGACAGCGACCGGGTCAACAACGCCGTCCTCGGCCTGCCCGCCGACAGCGAGATGCTGCAGGCCATGCTCGACTTCACCGCCGATCGCTTCTCGATCGCGCCGTTTCTGCCCAAGAAGGAACGCAAGCGGCTGGCAGAGGCGCGCGACGCCGGCACCCCCGTCCATGTCAGCCAGCAAAGCTGGGGCGTCTGGGGGCCGCTGATGCTGACCCATTATGTCAAGCAATTCGGGATGAGCGAGCGTGTCCAGCCGCTGCCGGCCTTCTACCCGGTCACCTTCCGCGAGCGGACGCTGTTCAACACCGACCGGCAGGCGGTGCTGGATGCCATCACCGAGCAGACGACGGCCTTGCATGTCTGGGCCTCGAACAAGCGAGAGCTTGGCAACCATCAACTTGGCCTTCCGCCGGCCAGATCCTGGTGGGCGCAGGCGCTGGAACAGCACCGGATCAACCCGGCCCTGGCGCCCATCACCGGCCGCAACACGACCTCGTTCGACACCTCGCTTCTGGATCAGGTGCCCCCGATCGACGGCGCGGTGATGGATCTGGGCGGACGGTCGCCGGCGCTGGTCATCTCGCTTCACGCGCGCGACCATTGCCGCGTGCAGGTGGTCGACATCAACGCCGAGGGCCGCTTCGGGCAGCAGCCCGAGGCGATGCAGACCTATGTGGACACGCTGGTCCAGAACGGTGTCGACCCGGACGCGGTCAACGTGATCAGCAATCGCCGCCACCTTGCGCCCGTCGACGTGATCCTGAACCTGAAGAATTTCGGCGACAGCGCCAAGGTCAAGCACCTCACCCCGATCCTGCAGAATGCCATGCATTCGGACAGCCAGCTGTTCATGGACATCCGCAAGGGCTCGGGCGCGTTTCCGTTTCTGAAAACCGCCTGCAGCACCGAGATCCTGCAGGGCGAGGCGGGCAGCGATCTGCGCCGCGTGGTGGCTCGGCCGCTGCCGCCCGAACCTGCCTCGGACGAGGCCTGGGCCGGGATCGCAGCGCGGCTGGCGGGCGAGGAGGGTTTCTTCCGCGACGGTCCCGCCGGGCACAGCTTTCTCTATGTGCCGCGCGATCCGGACGTGCTGGTGGTGACCTTCGACAATCTCGACATCGCCATGACCAAGCGGGCAGAGCGGCGGCCCTGGGGTTATGAGTTCATCGAAAAGCAGGGCTGGTCGATGCTGGGCGTGCTGGCCGGCGGCTGGACCTGGTACCGAGAGCCCTGGGTCGCCGACCAGTTCGACCGGCTGCGGGACGAGGGGTTCTTCCGGCGCTTCAAGCGTGTGGTGTTCTACGGCGCCTCGATGGGCGGCTACGCGGCCGCGGCCTTCAGCGCGGCCTGCCCGGGCGCCGAAGTGGTCGCGATCAGCCCGCAATCGACGCTGGACAGGTCGCTGGTTCCCTTTGAGACCCGCTACCGTTCCGCTTGGGGCTATGATTACTCTGGCCCCTATGGCGACGCGGCCACGGCGAGCAGGGCGGCCCGTCGAGTGACGATTCTGTTCGATCCCTACGAGCCGCTGGACGCGGCCCACGCGAACCGCTTCACCGGCGCGAATGTCGTCAAGCTGCGCTGTCCGCTGATGGGGCACCGACTGGGATCGTCGCTGTCGCAGATGGGAATCCTGTCTGACACCATCCTCGCCGCCCTGTCGGGCCGGTTGGAGCCTGTCGATTTCTATCGCAACCTGCGCGCCCGCCACAGCTTCCCGCGCTATCAGAAAGAGCTGTTCCGCCGCGCGATGAGCCAAGGCAGACCCGACCTCGCCCGCCGCGTCGGCAGATGGGTGCTAAGCCGCGGCGACAACCGCGCCATCCGGCTGGGCATGGCGGCGCTGAATCAGGTGGCTGTGCCAGAGGCCCATGCGGACGTTTCCAATTGAGCGGACTGCGAAGCAAAGGGATCGGGACGGCGCTGTCTGACCTGGCCTCAACAAAGCGCGCGACTCGCTGCTGCCTGACGGCCGATAAGCATGACGAGGCGCGTTGCCCGTCCCATCTTTTGGTCCTGCCCGCGACGATCCTGCATCCTGCGGGCGCTGGTTCTGTAACGCGAGAGAGGGTGCGGGCGTGGCTGCGCGGCAGCCTGTCTGCAGCATGTCAGCGGCGACATGGGCAGGTATTGCGGCCGCATGCAGAATGCACAACCAAGGGCTTGCCAGATTTCGGCGTTTCGGCGCTTTTACACCGCGTCAAACAGCCAGAGCGCGTCACGCGCCGCCTGTGTTCTACCTGTGGAAATAGTATGATGTTCACGCCTCTGGCTCTTCAGCGATTCAGGAACGACCCTGACGGGTTCTTTGCGACCTTCAAACATCAGTGGCTGATCAGCCGGGATCGCCCGCTCGAGCTCCCGGGCTGGCATGAGCATGAATGCGACGGCTGGTACCTTCGCCACGCGTCCGATCTGCCTGCGATGAAGTTGCTGGGCCGCAATAATGAGCGGCTGGGCTATCTGCTGGGGGTGGCGGTCGATGCGGCCGGACGGCCGTTGAAGGGAACGATCCGCCTGCCGCTTTCGCCGGATGACACCGATTTCGCCGACGGCTTCCAGCGCTTTGTCGAGGGCTGTGCCGGGCGTTATATCGTCGCGTTGCTCACGCCCCGTTACAAGCGGCTTTTCCTGGACCCGGTCGGCGATCTCGCAGCCGTCTACGACGCCGAGGCGGGACGGGCTGGGTCGACGAATTTCATCGTGCAGGGTCGGGACTTCATCGACAATCCGGTCATTCCCTATGCGATGGCGCGAGACGGTCGGGCGAACTACACGATGGGGCATACGCGCGATCGTCAGGTTCGCCGCCTGTTGGCGAGCCATTATCTGGATCTGGACCGGATGGAGCCGGTTCGCCACTGGCCGCGGCCCGAGACGGACCTGACCACCCGCCACGATACCGACGCCGTTCTTGCCATCAATGACGAGATCACAGCGCGCTTGCGTGACATCTTTTCCGCCATGCTGCACAGCGAACGGGTGATCCTTCCGCTGTCCGGCGGGCGTGATTCCCGCTGCCTTCTCGGCGCCGGGATGCCGGCGATCGACCAAGCGGAATGGCTGTTCACCTGGCGGTTTCACCGGCAGTCCGGTCAGGACAGCGAATGTGCGAAGAAGATCTGCGGCGTGCTCGGGTTGCCGCATCGCGAGTTTCTGTATCAAAAGCTGACGCGCCCGTTGAAGCTGCAATATCTGCAACGCAACGGCTATGCGATCTTCGGAACCGCGCTCGAGTCTCTCGCCATCAGCGAAAGCCTGCCGGGCGGCAATGTGATGGTGCGGGGCAACATCATGGGCATCCTGCGGGCGACGAACTGGCAGCGCCAGCGCGAGGGGGTTCTGAACCTGCCGCATGCGCTGAAGCGGCTGCGCTCGGGCTTCAGCGCGGCGGAGCAGATGGAGAAATTCGGACCCGCCTATATGGACTATTACGATTCGCTGCCGGAGAACGCGCAGCGGAAGATCTATGACATCGCCTGGACCGATATCAGCCTGACTCATGGGCAGGGCGCGCGGTCCTATGGCACGCCGCAGAACTTCATCGTCAACGCCTTCAACGACCGCCGGCTTCTGGCGCTGGCGATGCAGTTGCCCCTGGCCTACAGGCGAAGCGATGCCGCGTATGACCGGATCATCGAGACGACGCTGCCGCAGTTGCAGGGGATCCCCTATGTCTGAAGGCGGGCCGACCGGCGGGGCGCCTGCCACGTAAGCGGATTGCAGGCTGGGTGAATGGTGAAGATCAGCAGGCGACGCCAACCCTCATCGCGCCGCACCAGCGCCCGCACCGATCTCGCCGCGCCACCCCATCTTTCTGTTGACGCGCCGCCATGTCTTCCCGCATATTTCCGGTTAAATGAACGGGCGTTCAAATAACGGGAGATGGCCGCATGTTCACGCATGGCATGGAATTCGACCTGGGCGAGGATATCGCGGCGCTGCGCGAGATGGTGCAGCGATTTGCGCGGGATCGCGTCAGCCCCATCGCGGCTGATGTCGACCGCGACAATGTCTTTCCCCACCACCTCTGGCGCGAGATGGGAGAGCTGGGGCTGCTGGGCATCACCGTCCCCGAGGAATATGGCGGCAGCGGCATGGGTTATCTGGCCCACACCGTCGCGACCGAAGAGATCGCGCGGGCCAGCGCCAGCGTCAGCCTGTCCTATGGGGCGCACTCCAACCTCTGCGTCAACCAGCTCAAGCTGAACGGGACCGAGGCGCAAAAGCGGAAATACCTGCCGAAGCTCTGCTCGGGCGAGCATGTGGGCGCGCTGGCGATGTCGGAAGAGGGGGCGGGCTCGGACGTCGTCGGGATGAAGCTGCGGGCGGAAAAGCGCGACGGGGTCTATGTCCTCAACGGCGCGAAATACTGGATCACCAACGCGCCGCAGGCCGATACGCTGGTCGTCTATGCCAAGACCGACCCCGAGGCGGGATCGAAGGGCATCACCGCCTTCATCGTCGAGAAGGGGATGAAGGGCTTCACCCAGGGGCCGCATTTCGACAAGCTGGGGATGCGCGGCTCGGACACGGGCGAGCTGATCTTTGAGAATTGCGAGGTGCCGGACGAAAACGTGCTGGGGACCGAGGGCAAGGGCGTGCGGGTGCTGATGTCGGGCCTCGATTACGAACGCGTCGTGCTGTCGGGGATCGGCACCGGGATCATGGCCGCCTGTCTGGACGAGGTCGTGCCCTATTGCCGCGACCGCCGCCAGTTCGGCCAGCCGATCGGGGATTTCCAGCTGATGCAGGCCAAGATCGCCGATATGTATGTCGCGATGAACACCGCCAAGGCCTATGTCTACGAGGTCGCAAAGGCCTGCAACCGGGGCGCGGTGACGCGTCAGGACGCGGCGGGGGCGGTGCTTTACGCCTCGGAACAGGCGATGGTGCAGTCCCATCAGGCGGTGCAGGCGCTGGGCGGGGCGGGGTTCCTGAATGACAGCGTGGTCAGCCGGCTGTTCCGCGACGCCAAGCTGATGGAGATCGGCGCCGGCACCAGCGAGATCCGCCGCATGCTGATCGGCCGCGAATTGATGGCCAAGGCATGAAGCTGACCTCGTCCATTCCGACCGGCTCGGAAAGCTTTCGCGCCAACCGCGCCGCGCATCTGGACCTGCTGGCCGATATCCGCGCCGCCGCCGATGCGGTGCTGGCGGGCGGCGGTGCGGCGGCGATGGAACGCCACGTCGCCCGCGGCAAGATGCCCCCGCGCGAGCGGGTGGCCAATCTGCTCGACCCCGGCAGCCCGTTTCTGGAAATCGGGACCACGGCCGCGCATGGCATGTATGACGGCGCGGCGCCGGGGGCCGGCGTCATCGCGGGCGTCGGGCGGGTGCATGGGCAGGACGTCATGGTCGTGGCCAATGACGCGACCGTCAAGGGCGGCACCTATTACCCGATGACGGTCAAGAAGCATCTGCGCGCGCAGGAAATCGCCGAGCAATGCCATCTGCCCTGCGTCTATCTGGTCGATTCGGGCGGGGCGAACCTGCCGCAGCAGGACGAGGTCTTTCCCGACCGCGACCATTTCGGGCGCATCTTCTACAATCAGGCGCAGATGAGCGCCAAGGGCATCCCGCAGATCGCCGTGGTCATGGGCTCGTGCACGGCGGGCGGCGCCTATGTCCCGGCCATGTCGGACGTCACCATCATCGTGCGCGATCAGGGCACGATCTTTCTGGCCGGGCCCCCTCTGGTCAAGGCCGCGACGGGCGAGGTCGTCAGCGCCGAGGATCTGGGCGGCGGCGATGTCCACACGCGCCTGTCCGGCGTCGCGGATTATCTGGCCGAGGATGACGCCCATGCGCTGGCCATGGCGCGGCGCGCGGTCGCGGGGCTGAACCGGCGGATGCCGGACACCGTGGTCTGGCAGTCACCGGAAGACCCCGCGCTTGACCCCGATGAGATCCTGGGCGTGGTGCCCGCCGATCTGCGCACGCCCTATGACATCCGCGAGGTGATCGCCCGCGTCGTCGATGGCAGCCGCTTCGACGAGTTCAAGGCGCGCTTCGGCGAGACGCTGGTGACCGGATTCGCCCATGTCGCGGGCTGCCCGGTCGGCATCGTCGCAAATAACGGCGTGCTGTTTTCCGAAGCCGCGCAGAAGGGCGCGCATTTCATCGAGCTGTGCAGCCAGCGCAACATCCCGCTGGTGTTTCTGCAGAACATCACCGGCTTCATGGTCGGGCGGAAATACGAAAACGAAGGCATCGCGCGGCACGGGGCCAAGATGGTCACCGCCGTCGCCACGACCAATGTGCCCAAGATCACAATGCTGGTCGGCGGCAGCTTCGGCGCGGGGAATTACGGCATGGCCGGGCGCGCCTACGGCCCGCGCTTCCTGTGGACCTGGCCCAACAGCCGCATCTCGGTCATGGGCGGCGAGCAGGCGGCGGGGGTGCTGGCCACCGTCCGCCGCGACGGGATCGAGCGCAAGGGCGGCAGCTGGTCGGCCGAGGACGAGGCCGAGTTCAAGCGCCCCACCATCGAGATGTTCGACCGTCAGAGCCACCCGCTTTATGCCAGCGCGCGGCTGTGGGATGACGGCGTCATCGACCCTCGCAAGACGCGCGACGTGCTGGCATTGTCGCTGCGGGCCAGCCTGAACGCGCCGATCGAGCCGACGCGCTTTGGCGTGTTCCGCATGTAGCGTGGGTGCGGGACGCGGAAACGAGAAGATGAACCAGAACAGGGATCTGACATGATCGAGACGACCATTTCGCACATCGCAGTCGGCCTTTACGCCGGTGAGCCGACCATCGCGGTCGTCATCCGCGCCAATGGCGAGCGGCCCCGGGCCGGGGCGCGGTTCCATCTGGCCGGGCGCGATTGGCAGGTGCGCGGCGTCGGCAACAGCCGCCCCTATGACGAGAGCCCCGACGAGGCCGCCGAATCGGGGTTGGTCGCGCTGATCGTGGACGACGCCGAGGGTTTGCTGGAACAGCAGCAGGCGCTGGCCGGCCAGACCCTGCAGATCCACCCGGCCCAGCAATCGCTGTGACCCGCCGCCTCTTGTCCTGAAATCGTCCCTTGTCCTGAAATCGCCCCCTGTCCTGAAGGAGCCGGCATGTTCCAGAAGATCCTGATCGCCAATCGCGGTGAGATCGCCTGCCGCGTCATCGACAGTTGCCGCAGGCTGGGCGTGGCCACGGTCGCGGTGTTTTCGGATGCCGACCGCGCCGCGCGACATGTCGCCATGGCCGACGAGGCCGTGCATCTGGGCGGCCCCGCACCTGCCGACAGCTATCTGCGCGGCGATGTGATCATCCAGGCGGCGCTGGATTGCGGCGCGCAGGCGATCCATCCGGGCTACGGTTTTCTGTCCGAGAACCCCGATTTCGTCGAGGCGGTCGAGGCGGCGGGGCTGGTCTTTATCGGCCCCTCGGCCAGCGCGATCCGGGCCATGGGGCTGAAGGACGCGGCCAAGGCGCTGATGGAAAAGGCGGGCGTGCCGGTGGTGCCCGGCTATCACGGCGACAATCAGGATGCGGGGTTTCTGGCCGCGCAGGCAGGCTCGATCGGCTATCCGGTGCTGATCAAGGCGGTGGCGGGCGGCGGCGGCAAGGGGATGCGGCGCGTCGACCGGGCCACCGATTTCAACGACGCGCTCGAATCGGCGCGGTCCGAAGCGCAGAACGCCTTCGGCAATCCCGCTGTGCTGATCGAGAAATACATCCTGCGCCCCCGCCATATCGAGGTGCAGGTCTTTGGCGACGGCACCCGCGCGGTGCATCTGTTCGAACGCGACTGCTCGCTGCAGCGTCGCCACCAGAAGGTGATCGAGGAAGCGCCCGCCCCCGGCATGACCCCCACCATGCGCGAGATCATGGGCCGCGCCGCCACCCGCGCCGCCGAGGCCATCGGCTACAAGGGGGCGGGCACCATCGAGTTCATCGTCGATGGCAGCCACGGCCTGCGGCCCGACGGGTTCTGGTTCATGGAGATGAACACCCGCCTGCAGGTCGAACATCCGGTGACCGAGGCCATCACCGGCATCGATCTGGTCGAATGGCAGTTGCGTGTCGCCTCGGGCGAGGCGCTGCCCGCGCAGCAGGATGACCTGACCATCCACGGCCACGCCTTCGAGGCGCGGCTTTATGCCGAGGATGTGCCGGCGGGCTTTCTGCCCGCGACCGGCCGCCTCGCGCATCTGGAGTTTCCGCAGCAGGCGCGGATCGAAACCGGCGTGCGGTCGGGCGACACGATCAGCCCGTGGTATGACCCGATGATGGCCAAACTGGTCTGCTGGGGCCCGACTCGGGCCATTGCGCTGGGCTCGCTGGAACGGGCTTTGGTCGATACCGAGGTCGCCGGGGCGGTGACGAATCTCGATTTCCTGACCGCGCTGACCCGGCATGAGGGTTTTCGTGCGGGCGATGTCGATACCGGCCTGATCGAGCGTGATCTGGACGCGCTGATCGGTGATACCGGCCCCGACAGCGCGACGCTGGCGCTGGCGGTGATCGGGCTGGCGGGCCTTGCCGATCCGCAGACGCGGGGCGGCATGACGCTGTGGCAACCGCTGCGCCGCACCATCGCCTGGGAGGGCGGCGAGGCCATGCTCGAGGTGCAGGGGCCGGGGGCTGCCTGCGTGACCATCGACGGGCAGCGCCACGAGGTGCGCTGGCAGGGGGATCGCTGGTGGGTCGATGGCGCGCTGCGCCGCGACCGGATCGTGCATCACGATGCCGGGGTCAGCGTCTTCGGCAACCGCAACGCGACCTTGACCCCGCTCGATCCGCTGGCGCGCAGCGGTGCGGTGGCGGGCACCGGGCTGACGCTGTCGCCGATGCCGGGGCTGGTGAAATCGGTGCATGTGACCGAGGGCCAGCAGGTCAGTGCGGGCGACCGGCTGGCGGTGCTCGAGGCGATGAAGATGGAACACAGTCTGACCGCCGCCCGCGACGGCGTGGTGGCCGAGGTGCTGGCGCGCCCCGGCGATCAGGTCGAGGCCGGCGCGGCGCTGATCCGGCTGGAAGAGGCCGACGAGGAATAACAGGCGCGGTCGCGTCCGTCGCAGGCTGCTGCGACAGGCATTGCGGGCAAGGCTGATCAAGGCTCGGCGCTGCGGTTGCGCGCGGCGCGGAACAGGCGGAGAGAAGGCATGAACAGCGTCGAAATCTTCGAGATGGGGCCGCGCGACGGGCTGCAGAACGAAAAGCGCCTGATCGCGACGGCGGACAAGATCGCGCTGGTCGACATGCTGTCGCAGGCCGGGTTCCGCCGGATCGAGGTCACCAGCTTCGTCAGCCCGAAATGGGTGCCGCAGATGGCCGACGCGGCCGAGGTTCTGGCCGGCATTCACCGCGCCCAAGGCGTGCGTTATGCCGCGCTGACGCCCAATCTGCGCGGCTATGAGGCGGCACGGGCGGCGCAGGCGGATGAGGTCGCGATCTTCACTTCTGCCTCGGAAGGGTTTGCGCGGGCCAATCTGAATGCCAGCATCGACGAAAGCTTCGAGCGTTTCGCGCCCCTGATGGCGCAGGCGCAGCAGGACGGGATGCGGGTGCGCGGCTATGTCAGCGTGGTCACGGATTGCCCCTTTGACGGGCCGGTGCCGCCCGCCGATGTGGCGCGCGTGGCCGAGCGGTTGCTGGCGCTGGGCTGCTACGAGATCAGCCTTGGCGACACCATCGGGCAGGGCCGGCCCGAAAGCGTGGACGCCATGCTGGCGGCGGTTTTGGACCATGTCCCGGCCGAGCGGCTGGCCGGGCATTACCACGACACCGCCGGTCGGGCATTGCAGAATATCGACGTGTCGCTGGAACGCGGGCTTCGGGTCTTTGATGCGGCCGTGGCGGGACTTGGCGGCTGCCCCTATGCGCCGGGCGCGGCCGGGAATGTCGCGACAGAACGTGTGGCCGCCCATCTGGCGCAAGCCGGCTATCACACCGGGCTCGACCCGGCGGCCATCGCGCGGGCGGCGGAATTCGCGCGCACACTGCGCAGCAACGGGGATGGGAACGCATGACGGCAGATCAGGACTTCGAGACGCTGCGGCTGCAGGATGACGGGCGCGGGGTCGTGCATCTGGTGCTGTCGCGGGCGGAAAAGCACAACGCGCTGTCGGCGGCGATGCTGGCCGATCTGACCCGCGCGGCGGAACGTCTGGGGCAGGACGACAGCGTGCGCGTGGTCGTGCTCGCCGCCGACGGGCCAAGCTTCTGCGCGGGCGGCGATCTGGGCTGGATGCGGCAGCAGATCGCCGCCGATGCCGAGACGCGGCGGCAGGGCGCGCGGCAGCTTGCGATGATGCTGATGGCGCTGAACACGCTGCCCAAGCCGCTGATCGGGCGCGTGCATGGCAATGCCTTTGGCGGCGGCGTGGGGATGATGGCGGTCTGCGATACCGTCGTCGCCGCACGTGGGGCGTGGTTCGGGCTGACCGAGACGCGGCTGGGGCTGATCCCGGCCACCATCGGGCCCTATGTGCTGGCCCGTATGGGCGAGGACAAGGCGCGGCGGGTCTTCATGTCCGGTCGGCTGTTCGACGTGGACGAGGCCGAGCGGCTGAACCTGGTCGCGCGGGTGGTCGAGCCGGACGATCTGGACGCCGCCGTCGCCGAAGAGGTCGCGCCCTATCTGCGCTGCGCCCCCGGCGCGGTGGCCGAGGCCAAGCGGCTGGCCCGGACGCTGGGGCCGCCCATCGACGAGGCCGCGATCGAGCACAGCATCGACCGGCTGATCGCGATGTGGGAGGGCGACGAGGCGCCTGAGGGCATCGCCGCCTTTTTCGAGCGTCGCAAGCCGCGCTGGCAGGAATAGCCGCCGGTCGCTGGGCGGGCCGTTGCTGAGTGCCCGACGCGCCCTTCGGGGCAGCGTTGCGCGGCGCGGCGGGGCCGTGTATCACGACGCGAACGAAGCGGAAGGGATACGTGCATGCGCAGAGTTGTCGTCACCGGGTTGGGAATGGTCACGCCGCTGGCGTCGGGGGTCGAGGAAACTTGGTCCCGGCTGCTTGACGGCCAATCCGGCGCCGGGCCGATCACGCGCTTTGACGCCAGCGATGTCACCACGAAATACGCCTGCGAAGTCCCCTTTGGCGATGGCAGCGACGGCAGCTTCAACCCCGACGACTGGATGGAGCCGAAGGACCGGCGCAAGGTCGATGATTTCATCCTGTATGGCATGGCGGCGGCGGTTCAGGCCGTCACCGATGCCGGGCTGACCGATACCTCGGACGAGGAAAAGCTGCGGACCGGGGTGATGATCGGTTCGGGCATCGGCGGGCTGACCTCGATTGCCGATACCGCCGTGCTGATCAAGGAAAAGGGGCCGAAGCGGGTCTCGCCCTTCTTCATTCCGGGGGCGCTGATCAACCTGATCTCGGGTCAGGTCTCAATCCGCTTCGGCTTCAAGGGGCCGAACCATGCGGTCGTCACGGCCTGTTCGACCGGCGCGCATGCCATTGGCGATGCGGCGCGGCTGATCATGCTGGGCGACGCCGATGTCATGGTCGCGGGCGGTGCGGAATCGCCCATCAGCGAGATCGGAATCGCCGGCTTCAACGCCTGCAAGGCGCTGTCGACGCATTTCGCCGACGATCCCAAGGCCGCCAGCCGTCCCTATGACCGCGACCGTGATGGCTTTGTCATGGGCGAGGGCGCGGGCGTCGTCGTGCTGGAAGAGCTGGAGCACGCCCGCGCGCGCGGCGCCCACATCTATGCCGAGGTGCTGGGTTACGGGCTGTCGGGCGACGCCTATCACATCACCGCGCCGGCCGAGAATGGCGAGGGCGGGTTCCGCGCCATGCAGAACGCGCTGCGCAATACCGGGCTGACGCCGGAGGATATCGACTACGTCAACGCGCATGGCACCTCGACCATGGCCGACACCATCGAACTGGGTGCGGTCGAGCGGTTGCTGGGCGATCACGCCAGCAATGTCACCATGTCCTCGACCAAGTCGAGCATCGGGCATCTGCTGGGGGCGGCGGGCGCGGTCGAGGCGATCTTTTGCGTGCTGGCGCTGCGCGACCAGATCGCGCCGCCGACGATCAACTTGGACAATCCGGCGGTCGAGCCAAAGCTGGATCTTGCCGCCAATGCCGCCGTGCGGCGCAAGATCGACGTGGCGCTGTCCAACAGCTTCGGCTTTGGCGGGACCAATGCCTGCCTGATCATCGGGCAGGTTCGCGACTGATGTGGCGCAACATCGCCTCGACCTTTCTGACGCTGCTGCTGTTCGTTCTGATCGTGGCGGCGGGGATGCTGGCATGGGGGCGGGCGCAATATACGGGGGCCGGTCCCGCGCAGGTGGCGCAATGCGTGCAGGTCGCGCGCGGCGCCAGCCTGTCGGCGGTCAGCAAGACGCTGAAGGAACAGGGGGCGATTTCGAACTCATATATTTTCCGGGCCGGGGCCGATGCGGCGGGCAAGGCGCGGGATCTGAAGTTTGGCTCGTATCTGGTGCCGCCGGGGGCGAGCATGGAAGACATCGTCGCGGTCATCACCGCCGGCGGGCCGTCCACCTGCGGGACCGAAGTGATCTATCGCGTCGGTGTGCGCGCCGATTCGGTGGTGTTGCGCGACATCAACCCCGAGACCGGCGTCTATGAAGAGCGGGTGAAATACGATCCGGTCACCGAACAGCCGCATGACGCCGTGCTGCGGGCCGAGAACCAGCCCGATGCCCGCCTGCGCGTTGTCGTCGCCGAGGGTGTGACCAGCTGGCAGGTGGCCGAGGGGCTGAAACGCGCCAATTTCCTGAGCGGCGAGATCGACACGGTCCCCCCCGAGGGGATGCTCGCGCCCGACAGCTATGAGGTGCAGAAGGGCGCCGACCGCGAAGCGATCCTGGCCGATATGGAGAAGCGCCAGCAGGCGATCCTGCAGGCGGCGTGGGAAAGCCGACCGTTCGGGCTGCCCTATCAGACGCCGGAGGAGGCGCTGATCATGGCCTCGATCGTCGAAAAGGAAACCGGCATCGCCGAGGAGCGCGCCGATGTGGCCAGCGTCTTCGTCAACCGGCTGGAGCAGGGGATGCGCCTGCAGACCGACCCGACGGTGATCTATGGCGTCACCGAGGGCAAGGGCGTGCTGGATCGCGGGTTGCGCCGGTCGGAACTGGACCGCAAGACCGACTGGAACACCTATCAGATCGACGGGCTGCCTAGGACGCCCATCGCCAACCCCGGCAAGGCGGCCATCGAGGCCGCGCTGAACCCGGCGGCGACGGAGTACCTGTACTTTGTCGCGGATGGCTCTGGCGGGCACCAATTCTCGCGCACGCTGGAAGAGCATAACGCCGCCGTTGCACGCTGGCGCCAGATCGAGGCGGATCAGAGCGCGCCGCAGCCGCCGACCGGGGGCTGAGCGGCGCGCCTCGCATAGGCTGTGATTCTGCGATTCGTGGCGTGACGTGTTGCGGAAATCGGCCCTATGCAACAGCGTGCGGCTGGGGTGTTGCGTGCAGTAAGGCGCTGTTATCCTTGGTAAAGCAGCGGCAAACATCACACGTCAGGGTTTAGCGATTGACTTGGCGAACGGCCCAGGGTAGAAGGTATTCATGCTGGGAGAAATGGGCAAGCGGCCGGGTCACTGACCCCGGGCCGCTTTTTTCGTTTCTCGGCTCGTGCGGACAGATCACGAGGCGGGGCATGGCTGAATGACAATGACATTCGATCCGGGGTCGTTTGAACCGGGGGCCGAACAGGTCGGGGCGCAGGTGACGCGCCACGATCCGATCGAGACCATAGAGATCGCAAGCGGCGTCTTTCGGGACGCCGCCGAAGACATGGAGCGGCTGCGGCGCAAGCTGCGGGCCGGTGATCTGGGCGAGCTGAAGGACGCCGCCGCCATGGCGCGCAGCCTGCGCAACGCGACGCAGCAGATGATCGAGGAAAGGAACAAGGTTGACAAACTTCGCAAGGAAATTGCCGGAGGGGTCGGGGACGGCTGTTTCGACCTTGACGCCGCCCGCGATGAAATCGGGCGCCGCCTGGCTTGCCTCCGCCGCGCCGAGGGAGGTTGACGCGTTCCTGGCCGGCCTGAGCGACAATGCGCTGGCGAGCCTGCCGTGGATCTTCGAGTTCTGGGCGCTGCCGCATCAGCTGCCGCCGCGTGGCGACTGGAAAAGCTGGGTCATCATGGGCGGACGGGGCGCGGGCAAGACGCGTGCCGGGGCCGAATGGGTGCGCCGCAAGGTCGAGGGGGCGACACCGCAGGCGCGGGGGGAATGCTCGCGGGTGGCGCTGATCGGCGAGACCTTCGATCAGGCCCGCGAGGTGATGGTGATGGGCGACAGCGGGATTCTGGCCTACTCGCCCCCCGACCGGCGTCCGGTGTGGGAGGCGTCGCGGCGCAGGCTGGTCTGGCCCAATGGCGCGACCGCGACGGTCTATTCCGCCCATGAGCCAGAGGCGCTGCGCGGGCCGCAATTCGACGTGGCCTGAGTGGACGAACTGGCCAAGTGGAAGAAGGCCGAGGACAGCTGGGACATGCTGCAATTCGCGCTGCGTCTGGGCAGCCATCCGCAGCAGGTCGTGACCACCACGCCGCGCAATGTCGAGGTGCTGAAACGCATCCTGCGCAGCGCCTCTACGGTGACGACGCAGGCGCCGACCGATGCCAACCGCGCCTATCTGGCCGAGAGCTTTCTGGCCGAGGTCGAAGCGCGTTACGGCGGCACCCGGCTAGGCCGGCAAGAGCTGGAGGGCGTGCTGCTGGAGGATGTCGAGGGTGCGCTGTGGACCTCGGCCATGGTCGAGGCGGCACGGGTCGACCGGCTGCCGGATCTGGACCGGATCGTGGTCGCCATCGACCCGGCGGTCAGCGGGGCCGAGGGGTCGGACGAATGCGGGATCGTCGTCGCCGGCGTGGTGACGCAGGGGCCGCCCAAAAATTGGCGGGCCTATGTGATCGAGGATGCCAGCCTGCGCGGCAGTCCCAGCGACTGGGCGCGCGGCGCCATTGCGGCGATGGATCGCCACAAGGCCGAGAAGCTGGTGGCCGAGGTCAACCAGGGCGGCGATCTGATCGAAAGCGTGCTGCGCCAGCTTGATCCGCTGGTGCCCTTCCGGGGGCTGCGGGCCTCGCGCGGGAAGGCGCTGCGGGCAGAGCCGGTGGCGGCGCTGTATGAGCAGGGCCGGGTGAAGCATCTGCGCGGGCCGTCGCTGGGCGCGCTGGAAGATCAGATGTGCCGGATGAGCCTGCGCGGCTATGAGGGGCGCGGCTCTCCCGACCGGGTCGATGCGCTGGTCTGGGCGATCCACGAGCTGATGATCGAGCCGGCAAGCGGCTTTCGACAGCCGCAGATGCGCAGCCTGTGACGCTGACGGATATCGAGGAAAACCGGGGGCCGCCAATTCGGGCGGCCCTTTTCTTTTCGACAGGAACGGAGGCGAGGCATGGCGTTTCGTTTGTTTTCCCGGTCGCCGCAGGGCGCGCCGGTCATCGAGGGAAAGGCCAGCGCCAGCGGCCGGGTGGCGGCGCTTGCGGCCGGATACGGGCGCTCGGTCTGGTCGGCGCGCGACACCGGCAGCCTGACCCGCGGCGGGTTCATCGCCAACCCGGTCGGGTTCCGGGCCGTGCGGCTGATCTGCGAGGCGGCGGCGGCGGTGCCGCTGATCTGCCAGGATCGCGAGCAGCGCTATGACACCCATCCGGTGCTGGACCTGCTGCGCCGGCCGAATCCGGGGCAGGGCCGGGCCGAGCTGTTCGAGGCGCTGTTCGGCCAGATCCTGCTGAGCGGGAACGGCTATCTGGAAGCCGTCGGCGTCAGCGGCGAGGGGCTGCCGGCGGAACTGCACGTGCTGCGATCCGACCGGATGAGCGTGGTGCCGGGCGAGGATGGCTGGCCGGTGGCGTTCGAATATGCGGTGGGCGGGCACAAGCACCGTTTCGACATGCGCGGCAGCCCCGATCCGATCTGCCATATCCGCAGCTTCCACCCGACCGACGATCATTACGGGCTGTCGCCCTTGCAGGCGGCGGCGGTGGCGGTCGATGTCCACAACAGCGCCTCGGCCTGGTCCAAGGCGCTGCTGGACAATGCCGCGCGGCCCTCGGGCGCGATCATCTACAAGGGGCCGGACGGGCATGGCAACCTGTCGGCCGAGCAATATGAGCGTCTGGTCGTCGAGATGGAGACGCATCACCAGGGCGCGCGCAATGCCGGGCGCCCGGTGCTGCTGGAAGGCGGGCTGGACTGGAAGCCGATGGGGTTCTCGCCCTCGGACATGGAGTTTCACGAGACCAAGCTGTCGGCGGCGCGCGAGATCGCGCAGGCCTTCGGGGTGCCGCCGATGCTGATCGGCATCCCCGGCGACGCCACCTATGCCAATTACGCCGAGGCGCATCGGGCCTTTTACCGCCTGACCGTCCTGCCGCTGGCCAGCCGGGTCGCGGCGGCGGTGGCGTGGTTCCTGTCCGAGCATCTGGGCGCCGAGGTCGATCTGCGCCCCGACGCCGATCAGGTCCCGGCGCTGGCGGCGGAACGCGAGCAGCTGTGGGCGCGGGTGGGCGCGGCGAGCTTTCTGACCGACGCCGAGAAGCGCGCCGCGCTGGGCCTGCCGCCACTGGGCGATGACGGGACCGCCTGAGATGGAAGGCTCTCGCTTTGTCGACGGCTATGACCCGCATCACCACCGTTTCGAGGCACAGGAGCGTGTCATGGCATTGCAGTTCGGCGCGGTGGACAAGCGGCTTGAGCGGATCGAGGCCCTGATCGAGGGGCTGGAAAAGCGGCTGTGGATGACGGTTTACGGCGTCGTCGCCGTGATCCTGTCGCAGGCCGTGCAGTCGATCCTGGAATTTGCACCGAAAGGAGGCTGACCGATGGAGAGCGGTCTGGAGTTGAAATTTGCCGGGGGCAAGCCGGTGATGACCGAGGGTTCGGTCATCGAAGGCTATGCCAGCCGCTTCGGCCTGGCCGATCAGGGCGGGGACGTGGTGACGCGGGGCGCGTTCGCCGCCTCGCTGAAGCGGGTCGCGGGGGGGGGACAAGGTTCGGATGCTGTGGCAGCACGATCCGACCCGCCCCATCGGGGTCTGGGACGAAATCCGCGAGGACGAGACCGGGCTGTGGGTGCGCGGCAGGCTGCTGCCCGACGTGGCGCTGGCCCGCGAGGCGGCGACGCTGATCGAGGCCGGGGCCATTGACGGGCTGTCCATCGGCTATCGCACGCTGCGTGCCCACAAGGACGACCGCGGCCGCCGCCTGCTGACCGAGGTCGAGCTGTGGGAGGTGTCGCTGGTCACCTTCCCGATGCTGCCCGAGGCCAAGCTGGGCCGCAAGGGGCGGGACGACGAGCCCGAGCATGACGAACTCGCCGCGGCGCTGGTCGCTGCGACGGAGGCCCTGCGCGGCTGAGCCGCGGGGGCAGGGGTTCGGGTCGGGCCTGCCGTGGCGCCCGATCCGGCAACGGGCCTTGGCCCATTTCATCCACGAGGAGACGCTGATGACCGAGGTCACATCCGGGGACGCGACCGCGCCCGCGCCCGGCGAGCTGAAGGGTGCGCTGCTGGGGTTCGTGAACGAACTCCGCACGTTCCGCGACGACATTCAGAAGAAACTGAACACACAGGATGAACGCATGAGCATGTTCGAACGCAAGACCGCCTTCCGCGCCCGCAGCCCGCTGTCGACCGAGGCCAACCCCGCCGCCCCGCATCAGAAAGCGTTCAACGCCTATCTGCGCCGCGGCGACGAGACCGGGATGCGCAGCCTCGCCATCGAGGAGAAAAGCCTGACCACCGCCGACAACGCCTTCATCGCCTCGCCGCAACTGGCCGAGAGCGTGCAGAACGTGCTGAGCAATGCCGGCTCGCTGCGGGCGCTGGCCAATGTCGTGCAGGTCGAGGCCGCCACCTATGAGGCGCTGATCGACTCGGACGATCTGGTCACCGGCTGGGCGAGCGAGACGGCGGCCGCAGAGACCGCGCCCGCGCATATCGAGCGCATCCAGATCGCGCTGCACGAGCTGTCGGCCATGCCGCGCGCCAGCCAGCGCCTGCTGGACGATGCCGCCTTTGACATCGAAACCTGGCTGGCCGGGCGCATCGCCGAGAAATTCGCCCGCGCCGAGGCCGCGTCCTTCCTGATGGGCGACGGCATCAACAAGCCGCGCGGCCTGCTGCGCCAGACGCTGGACATGACGGGCAAGGGCGACATCCGCCGGATCGGCGCCATCAAGACCGGCGCGGCGGGCGGCTTCGCGGCCAATAACGGCGCCAGCGTGCTGATCGACCTGGTCTATGCGCTGCCGGCCGGGCATCGCGCCAATGCGGCCTTCATCATGAGCTCGAAAACCGCGGCCGCGGTTCGCAAGCTGAAGGATGGCGATGGCCGCTTCATCTGGGCCGACAGCCTGGCGGCGGGCGAGCCGGCGCGGCTGCTGGGCTATCCGGTGATGCTGTCCGAGGACATGCCCGAGATCGAGGCCGACAGCGTCTCGATCGCCTTCGGCGACTTCAAGGCCGCCTATACCATCGTCGAGCGTCCCGAGCTGCGCGTGCTGCGTGACCCCTTCTCGGTCAAGCCGCATGTGCTGTTCTACGCCACCAAGCGCGTCGGTGGCGGGCTGGTCGATGGACGTGCCGTCAAGGTCCTGCGGTTCGGCGCCTGATCCCAGGCCGTCGAGGGTCGCGCCGGCCGTCGCTCCGCCGGTTCAGCAACTGTCCGCGCACGCCCGGAAACGGCGTGCCGGCGCGGCTTTTTCCTGTGAATGCGGGCCTATGGGTCCAGCCTGGACGGGGGGTTCGGGATGATACTTGTCGAAGAAACGACGCTGGCCGATGCGGCGCTGCCGGTGGCCGAGTTGCGCGCGTATCTGCGGCTGGGCACTGGCTTTGATCTTGCGGATGACGGTGACGAAAACCGCGCGCTGGCGGGGTTTCTGCGCGCGGCCATGGCCACCATCGAGGGGCGGACCGGCAAGGTGCTGCTGCGCCGCGACTATCGTCTGGTGCTGCAGGACTGGCGCGATCCATGCGGCCAGCCCTTGCCGATGGCGCCGGTGGGCCGGGTCGATGCGGTCCAGATCGAGGCCGCCGATGGCAGCCTGCGGACCCTGCCGCCCGACAGCTGGCGGCTGGTCGAGGATGTGATGCGCCCGCTGATCCGCCCGCGCGGCCCGGCCCTGCCCGAGGTGCCCGATGGCGGCAGCGCAGTCATCCGCTTTACCGCCGGTTTCGCGGATGACTGGGCGCTGGTGCCCGCCGATCTGGCGCAGGCGGTGCTGATGCTGGCCGCGCGCTATTACGAGGATCGCGGCCAAGAGGCCGGGCGTGCCCTGCCGATGGGGGTCAGCGCCTTGATCGAGCGCTGGCGCGCGGTCCGGGTTCTGGCCGGACGGGGGGCGCGCTGATGGTGCCGCCACGTCTGACCGTGCCCCTGATCCTGGAAACGCGCGAGCGTCAGCCCGACGGGATGGGCGGGCATAGCGTGCAATGGGTGGCGCTGGGGCAGGTCTTCGCCGCGATGAAGGCCGGGCGCGGCGCGATGCGGGGCGCCGAGGCCGGGCCGGAGAGCGTCGCCGGCTGGACGATCACGCTGCGCGGCTTTGCGGCCGGCGACCCGCGCCGGCCCCGGCCGGGGCAGCGGTTGCGGATGGGCACGCGGCTGTTCCGGATCGAATCCGTCGCCGAGGCGGACGCCGCCGGCCGCTATGTGCAGGTCATTGCCGAGGAGGAACTGGCATGAGCTATCAGGCTTCGGTCGCGCTGCAGGGTGCGGTCTATCAATGCCTGCGGTCCGATGCGGCGCTGGGGGTGCTGGTCGGGGACGCGATCTTTGACGCGCTGCCGGTGGATGCGCCAGCCGGCGTCTATGTCTCGCTTGGCCCCGAGGATGCGCGGGGCTTCGCCGACAGCACCGGTGCCACGACGCGGCATGATTTCGTTGTCTCGGTCCTGGCCGGCAGCGATGACAGCGCCGGGTTTCGCGCCGTCAAACAGGCCGCCGTGGCCGTCAGCACGGCGCTGGAAGGCGCCGAGCTTGTCACCGATGCGGGTCGGCTCGCCGGCCTGTGGTTTCTGCGCGCCCGCGCCAAGCGGGTCGAAAATGGCGCCGGACGACGGGTCGATCTGACCTTTCGCGCGCTGATGGATCTGGCCTGAGGAGGCAAACATGGCGGTTCAAAACGGACGCGATCTGTTGATCAAGATGGACATGACCGGGGCAGGCGAGTTCGAGACCGTGGCCGGTCTGCGGGCAACCCGGATCGGCTTCAACGCCGAAAGCATCGATGTCACCAGCCTGGAAAGCGAAGGCCGCTGGCGCGAACTGCTCGCCGGGGCGGGGTGCGCTCGGCCTCGATCTCGGGGTCGGGGGTGTTTCGCGACGCGGTGACCGATGGCCGGGCGCGGCAGGTGTTTTTCGACGGCGAGGTGCCGCGCTGCCAGGTCATCATCCCCGATTTCGGCATTGTCGAGGGGCCGTTTCAGATCACCTCGCTGGAATATGCAGGCAGCCATAACGGCGAGGCGACCTATGAGATCGCACTCGCCAGCGCAGGTGCGCTGAGCTTTCTGGCGCTGTGATGGTCAACCCGATGCGTGGTGAGGTCCAGGTTACGCTGGACGGGGTGCCGCATGCCGCGCGGCTGACGCTGGGCGCGCTGGCAGAGTTGGAGGCGGCGCTGCAGACCGGCTCGCTGGTCGAACTGGCGGCGCGGTTCGAGGAGGGGCGGTTCTCGGCCCGCGACGTGATCGCGGTGATCGAGGCGGGGTTGCGCGGTGGCGGTTGGCGCGGTGCGCGCGAGGCGCTGCTGGCCGCCGATGTCGCGGGCGGGCCGATCGGTGCGGCGCGGGCAGCCGGCATGCTGCTGGCGCGGGCCTTCGCGCTGCCCCCGGCATGAGCGGCGGGCTGGACTGGCCCGGCCTGATGCGCGCGGGCCTTGCCGGTTTGCGCCTGACGCCGGACCAGTTCTGGCAGCTGACCCCGGCGGAACTGGCGCTGATGCTGGGGATCGAACCCGATGCGGCCCCGATGAGCCGGTCGCGGCTGGAGGCGCTGAGCCGCCTGTGGCCCGACCGCCCCCCGAGCAAGGAGACGGAAGATGGCGGACCGGAACGGATTTGACCGCGACAGCGACATGCTGGAGCAGGAATACGACAAGTCCTCGCAAATGACGGCGGTGCTGTCGGCGGAGTTGGGTCGGATGCAGCAGTCGATGCTGCTGACCAGCCGCGAGGCCGACAGCTTTGCCAATGGCATGACCAGCGGGCTGAAACGGGCCTTTGACGGGCTGATCTTTGACGGCATGAAGCTGAGCGACGCGCTGACCGGCATTGCCCGCAGCATGTCCGACACGGCCTATTCGATCGCGATGAAGCCGATCAAGGACGCGGTCTCGGCGGCGCTGTCGCAGTCGCTGGGCGGCGGGGCGGGCGGTGAGCCGCTGCCGTTTGCCAAGGGCGGGGCGTTTGCCCAGGGTCGGGTCACGGCCTTTGCCAAGGGCGGCGTCGTCTCGCAGCCCACGCATTTTCACATGCGCGGCGGGACCGGGCTGATGGGCGAGGCCGGGCCAGAGGCGATCATGCCGCTGACGCGGGGCGCCGATGGGCGGCTGGGGGTCGCGGCGGCGGGCGGCACTTCGCGGCCGGTCAGCGTCAACATCACCGTCAACACGCCCGATGTGGCGGGGTTTGCCCGGTCGCAAAGCCAGATCGCCGCGCAGATGGGCCGGCTGCTGGCGCGCGGCCAGCGAAATATGTGAGGCATCATGTTCCACGAGATCAGATTTCCGGCCAACCTTTCCTTCGGGTCGGTCGGCGGGCCCGAGCGGCGGACCGAGATCGTCACGCTGACCAACGGCCACGAGGAGCGCAACACCCCCTGGGCCCATTCGCGGCGCCATTACGATGCCGGGCTGGGGCTGCGCTCGCTGGACGACATCGCGGCGCTGATCGCGTTTTTCGAGGGGCGGGGCGGGCAGCTGCACGGCTTTCGCTGGAAGGACTGGGCCGATTACAAAAGCTGCGCGCCGAGCCGCGCGCCAGAGTTCACCGACCAGCAGATCGGGGTCGGCGACGGCCGGTTGCAGCAGTTCCAGCTGTGCAAGGCCTACGCCTCGGGGCCGGGGCGCTATTTCCGGCCGATCCTGAAGCCGGTGCTGGGCACGGTGCTGCTGGGCGTGGGCGGCGAGCCGCAGCGCGAGGGGCTGGATTTCCACGTCGACCCGGCGACCGGCATCATCAGCCTGACCACCGCCGCCGGACCGGGGGCCGAGATCACGGCGGGGTTCGAATTCGACGTCCCGGTCCGCTTCGACACCGACCGGATCGCGGTCTCGGTCGCGTCGTTTCAGGCGGGCGACATGCCGCAGGTTCCGGTGATCGAGGTGCGGCCATGACGACGACGGGCATGGCGCGCGCCTGGGCGATCACGCGCAAGGATGGCGTGGTTCTGGGCTTCACCGACCACGATGGCGAGTTGCGCTTCGCCGGGGTGGTGTTCCGTCCCCGCGCCGGTCTGACGGCGCAGGCAGTGGTTCAGGGCGCGGGGCTGTCGGTCGACAATACCGAGGCCGTGGGTGCCCTGTCGGATGAGGCGATCACCGAACGCGACATCCTGGCCGGCCGCTGGGACGGGGCGGAGCTGCGGCAATGGGATGTGGACTGGCAGGCGCCGGACCAGCACCGGCTGGTGTTTCGCGGGCATCTGGGCGAGGTCTCGCGCAGCGGCGGTGCCTTCAAGGCCGAGCTGCGCGGGCTGGCCGAGGCGCTGAACCGGCCGATGGGGCGGGTGTTCCATCCGCGCTGTTCAGCCGTGTTGGGCGATGGCGCCTGCAAGGTCGATCTGACGCGGCCGGGGCTGACGGGCGAGGGGCATGTCGTTTCGGTCGAGGGCGGTCGGCTGCGGCTGGGCGGGCTTGAGGGGTTCTCTGATCGGTGGTTCGAGCGGGGGATGCTGCGTCTGACCTCTGGCGCGGCCGAGGGGTTGTCGGGGCATGTCAAGAACGACCGGGCGCTGCCGCAGGGCCAGCGCGAGGTCGATCTGTGGACCCAGACCGGCATCCTGCCTGCGCCGGGCGACCGGGTGAAGCTGATCGCGGGCTGTGACAAGGCGGCGGAGACCTGTCGGTTGAAGTTCAACAACTATCTGAACTTTCGCGGCTTTCCGCATCTGCCGCAAGAGGATTGGCTGATGGCGCCGGGCAAGGAGAGCGGTCGCTCCGAAGAGATCCTGCGCAAGTTCCGCGAGGGGGGTGGCATTGTCGAGGTCTGACGTCGTCCACATCGCCCGCGCCTGGATCGGCACGCCCTATGTCCATCAGGCGAGTGTCCGGGGCGCGGGCGCCGATTGCCTGGGCCTGATCCGGGGCATCTGGCGCGAGTTGCATGGGTGCGAGCCCGAGGCCGCGCCGGCCTATACGCCCGATTGGGGCGAGTATGACGGGGCCGAGCTGCTGCTGGCCGGCGCCCGGCGCAACCTGCTGCCTGATAATGAGGCCGACGAGCTAGGGCAGGTGCTGCTGTTCCGGATGCGCAGCGGCGCGGTGGCCAAGCATCTGGGCATCGTCTCGGCCGTCGGCGCACGGCCCGCCTTCATCCACGCCTATGACCGCCACGGCGTCACCGAAAGCCCGCTTTCGACGCCGTGGCGCCAGCGGATCGCCGCGCGCTTCCGCTTTCCCTGACCACGCAAGGAGTTCGCCATGGCGACGATCCTGTTATCCGCTGTCGGTGCCTCGCTGGGGGCAGGATTTGGCGGCACTGTTCTGGGCCTGGGCGGGGCGGTCATCGGCCGCGCCATCGGCGCCACTGTCGGCCGGGTCATCGATCAGCGGCTGCTGGGCGGCGGCGCGCAGGCGGTCGAGACCGGCCGCATCGACCGGCTGCGCTTCCAGACCACCGGCGAGGGCGTGTCGATCCCGCGTGTCTGGGGGCAGATGCGCCTGCCGGGTCACGTCATCTGGGCCGCGCCGCTGACCGAGATCTCGTCTTCGCGCAAGGCGGGGAAGGGGACGGCGCCGCGGGTGACGAATGTCTCGTATCGGCTCAGCTTTGCGCTGGCGCTCTGCGAGGGGCCGATCCTGGGCATCGGGCGGGTCTGGGCGGATGGCGAGGAAGTCGCGCCCTCTGACATGAACATGCGGGTCTATACCGGCAGCGAGGATCAGCAGCCCGACCCCTGCATCGCCGCCCACGAGGCCGAGGCCGCGCCCGCCTATCGCGGCACGGCCTATGTGGTGATCGAGGAACTGGCACTGGAGAAATGGGGCAACCGCCTGCCGCAGCTGAGCTTTGAGGTCACGCGCGCCAGCCAGAGCGGCGGCGATCTGTCGCAGCAGGTGCAGGCGGTCGCGATGATCCCCGGCACGGGCGAGTATTCGTTGGCGACGACTCCGGTCAGCTATGATCTGGGTCTGGGTGCGCGGGCGGCGGCGAACAGCGCCACGGCGCTGGCGCGGACGGATTTTCTGGCCTCGCTGGACTGTCTGCGTCGGGAGCTGCCGCGGGCGAGGTCGGTGTCGCTGGTGGTGTCGTGGTTCGGGGACGATCTGCGCGTCGGTCACTGCACCCTGCGGCCCAAGGTCGAAGATACCGGCCGCGACGGCGATGCGATGAAATGGCGCGCGGGCGGGATCGGTCGGGCGCAGGCGCAGATGGTGGCGCGAAAGGACGATCGGCCGATCTATGGCGGGACGCCTGCCGATGCCTCGGTTGTCGAGGCGCTGCGGGCGCTGCGTGCGGAAGGCTGCAAGCCGGTCTTCTATCCCTTTATCCTGATGGAGCAGCTAGCCGGGAACGGCCGGCCCGATCCGTGGTCGGGCGCGGCGGATCAGCCGGTCATGCCCTGGCGCGGTCGCATCACCGCCGAGATCGCACCGGGCCGCGAGGGCAGCCCGGACGGCAGCGCCGAGAACGCCGCCGATATCGCGCGGTTCTTCGGCACCGCCGCCCGCGACGATTTTTCCGTGCGCGACGGCCGCGTGATCTATAGCGGCCCGACCGAGTGGAGCTATCGCCGCTTTATCCTGCATTACGCGCATCTCTGCGCGTTGGCGGGTGGGGTGGACGCGTTCCTGATCGGCTCGGAAATGCTCGGGCTGACGCAGTTGCGCGGGCCGGGAAACAGCTTTCCGGCTGTCGCGGCGCTGCGGGCGCTTGCGGCGGATGTGCGCGCGATTCTGGGGCCGTCGGTCAAGATCAGCTATGCCGCCGACTGGTCGGAGTATTATGGCTATCACCCCGGCGGCGGCGAGGCGTTCTTTCACCTCGACCCGCTTTGGGCCGATGCGAATATCGATTTCATCGGCATCGACAACTACATGCCGCTCTCCGACTGGCGCGAGGGCGAGGAGCATCTGGATGCCCATTGGGGCCGGATCGACGCGCCCGGCTATCTGGAATCGCAGGTCGCGGGGGGCGAGGGCTATGACTGGTATTATGCCGATCCCGCCCATCGCGAGGCGCAGATCCGCACGCCCATCACCGACGGCACCCATCAGGAACCGTGGCTGTGGCGCTACAAGGATCTGCTGAACTGGTGGTCGCGTCCGCATCACGACCGGCCGTTGGGCGAGCGGAGCGCGGTCGCGACTGCCTGGGTGCCGCGATCAAAACCGTTCTGGTTCACCGAGATCGGCTGCGCGGCGCTGGACAAGGCGACCAACCAGCCGAACAAGTTCCTGGACGCCAACAGCTCGGAATCGATGCTGCCCTATTACTCGACCGGGCGGCGCGACGATGTGGTGCAGGCGGCCTATCTGCGGGCGCTGACCGGCTATTGGGGCGATCCGGCGAACAACCCGATCGGCGTCTATGGCGGGCCGATGGTCGACATGTCGCGCGCCCATGTCTGGTGCTGGGACACGCGACCCTTTCCGGCCTTTCCGGGACGGGTCGATCTGTGGGCCGATGGTCCGGCGTGGGAGCGGGGGCATTGGCTGAACGGGCGCGCCGGTGCCGTGCCGCTGGCCTCGGTCGTGGCGGATGTCTGTCTGGCCGCGGGGGTCACGGCGTTCGACAGCGCGGGGCTGTCGGGGGTGGTGCGGGGCTATGTGGCACAGGGCGGCGAGACGCCGCGTGCGGTGCTGCAACCGCTGATGCTGGCTTACGGTTTCGACGCGGTCGAGCGTGACGGCGTGCTGCGCTTTGTCATGCGCGACGGGCTGGTGACGGCGGCCCTGGCCGAGCCGGAGCTGGCCGAACAGCAGGACGGGGCGCATGAGACGGTGCGCGCGCCTGATGCCGAGATGACCGGCCGGCTGCGGCTGTCGCATGTCGCGGTGGGGGATGCCTATGCGACCTCGACCGTCGAGGCGGTGCTGCCGGGCGATCCCTCGCCCGCCGTGGCCGAGAGCGAGATCCCGCTGCTGCTGACCGTGCCCGAGGCGCGGGCCGTGGCCGAACGCTGGTTGGCGGAATCGCATATCAGCCGCGACACGATCCGCTTTACCCTGCCGCCGTCGCAGGCGCGGTTCGGGCCGGGGGATGTGATCGCCCTGACCCGGCGCGGCGATGCCGGGCCCACGCGCTGGCGCATCGACCGGGTCGAGCGTGCCGGCAGCGTCACCGTCGATGCCGTGCGGACCGAGGCCGGCGTCTATCGCCCGGCGGACCAGCTGGACCACGCGATCAGCGTGCCGCGCTATCAGCCGCCCTTGCCGGTGCTGCCGCTGATCATGGACCTGCCGCTGATGCGGGGCTCCGAGGTGCCGCACGCGCCGCATCTGGCGGTGGCGGCGAAGCCCTGGCCGGGCTCGGTCGCCGCCTATGCCTCGGACGAGGCCGAGGGCGGCTTCATGCTGAACGCGACGCTGCCGCAGGGGGCGATGATCGGGCGGACCGAAAACGTCCTGCCGCGTGCGCGGTCCGGTCTGCTTGACCGGGGCGAGCCGCTGCGGGTGCGGTTCAGCGATGGGGCGCTGTCGTCGGTCTCGATGCAGTCGCTGCTGCAGGGTGCGAACCGTCTCGCGATCGGCGATGGCAGCCCGGAGAACTGGGAGATCCTGCAGTTCCGGGCCGCGGTGCCGCTGGCGCCCGGCTATTGGGCGCTGAGCGAGCGGTTGCGCGGGCAATGCGGGACCGATGCGCTGATGCCCGCGGCGTGGCCCATCGGATCGGTCGTCGTCGTGCTGGACGAATCGCTGACGCAGCTGGGGCTGGACCCGGTGCTGCTGGGGCAGCGCCGCTTTTGGCGGGTCGGTCCGGCGCAGCGGACGGTCGACGATGCCAGCTATGTGTTGCGCGAAACCGCGACGCGGGGTGCCGGGCTGCGGCCGTTGTCGCCCTGTCACCTGCGGCTGTCGGGCGACCGGCTGCGCTGGACCCGCCGCACGCGGCATCAGGGCGACCGCTGGGATCTGCCCGAGGTGCCGCTGGCCGAGGCGCGCGAATCCTATCTGGTGCGCGTCGTCGCGGATGGGGTGACGCGCGATTTCAGCACCGCCTCGCCCTCGCTGGTGCTGCCTGCCGATCTGCTGGCGCTGGTCGGGACCGGGCGGATGACCGTCGCGGTGGCGCAGATCTCTGACGATTACGGCCCCGGCCTATTCACCGAAAGGAGCTTTTGATGACCGATCACGCGACCCCCCGACTGTCCCTGCCTCTGGTGCAGGCGGCGCAAGCCCAGAAGCATGTGACGGTGAACGAATCGCTGGCCCGGCTGGACGGCATGGTGAACCTTGTCTTGCAAAGCGCGCAGCTTGACGCGCCCCCCGGCCAGCCGGTCGAGGGGGCGTGCTACGGCGTTCCGCCGGGCGCGAGCGGGGCCTGGGCCGGGCAGGACGGGCGCATCGCGATGGCCGCGAATGGCGGCGGGTGGAGCTATGTCGAGCCGCGGCGCGGGATGCAGGCGTTTGTGGCTGATCGCGGCGTCAGCGCGGTGTTCGACGGCGAACTGTGGGTCGAGGGTGCGCTGACGCTGGGGCAGTTCGGCTCTGCCCTGATGGCGCGGACGGAAGAGATCGAGTTGGATCTGACGTCAGGCGGCAGCGTCACCTCGACCCTGTATCTGCCGCCGGGCGGGATGGTGATCGGGGTTGCGGCGCGGGTGACGCAGGCGATCACAGGATCTCTGTTCAGCTGGCGGCTGGGGACCGAGGGCGCGCTGGACCGCTTTGGCGCGAATCTGGGCACGCAGGCGGGGTCATGGGCGCGAGGGATGCTGTCGCAGCCGCTGACCTATTGGGAGCCTGCGCCGGTGATCCTGACCGCGACCGGCGGCGACTTCGCTGGCGGGCGGGTGCGGATCGCGGCGCATTGGCTGGAACTCGGCCTGCCGGGGTGACGGCTTTCCGGCTGCGCGGGTTTGCGGTAAGTTGCGTCAAAAGGAGACCGCGATGAGCCGCAGCCTGCAGCCCCTGACCTCTGTCGTGCCGCCCTCGGGCGACGCGGCCATCTGGTCGCAGATCCGCGCCGAAGCCCATGACGCGATCACCGCCGAGCCGCTGCTGGGCGCGCTGATCCATGCCGGGCTGCTGCATCACGAGAACCTGCAATCGGCGCTGACCTATCGATTCGCGATGAAGCTGTCCTCGGACGAGATGAGCGCACAATTGCTGCGCGAGATCGCGGCCGAGGCCTATGCCTCGCGCCCGGAACTGGTCGCGGCGGCCAAGGCGGATCTGTGCGCGGTGTACGAGCGCGACCCGGCGACCCATCGGCTGATCCAGCCGCTGCTGTTCTACAAGGGATTTCAGGCGCTTCAGGCCTATCGCGTCGGGCATTGGCTGTGGACCGAGGGGCGGCGCGACATGGCCTATTTCGTGCAGATGCGCTGCTCGGAGGCGTTCGGGGTGGATATTCACCCGGCCGCGCGGGTCGGCAAGGGGGTCATGATCGACCACGCCCATTCCATCGTCATCGGCGAGACTGCGGTGGTCGGGGACGATGTGTCGATGCTGCATTCGGTGACGCTGGGCGGGACCGGCAAGGCGGATGGCGACCGGCATCCGAAGATCGGGGCAGGCGTGCTGATCGGGGCCGGGGCCAAGGTGCTGGGCAATATCCGGGTGGGTCATTCCAGCCGGATTGCGGCGGGGTCAGTGGTGCTGACCGAGGTGCCGCCCTGCAAGACCGTGGCAGGGGTGCCGGCGCGGATCGTGGGTGATGCCGGCTGTTCAGAACCCGCGATGAGCATGGACCACCTGATCGAGATGGTCGAGGATGGCAGGCGCGGCACCGAGGTCGGCGACGACTGAGGCGCGCGGCCAGCGGGTCAGCCGAGGCTGGCCACCCATTCCGGGACGATGCGGCTGGCGGGGCCGGTCAGATGCTCGTGAAAGTCACGGCTGACGGCCGAGCGGTCGAGGTTGATCTCGACGCAATGGGCCCCGGCGCGGTTGGCGTGCTGTCCGAACCCCGCCGCCGGATAGACCTGACCCGAGGTGCCGATGGCGGCGAATACCTCTGCCTGTTCAAGGGCTTCCCAGATCTTCTCCATGTGATAGGGCATCTCGCCGAACCAGACGATGTCGGGGCGCGCGGCATGGGTGTTGCAGGCCGGGCAATAGGTGGCGAGGTCGGTTTCCATCGGGCTGGGCCAGCGATGGCCGCAGGCGGCGCAAAGCGCCTGGGTCAGCTGCCCGTGCATGTGGATGACGTCGATCGAGCCGGCCCGTTCATGCAGATCGTCGACGTTCTGCGTCACCAGCGTCACCTGATGGCGGCGCTGCAGATCCGCGAGGGCGCGGTGCGCGGCGTTGGGCTGCGCCGCCGCGGCGGCGGCGCGTCGGGCGTTGTAGAAGCGGTGGACCAGTTCCGGGTCGCGGGCGAAGCCTTCGGGTGTCGCCACATCCTCGATGTGGTGATCCTCCCACAGCCCGTTATCGTCGCGGAAGGTGCGCAGGCCGCTTTCGGCCGAGATCCCGGCGCCGGTCAGGATGACCATTCGCATTAACGGCAGTAAGCCTCGGCCGCGCCGGCGAACGCCTTGTAGCGCGCCCAGAAGGCGTTGTCGGCGTCGCGTTTCGACATGCGGACGACCTGGGCGCGGTGCGGATCGCGGAAGAAGGACGCGGCGAGGCGCTGATCGGCGCGCGATAGCGTCTGGTTGGCCACCTGCTGCGCGCATTGGCACAGATTGGGCTGGCGGGCGCCCCGGTCCGACCGGATGCAGGCGCTGTCGATGGGGCCGGCCATGGCCAGCGGCGTCGTCAGAATGATCGCTGCAGCGGCGATGAGAATGCGGTTCATCACTGTCTCCTCAGATTGCCTGGAGCCTTTACGGCTTTTTGCGGCGCGGTGGCCGATGGGATCAGCCTAGCAAGAATGGGGCGGCCTCTCAATCATCGGCTGAGGGCAAGGGTGGCCCAGAGGGTGCAAGGCCGCCCCATATCTTGTGTCAGGCGGGCTGCGGCGTGTAGCCGGCGTCGCGAATCACCTGCATGGCGCGGTCGGCGTCGAGCCCGTCCACAGTGACGCTGTGCGCGTCGAGGTCGACCTGCGCGGTGCCGCCGGCCTCGGTCACGGCACGTCGATCGCGGCCTTGCAGTGGCCACAGGTCATGTCGGGGACGCTGAGTTTCATTGGGTTCTCCTTGGGGTCAGGGGGGAGGTTGGGCGTCGGGCGCGGTCGGGATGACTTGAAAGCGGTCGACGTCGATCATGCCCAGATCGGTGATCTTCAGATGCGGAATGACCGGCAGCGCCAGGAAAGCGAGCTGCAGGAAGGGTTCGTCCAGCACCACGCCCAGTTCGCGCGCCGCGGCCCGCAGGTTGACGAGGCCGTCATGGATGACCTCGAAGGGCTGGTCGCTCATCAACCCGGCGATGGGTAGGGCGAGTTCGGCCTGCACCTGCCCGTCGCGCGTCACCACGAAACCGCCGCCGATCTGGCCCAATCGCCTGGCCGCCAGCGTCATGTCGGCGTAATCGACCCCGACAAGCGCGATGTTGTGGTGGTCGTGGCACAGCGTCGAGCCGATGGCGCCCTTGCTGATGCCGAAGCCGCGCACGAAGCCGCAGGCGATGTTGCCGTTGCGGCCGTGGCGCTCGACGATGGCGATGCGGGCGAGGTCGCGGGACGGGTCGGGGCGGCGGTCGCCGTCGGTGTCGGCGATGGTTTCCGTCAGGTGGTCGGTCAGGATGCGGCCGGGCTGGATGCCGATGACGGGGGTCGGGCCCGCGCCGGGCAGGCGGAAGCTGTCGGGGCCAAGGGGCGGGACATGGACCGAGCCGAGGCCCACCGGCGCGGGCGATGTGCGGCCGCGAAAGGCGTCGGGCGTGGCCTCGACCCCGCCGCAGAAGACGCGGGCGACGGCGCAGCTTTCGACACCGGACAGCACCACGATATCGGCGCGCTTGCCGGGTGCGATCTGGCCGCGATCCTTCAGCCCGAAGGCCTCTGCCCCGGACAGCGAGGCGGCGCGATAGACCGCCAGCGGGTCGCAGCCATGCCCGATCAGCCGGCGGATCATCGCATCCAGATGCCCTTCCTCGGCGATCTCGAGCGGGTTGCGGTCGTCGGTGCACAGGCACATGTAGGGCGCGGTGAGCGGCGTCAGCACGGGCGCGAGCGCGTCGAGATCCTTGGAGACCGATCCCTCGCGGATCAGGACGCGCATGCCCTTTTGCAGCTTTTCGGTGGCCTCGGCGGCCGAGGTGGCCTCATGCTCGGTGCGGATGCCCGCCGAGAGATAGGCGTTCAGGTCGCGCCCCGACAGCAGCGGCGCGTGACCGTCGATGTGGCGACCGGCGAAGGCGCGCAGCTTTTCCATGCAGTCGGGGTCGCGGGCCAGAACGCCGGGGTAGTTCATAAACTCCGCCAGCCCGATCACGGCCTGATGATCGGCAAGCGCCAGCAGGTCATCCGCCGACAGCGCCGCGCCCGAGGTTTCCAGCGACGAGGACGGCACGCAAGAGGACAGGTTGACCCGCAGGTCCATCAGCATCCCGGGTGCGGCGTCGAGAAAATAGCGAATGCCGGCGGCACCGGTGACATTGGCGATTTCATGCGGGTCGCAGATCGCCGTGGTGATGCCGCGCGGCGCGACGCAGCGGTCGAATTCCGACGGGGTCAGGCAAGAGCTTTCGACATGCAGATGCGTGTCGATGAAGCCCGGCACCAGCACCTTGCCCGAGACGTCGATCTGGCGCCGACCGTCATAGCTGGCGCCGATGCCGACGATGGTGTCGCCGCAGATGGCGACGTCGCCCTTGATCCGGGCGCCCGTGACCATGCACCAGACCTCACCACCTTTCAGGACCAGATCGGCGGGAACCTCGCCCTTGCCTTGTGCGATGCGGTCTTCGATGGTCATGCGGTCCCCTTTTGGTGGTGATGATGTGAGACGCGGCCGCGATCTGCAAGGGCGTCAGGCGCCGCGCACCTGCCGGGCGACGAACCATGTGATCGGCAGCGCCAGCACCGCACCCGCGCCCGCCGCCATCAGGATCGAGCGCCAGTCGTAAAGCCCCATGGTCAGCACCACCACGACGCCGATCCCGGCTAGTGAGGTCATGATGATAGGCAGCAGCAACATGAACAGGCGAGTCATCTGGGTCTCCTTTAACACGCAGGCGCAGGATGCTGGTTCTGCGGGCATCCTGCCTTGATGCGGATCAAACCGCATCGGGCAGGTGCCGCGGCTGGACCTGCGACGGGGTCAGGGTAGGGTGGCAGGCAGGGGCGCGCAAGCGCGCCAGCCGGCTTTGCGGTCGCGTTTCGCGACGGGGCCGCAAGCCGCGCATGCGGTGATCGGGCGTCAGTTATCCATCTTCAGCGCCTGGATGAAGGCGCTTTGCGGGATTTCGACCTTGCCGAACTGGCGCATCTTCTTCTTGCCGGCCTTCTGCTTTTCCAGCAGCTTTTTCTTGCGCGTCGCGTCGCCGCCGTAACATTTCGCGGTGACGTCCTTGCGCATCGCCGACAGCGTCTCGCGTGCGACGACCCGGCTGCCGATGGCGGCCTGGATCGGGATCTTGAACATGTGGCGCGGGATCAGCTCTTTCAGCTTTTCGACCATGACCCGGCCCCGCGCCTCGGCGCGGTCGCGGTGGACCATGATGGACAGCGCATCGACCGGCTCGTCATTGACCAGGATCGACATCTTGACGAGGTAATCCTCGCGGTAGTCGCTGATCTGATAGTCGAAGCTGGCATAGCCCTTCGTCACCGATTTCAGCCGGTCGTAGAAGTCGAAGACCACCTCGGCCAGCGGCAGGTCATACACCACCATCGCGCGGCTGCCGGCATAGGTCAGGTCCATCTGGATGCCGCGCCGGTCCTGACAGAGCTTCAGCACGTCGCCCAGATATTCGTCGGGGACCATGATCGTGGCTTTGATGCGCGGCTCTTCGATATGATCGACCAGGGTCAGGTCGGGCATGTCGGCGGGGTTGTGCAGTTCGCGCACCTCGGCGTCGCGCATGTGCAGGCGGAAGACGACGCTTGGCGCGGTGGTGATCAGGTCCAGATCGTATTCGCGTTCCAGACGGTCGCGGATCACCTCTAGGTGCAGCAGCCCGAGGAAGCCGCAGCGGAAGCCGAAGCCGAGCGCGGCCGAGGTCTCCATCTCGTAGCTGAAACTGGCGTCGTTCAGCGCGAGTTTCTCGATCGCCTCGCGCAACCCCTCGAAATCATTGGCATCGACCGGGAAAAGGCCGCAGAACACCACCGGCTGCGCGGGTTTGAAACCGGGCAGGGGCTTGGTGGCGGGCTTTTTCTCGTGCGTGACGGTGTCGCCGACGCGGGTGTCGCGGACCTGCTTGATCGAGGCGGTGAATACGCCGATCTCGCCCGGTCCCAGTTCGGCGATGTCTACCATCTGCGGGGTCAGCACGGCCAGCTTGTCCAGCCGATAGCTGGCGTTGGTCTGCATCATCTTCACCTGGTCGCCACGGCGGATCACTCCGTCCATGACCCGGATCATCACCACGACGCCCAGATAGGCGTCATACCAGCTATCGACCAGCATCGCTTTCAGCGGCGCGTCGCGGTCGCCCTTGGGGGCGGGCAGGCGGGTGACGATGGCCTCAAGCACGTCGGGGATGCCGAGGCCGGTCTTGGCGCTGATCGGGACGGCGTTGCTGGCGTCGATGCCGATCACATCCTCGATCTGTTCCTTGACCCGGTCTGGTTCGGCGGCGGGCAAGTCGATCTTGTTCAGCACCGGCACGATTTCATGATCCGCGTCGATGGCCTGATAGACATTGGCCAGCGTCTGCGCCTCGACCCCCTGGGTCGCGTCGACCACCAGCAAGCTGCCTTCAACCGCGCGCATCGAGCGGCTGACCTCGTAGGCGAAGTCGACATGGCCTGGGGTGTCGATCAGGTTCAGAACATAGGTCCGGCCATCCTTTGCGGGATAGGCGATGCGGACGGTGTTGGCCTTGATGGTGATGCCGCGCTCGCGCTCGATATCCATGCTGTCCAGCATCTGCGCCTTCATGTCGCGTTCGGCGACGGTGCCGGTCAGCTGGATCAGCCGGTCGGCCAGCGTGGATTTGCCGTGGTCGATATGCGCCACGATCGAGAAATTGCGGATGAGGTCAAGGTCGGTCATGAGCCGCCTATACAGGGCCGCCGCGGGCGCGGGAAGAGGGTTTGCGCGATGCCGGAACGGCGCGCGTTCCGGACGCCCGCGTCAGGCCAGAAAGGCGGCCACGCAATCGGCCACCAGCCGCGGCTGTTCGGCATGAAGCCAGTGCCCGGCATCGTCGATCTTGCGCAGTTCGGCCTGCGGGAAAAAGCGGCGGATCGCGGCCTCGCCCTCGGCCTCGATATAGTTTGAGCGGGCGCCGCCGACGAACAGCGTCGGCCCGTCAAAGCTGCCCTGCGGGGCGTTTTCGGGCCAGCCGGTGATCTGCGTCATCAGTTCGTGCAGCACCGGCAAGTTCAGCTTCCAGCGCGCCGGATCGGCTTTCAGGTCGAGGCTTTGCAGCAGGAAGGCGCGCACGCCCGCCTCGTCCACCTTGGCAAGTCTTTTATCGGCGTCCGAGCGCAGTTTCAGGCCCGACAGGTCCAGATCCTGCATCGCCTCGATCAGCCGGATCTGGCTGTGCTCATAGGCCAGCGGCGCGATGTCCAGCACCACCAGACGACGGATCAGCGCCGGCTGGGTCAGCGCCAGCAGCATCCCCGCCTTGCCACCCATGGAATGCCCGACCAGATCGGCCGTGCCGCCATGCTGCGTGATCACATCGGCCAGATCCTGCGCCATCGCGGCATAAGAGTGATCGGGGTCGTGAAACGACTCACCATGGTTGCGCATGTCGACCGAGATCACGCGGCGGCTGTCCTCCATCCGCCGGGCCAGCCCGCCGAGGTTCTTGGCCGAGCCGAACAGCCCATGCGCCAGCAGCACCGGCGGCAGGCGGCTGTCGCTGCCCGAAACGATCACATTCAAGCTCTTGTCATCCGTCATGCGCGCAGGTTAGCCGGGCTGGCCCGCCGTTGCCAGCCCGACTATGCTGGCCGGCATTGCAGGAGGTGCGATGACGCCGTTGAACGTCAGAAGCTGGGCCGAAGAGGTGGCGGTCCTGATGGCCTCGCGCCTCGGTGGCGTCAGGCGGGGCGAGGTGGTGACGCTGGACGTCATGCTGCGGCGCCGGGGCCGGGCGCTGCCGCGCAAGCTGTATCGCAAGGCGGTGATCCTGCGCGATGCCGAGGCCGTCACCAACATCCCCAAGATCGCGCGGCAGACTAATTTCGCCCCGGCAGCCCAGGCCCATGCCGATCTGGTCGCCTATCTGAAACCCTTTGGCCGGCTGACGCGGGTGCAGGAACGGGCGACGAACTTCGCCGCCTCGGTGGTGTTCGGGCTGCTGGTTCTGGGGGCGGTGATCCTGTGGGTTCTGGTCTGGCGCGGCTGGCTGTAACGGACTTTGCTTTGCCCGCGATCTCGGCTAGAAGCGCGCGCAAAGGATACCCCCAATGGCCGAACCGAAAAAGCTCTTCATCAAGACCTATGGCTGTCAGATGAACGTCTATGACAGCGCGCGCATGGCCGAGGCGATGGGCGCGGACGGCTATGTCCTGACCGAGGATCAGGGGCAGGCCGACATGGTGCTGCTGAACACCTGCCATATCCGCGAAAAGGCGGCCGAGAAGCTGTATTCCGATCTGGGCCGGCTGAAGCCGCTGAAGGCCGACCGCCCCGACCTGAAGATCGCCGTCGCCGGCTGCGTGGCGCAGGCCGAGGGGCAAGAGATCGTGAACCGGATGCCGCTGGTCGATCTGGTCGTCGGCCCGCAGACCTATCACCGCCTGCCCGCCATGGCGCGGGGCGAGGGGCCGGCCGTGCTGACCGAGTTCCCGGCCGAGGACAAGTTCGACCACCTGCCCCAGACCCGCAACACCCGCCGCGCGCCCACGGCCTTTCTGACCGTGCAGGAAGGCTGCGACAAGTTCTGCGCCTTTTGCGTCGTGCCCTATACCCGCGGGGCCGAGGTCTCGCGCCCGGTCGAGCGGATCCTGGCCGAGGCGCGGGATCTGGTCTCGCGCGGGGTGCGCGAGCTGACCTTGCTGGGGCAGAACGTGAATGGCTGGCACGGGCTGGGGCCGGACGGGCGCGAATGGCAGTTCGGGCGGTTGATCCGGGCGGTGGCCGAAATCGACGGGCTCGACCGCATCCGCTATACCACCAGCCATCCCAACGACATGGGCGATGACCTGATCGCCGCCCATTGCGACGAACCGAAGCTGATGCCCTATCTGCATCTGCCGGTTCAGTCCGGCTCTGACCGGGTGCTGAAGGCGATGAACCGCAAGCACCATGCCGCCGACTATCTGCGCCTGATCGAGCGCATCCGCGAGGCGCGGCCGGACATCCTGCTGACCTCGGATTTCATCGTGGGCTTTCCCGGCGAGACCGAGCAGGACCACCAGGACACGCTGCGCCTGATCGAGACGGTGGGTTACGGCATGGCCTACAGCTTCAAATACTCGCCCCGTCCCGGCACGCCTGCCGCAGGCCGCGACGAGGTCG
Organism: Paracoccus jeotgali; assembly: GCF_002865605.1. NCBI lineage: Bacteria > Pseudomonadati > Pseudomonadota > Alphaproteobacteria > Rhodobacterales > Paracoccaceae > Paracoccus > Paracoccus jeotgali. The sequence goes on from NZ_CP025583.1 coordinate 728,276, forward strand.
CGCCCGAGGTCGCGGACCGCCGCCTGCAAGAGCTGCAGGCGCTGCTGACCAGGCAGCAAAAGGCCGCGCAGCAGGGCATGGTCGGGCGGCGTGTCGGGGTGCTGATCGAGAAGAAGGGCCGCGAGGCCGGGCAGATGATCGGGAAATCGGACTATCTGCACTCGGTCTTCGTCGAGGCGCCCGAGGCCGCGATCGGCGCGCTGGTGCAGGTCGAGATCACGGAATCGGCGTCGAACTCGCTGGCGGGGCGGCTGATCTGATGCCGATCTGGCTGTGGCTGGGGGGCGCCATCATCCTCGAGGTCGTGGGCACGACGGCACTGCAGCAATCGGCGCAGTTCACCCGCGTGATCCCGACGCTGATCATGGCGCTGTGCTATGGGCTGGCCTTCTACGCGCTGTCGGTGGTCGTGCAGTCGATGCCGATGGGGATCGTCTATGCGATCTGGTCGGGGGCCGGGATCGCACTGATCTCACTGATCGGGGCGCTGTTTCTGCGCCAGCATCTGGACCTTGCCGGGCTGATCGGGATCGGGCTGATCACCTCGGGCGTGGTGGTCATCAACCTGTTTTCCGGCGCCGGGCCGCATTAGGCCGGGGCGCCTGCTCGGGTTGCTTGACCGCAGAGGGGCGGAGACCCGGTTTCGATCCGACCCCGACCTGATCGGCCTGCACGCGTCGCGCCGCATGAGACGCTGACACATGCGCTAACCGCGTAACCCCTAGGCCGCCTCAGCCCGCCTTGTCGCCCGCATCCGGCTTGATTGCCGGGCGCATCGGCTCCGAGAACACGGGCGAGCTGTGCTGCGCCGTGACTTCGGGCGAGGGCGAGGTGGTCAGGCGGCTGGCGACCGGCGGGGTGGCCGCGGCGACGGCCTGCGGGTCGGGCGGGGGCGGCGGTTCGGCGGGACGCGCCTGCGGTTCGGGTGCAGGCGCCTTCACGTCCGAAACCGGGCGGCGGAACATCAGCAGGTTGTGGAACAGCGTCGTGCGACCGGTCAGCCCGCTGCGCTCTTCCGAGGGCAGGGTGTCGGCGCGCAGATACTCCCACCCCTGGGCGGCCTCGGCGTTGATCGCGGCGGTGACCGCCAGCGCAAAGCGGTCGGACGGAGTCTTTGCCCCGCGCGCCTTCTCGCCCTTCATCGGGGCAGGAACGGCCTTGTATTCATAGCTCTGGCTCATCGAACATCCCGGAGTCGCGGTTTCGGTCGAGGGTCTTGCCGCCGGCCCGGCCAGTGGCGCGGGCCGGTGCGGGCTATTGCCCCAGCTTCTGCGCCACCAACTCATTCACCGCCGCCGGGTTCGCCTTGCCGCCGGTAGCTTTCAGCACCTGACCGACGAACCAGCCGGCCAGCTTGGGGTTGGCCTTGGCCTTTTCCACCTGCGCCGGGTTTTCGGCGATGATGCGATCCACGGCGGCCTCGATCTCGCCCAGATCGGTGACCTGCTTCATGCCGCGCGCCTCGACGATCTGCGCCGGGTCGCCGCCCTCGGTCCAGAGGATATCGAACAGGTCCTTGGCGATCTTGCCGGAGATCTCGCCCTTGGCGATCAGGTCGATGACCCCGCCAAGCTGATCAGCCGAGACCGGCGACTCGCCCACCCCCATCCCCTGCTTGTTCAGGCGGCCGAACAATTCGTTGATGACCCAGTTCGCCGCCATCTTGCCGTCGCGGCCATTGGCCACGGCCTCGAAGAAGTCGGCGTTCTCGACCTCGGCCGTCAGCACGACGGCGTCGTATTCCGACAGCCCAAGATCGCGCACGAAACGCGCCTTCTTGGCGTCGGGCAGTTCCGGCATGGTGGCGTTGATCGAATCGACCCAAGCCTGCTCGATTTCCAGCGGCAGCAGGTCGGGATCGGGGAAGTAGCGGTAATCATGCGCCTCTTCCTTGGACCGCATCGAGCGCGTCTCGCCCCGGTCGGGATCGTAGAGCCGGGTTTCCTGGACCACCTGCTTGCCGTCCTCGATCAGCGCGATCTGGCGGCGGGCCTCGTATTCGATGGCCTGCTGGATGAAGCGCAGCGAGTTCATGTTCTTGATCTCGCAGCGGGTGCCGAGATGGCTGAAATCCTGCGTCTCCTGATACCGCTCATAAGCGCCGGGCTTGCAGACCGAGACGTTTACGTCGGCGCGCAGATTGCCGTTCTGCATGTTGCCGTCGCAGGTGCCCAGATAGCGCATGATCTGGCGCAGCTTGCTGACATAGGCCGCGGCCTCTTCGGCGCTGCGGATGTCGGGGCGGCTGACGATCTCCATCAGGGCGACGCCGGTGCGGTTGAAATCGACGAAGGACATGTTGGGGTCCATGTCGTGAATCGACTTGCCCGCATCCTGTTCCAGATGGATCCGCTCGATCCGCACACGGCGGGCGACGCCGGGGGCGATGTCGACGATGATCTCGCCCTCGCCCACGATGGGGTGGTAAAGCTGGCTGATCTGATAGCCCTGCGGCAGGTCGGGGTAGAAATAGTTCTTGCGATCGAAGGCGCTGAACAGGTTGATCGCGGCCTTCAGCCCCAGTCCGGTGCGCACCGCCTGTTCGACGCAATATTCGTTCAGCACCGGCAGCATGCCGGGCATGGCGGCATCGACAAAGGCTACATTGCTGTTCGGTTCGGCCCCGAAAACGGTCGAGGCGCCGGAAAACAGCTTGGCCCGGCTGCTGACCTGGGCGTGAACCTCCAGCCCGATCACCAGCTCCCAGTCAGAGGTCGCGCCGGCGATGCGCCTGGCTTCGGGGGCGGTAAATTCGAGATGGTCGAGCATGAGAGCCTCTTGTCGCGGGTTGGTCGGGTTCTAGGCAAAACGCCGCTGCGCGACAAGCATCACCTGCAAGGGGTGCGGGCCCATGCAGGCGATGCCCGGCGCGGGTGCGGTCAGCGCAGCGCGGCGAGAATGCGCGCCCAGCTTCGCGCGCCCTTGGCGAAGCTTTCGACGTCGTATTTCTCATTCGGGGAATGGATGCGGTCATCGTCGCGGGCAAAGCCCACCAGCAGCGAATCCATGCCCAGCAGGCGCTTGAAATCGCCCGCCACGGGGATCGAGCCGCCCATGCCGATGAACACCGCCTCGCGGCCCCATTCCTGACCCAAGGCCTCTCGCGCGGCGACAAAGGCCGGGTCCGAGACATCCATGACCGAGGCGGGCGAGCCGCCATGTTCGGCGAATTCGACGCTGCAATCCTCGGGCAGGAAGCTGCGGACATGGTCGCGGAACGCCTTGCGGATGGCGGCGGGGTCCTGGGTGCCGGTCAGGCGGAAGCTGACCTTGGCGCGCGCCTCGGCCGGCAGCACGGTCTTGAAGCCGTCGCCGGTATAGCCGCCGGTGATGCCGTTGATCTCGGCCGTGGGTCGGTTCCACACCATCTCGAGCGGCATCCGCCCCTTTTCCCCGACCGGGTGCTTCAGGCCGACGCGCTGCAGGAACTCGGCCGCGTCGAAATCCAGCCCCTCCCAGTCGCGGCGCTGGGTGTCGGTCAGATCGGTGGTGCCGTCGTAAAAGCCGGGCAGGGTGACGGTGCCGTCCTTGTCCTTCAGCGCCGCCAGCGCGTTGCACAGGATCTGGATCGGGTTCGCCGCCAGCCCGCCGAAGCTGCCCGAATGCAGGTCGCGGTCGGCGCCCCGGACGATGATCTCCTCGCCCACCAGGCCGCGCAGCTGGGTCGAGATGGCGGGGCGGCCATCGGCGTAACGCGCGGTGTCGCAGATCAGCGCGAGGCTCTGCGACAACTCGTCGCGGTGTTCTTCGAGGAAGGGGATCAGCGAGGGCGAACCGGACTCCTCCTCGCCTTCGAACAGCAGCGTCAGCCCGCGCGGCAACTCGCCATGCACCGCCTTCCACGCCCGACAGGCCTCGAGGAAGGTCATCAACTGGCCCTTGTCGTCGGACGCGCCGCGACCGCGAATGACCTTGCCGGCGGGCGTATCCTCGACCGCGGGTTCAAAGGGCGGGCGGTCCCACAGATGCAGCGGATCGACCGGCTGGACGTCATAGTGACCATAGAAAAGCAGCGTGCGTTCAGTGCCTTGCGGCGTCGAGGCAACGACCATCGGATGCCCATTGGTGGGGCGGATATCGGCGGTAAAGCCCAGACCCACCAGCTCGTCGCGCAGCCATTCGGCGGCCCGCTGCACATCGGCGTCATGCGCCGGATCGGTCGAGATCGAGGGGATGCGCAGGAACCCCATCAGCCGGTCGATCGCCTGGGGAAGATCGGCGTCCAGCCGGTCGAGGATTTCATCGAGTTTCGCGTCGGTCATGGTCTCCTGACTCTTTCACTTAGTCTTTTCGTCCGGTATCTGTCTGGCACAAAAGGGAAATTACCCCTGTCCCTTTGCCGGTTTGACCCTTATCAATGTGGGGTCCGCTCGATCTGACATGATCGCCCCCAGCATAGCAAGGCAAGGGACCCCGCGATGGATTATGAATCAGCCCTCGATCTGGCCATCGGCAAGCTGCACGATGAAGGCCGTTATCGCACCTTTATCGACATCGAACGCCGCAAGGGTGCCTTTCCGCATGCTGTCTGGACCCGCCCCGACGGGCAGGAACAGGAAATCACCGTCTGGTGCGGCAATGATTATCTGGGCATGGGCCAGCATCCCACGGTCCTCGCCGCCATGCACGAGGCGCTTGACGCGACCGGCGCCGGCTCTGGCGGGACGCGCAACATCTCGGGCACGACGATCTATCACAAGCGGCTCGAGGCCGAGCTCGCCGACCTGCACCAGAAGCAGACGGCGCTGGTGTTCAGCAGCGCCTATATCGCCAATGACGCCACGCTCTCGACCATGCGCAAGCTGTTTCCGGGGCTGATCATCTATTCGGACGAGCTGAATCACGCCTCGATGATCGAGGGGATCAAGCGCTTCGACGGCGCCAAGCGGATCTTCCGCCACAACGACACCGACCATCTGCGCGAATTGCTGGCCGCCGACGATCCGCAGGCGCCCAAGCTGATCGCCTTCGAATCGATCTATTCCATGGATGGCGATTTCGGCCCCATCGCCGCGATCTGCGATCTGGCCGACGAATTCAACGCTCTGACCTATCTGGACGAGGTTCACGCCGTCGGCATGTATGGTCCGCGCGGCGGCGGCGTCGCCGAACGCGACGGGCTGTGCGACCGCATCGACATCTTCAACGGCACGCTGGGCAAGGCCTTCGGCGTGTTCGGCGGCTATATCGCGGCCAGCGACAAGATGGTCGACGCGATCCGGTCCTATGCGCCGGGCTTCATCTTCACCACCTCGCTGCCGCCGGCGGTGGCGGCCGGTGCCGCGGCCTCGATCAAGCTGCTGAAAAGCGCCGAGGGGCAGCGCCTGCGCGACGCCCAGCAACTGCATGCGCGCATCCTCAAGATGCGGCTCAAGGGGCTGGGCATGCCGATCATCGACCATGGCAGCCATATCGTGCCGGTCCATGTCGGCAACCCGGTGCATTGCAAGCTGCTGTCGGACATGCTGCTGCGCGATTGCGGCATCTATGTGCAGCCGATCAACTTTCCGACGGTGCCGCGCGGAACCGAACGGCTGCGCCTGACCCCGTCGCCGGTCCACACCACCGATCAGATCGACCGGCTGGTTCAGGGCCTGAATGCGCTGTGGTCGCAATGTGAACTCAACCGTTCGACTTCGGTGGCATGACCCCGCGCATGGGGTGAACCTCTCTCGCGTCTGTGATAACCTTGCCTTAAAGAAGATATGCAAATCTGCGATTCGCGCAGGTTGCAACGGGCAGAATAAAAACAGGACAGGCGTGAATGATCGGGCTGCCGGCTAAGTCTTTGCCACAGCATGACTCTGCTGCTGATGCAGGGCTGCACCTTGATGACTCGCCGCTGGGCGACATCATGCGTGGCGAGCGTGCGACCTTGGGGAAATCCCTTCTGGATGTGCAGCGCGAATTGCGCATCCGCGCCAGCTATATCGCCGCGATCGAGAATTGTGATATCTCGGCCTTTGACGCGCCCAGCTTTATCTCGGGCTATGTGCGGTCCTATGCGCGCTATCTGAAGATGGACCCCGATTGGGTGTTCCAGCGCTTCTGCGCCGAATCTGGGTTCCAGCCGACGCATGGCATGTCCGCGCTGGCCGCCGGTCCCAAGCCGCAGCGGCGGCCATCGGACCCGGCCGAGGCGCTGGCCAACCCGCGCGCGCTGTTCATCCCGCAGCGCGAATCCTTCTGGTCCTCGGTCGAGCCGCGGGCCATCGGCTCGCTGCTGGTGCTGATCGCGGTGGTCAGCGGGTTGGGCTATGGCGGCTGGTCGGTGCTGCAGGAATTGCAGAAGGTGAACCTGACCCTCGGCGATCAGGCCCCCGGCGTCACCGCCAGCCTCGACCCGGCCGAAGGCGCCGCCCGTCCGATCCCCGGCGAGATCGAGGATCTGGCGCTGAACCTGCCACAGCCCGAAGGCCTCGACCGCATCTATCGCCCGCAAGTGCTTGAAGTGCCTGTGCTGACGGCGCGGGACGGGCCCATCGCCTCGATCGACCCGGAACTGCCCAGCCTGACCGAGCTTGCCGGCCTGCCGGGCGATCCGCCCCCCGCCGGCACCGATCCCGCAGCCCCGACCGATTCGCGGCAACTGGCCCGTTCCACCGATTACGGCCCGCAGCTTCCCGCGGACCAGATGGCGGTCCGCACCGTCGCACCGGATGCGCCGGAACTGGAATTGCTGGCCGCGCGCCCGGCATGGGTGCGCGTCACCTCGGCCGATGGGACGGTGCTGCTGGAAAAGACCATGGATGCCGGCGAACGCTTTGCGCTGCCCAATCTGGAACAGCCGCCGGTCCTGCGGGCGGGAAACTCTGGCGCGGTCTATTTCGCGGTGAATGGGCGGACCTATGGCCCCGCCGCGCCCGGCGCGCAGGTGGTCAAGGATATCGAGCTGTCGCCCGCCAGTCTGACCGCGCGTTTCGCCTTTGCCGATCTGACCCAGGACGCCGATCTGGAGCGTATGGTCGCCTCGGCCGCGGTCGATCCCGGCCTGCTGCCCCCCGCCGCGCCGGGGACGGATCAGCCGGTGACGCTGGAATAGGAAAAGGTCGAGATCTAGCCGACAAGGCGCTGATATGAAAAGCAAAGGCCGGATCGCTGATCCGGCCTTTTGTTCATAGCGGTGGATGCGGCAACTTCCAACTATCGTGGATAACATACTGAAAGAAAAGGGCCGGATCACAGACCCGGCCCTGTCATTGTCTCCGGACGATCAGATCGCCGTCGAATGCCCCGTCGTCGCCACGTCATAGGCATCGAACATCCGCGCGATCATCCGGGTCAGCGGGCGGCCGTGCAGCGGGACGTTCAGGCTGCCATCCGGCTCTTGCTGGACCATATCCTCGAACCGCGACAGGATCGGCGCGAAGATCTGCGCCAGACCGCTGGCGTCAAGGCCGAAGCTGTCCTTCATCTCGCCGGCATCGACGCGGAAATCGCACATCAGTGCCTCGATCATGCGCGCGCGCATCACGTCATCGGGGCTGAAGGCATGGCCGCGCGTGACCGAGATCCGGCCCTCGCGGACCGCCTTGGTATAGGCGCCGGTGGCGGGCGCGTTCTGCGCAAAACCCTGCGGATAGCGCGAGATCGAGGACGCGCCGAGCCCGACCAGCACATCGGCCTGATCGTCGGTATAGCCCTGGAAGTTGCGCCGCAGCGTGCCGTTCCGCTGCGCCACGGCTAGCCCGTCGCCGGGGCGGGCGAAATGGTCGATGCCGATCTCGTCATAGCCATCGGCCAGGAACAGGTCGCGGGCGGTGTTGAACAGACCCAGCCGCGCCTCGGGCGAGGGCAGGGCGTCGGACGGGATCATCACCTGCCGCTTGGCCATCCACGGCACGTGGGCATAGCCATACAGCGCCACCCGGTCCGGCGACAGTGCCAGCAGCTTCTGCACCGAATCCGAGATGCGGACGCTGTCCTGATGCGGCAGGCCGAACAGGATGTCGGCATTGACGCTGGCGATGTCATGGACGCGGATCATCTCGACCGCCTGCGCGGTCAGTTCGAAGCTCTGCTCGCGGCCGATGGTCTTCTGGATCTCGGGGTCGAAATCCTGGACGCCGATGCTGGCGCGGGTCAGTCCGGCCTCGGCCAGTGCATCCAGCCGCGCCTCGTCGATCTCGTTGGGGTCGATCTCGACCGAGAACTCTGCCCCCTCGGCCAGAGGGAAGGCGTCGAAGATCGCGCCCGCGACCCGGCGCATCATCTCGGGCGGCATCAAGGTCGGCGTGCCGCCGCCCCAATGCAGCCGCGACAGCTCGATCCCCGGCGCGAGCCGGTCGCGAAGCTGCGCGATCTCGGTCAGCAGCACCTCGGCATAGGCGCGGACGGGGTCGTCCGACTGCGTGCCCTGGGTGCGGCAGGCGCAGAACCAGCACAGGCGCCGACAGAAGGGCACATGCAGGTAAAGCGAGATGGCGCTGCCCGGCGCGATGGCCGCCTGCCACGCCGCCACCTCGGCCGGGCCGATCGCCGGCTTGAACTGGGTGGCGGGCGGATATGATGTATAGCGCGGCACACGTGCGTCAAACAGCCCGAGCCGCGAGAGTTGCGATTCCTGTGTCATGGGGATAGCTTTAGCGCGCGAACAGGAAGTCACATTGATGCAAGTCAAGGCCACCAATTCAGGGGTGACGCCGCAGCCGTTTTCCGACGCCGGGACCGAGCGCTGCAGCGATTGCCCCATCCGCACCCGTGCCGTCTGCGCCAATTGTGACGCGGACGATTTCACTGTGCTGGAAGACGTCAAATACGACCGCAGCTATCAGGCCGGACAGGTGATCGTCTGGGCCGGCGAGCGGATGGATTTCGTGGCCTCGGTCATCGAAGGGGTGGCCAGCCTGACCCAGACGATGGAGGACGGGCGCACCCAGATGGTCGGGTTGCTGCTACCCAGCGATTTTCTGGGCCGTCCGGGCCGCGACCGGGCCAGCTATACCGTCACCGCCGTCAGCGATATTCGGCTGTGCTGCTTTCGCCGCAAGCCGTTCCAGCAGATGATGACCAGCAATCCGCGCCTGCCCGCCCGCCTGCTGGAGATGACGCTGGACGAGTTGGATGCCGCGCGCGAATGGCTGCTGCTTCTGGGCCGCAAATCGGCGCGGGAAAAGATCGCCTCCTTCCTGACCATCCTTGCTCGGCGCGAGGCGTCCCAGCACCGGACCGAGCCGCAGGGCGAGATCCGGCTGACCCTGCCGCTGACCCGCGATGCAATGGCGGATTATCTGGGGCTGACGCTGGAAACGGTCAGCCGCCAGATGTCGGCGCTGAAACGCGACGGGGTGATCGTGCTGACCGGCTCGCGAGAGGTGCTGCTGCCCGATTACGACCTGTTGCTGGCCGAAAGCGGCGACGATGCCGATGGCGGGGTGATCAACTAGCCCTGCCAGCGGGCGCGGTTGGCCTCGATCGCGGCGATGCGCGCGGGCGTGGGCGGGTGCGACAGCAGCCATGCGGGGGCGGCGGCGCGGCGACCGCCGGACATGCGGTCCAGCTTGCGAAACAGCGAAAGCTGCGCGTCAGGCCCGATGCCCGCCTTGACCAGCAGCGCGGTGGCGAAGCGGTCGGCCTCGAACTCGTCCTTCTGCGACAGCCGGGCGCTGAGGGCGCTGACCAGCAGCCCGACCAGCCACGGCCCGACAAAGGGCAGGAACCGCCCCAGCGTCATCAGCAGGATCGAGCGGATCACGTTCTGCCCGGCGAAATCGATCATCCGCCGCTGGCTGTGGCCGTGGGCGACATGGCCCAATTCATGCGCGACGACGCTGGCGATTTCCTCGGGCGTGACCTCGCCCGCCTCCATCCGGTTCAGAAAGCCGCGGGTGATATAGATGCGCCCATCCGGCGCGGCGAGGCCGTTCACGATGGGGATTTCATAGACCTGCGCCCGGATCGAGGGCAGGTCCATCGCCCGCCCCAGCCGCGCCAGCAGCGGTTTCAGCGCCGGGTGGTCGAGCGGGGTCGAGTTCTGCCGCAGCTCGGCCTTGGTCCGCCATGCAGAGAAGAACCACATGGCGAAGCCGTAGCAGAGGATCAGGATGATGGGCAGGAACTTCAGCATGGTTCTGAATATGGGCATTGCCATGCCCCGCCGCCAGTGGCCTGGTCAGCCAAGCAGCTTCATCGCGCGGGTCAGCCCGTCCAGCGTCAGCGGCAGCATCCGGTTTTCAAAGATCTCGCCGATCATCCCGATCGACGGCGTGTGCCCCCAGAACCGCTGCGGCACCGGGTTCAGCCAGACGTGATCGGGCCAGGTCTCGGTCACGCGCTGCAGCCAGACCGCGCCCGCCTCGGGGTTCCAGTGCTCATTGGCGCCGCCGGGGGCGATGATCTCGTAAGGCGACATCGAGGCGTCGCCGACGAAGATGCATTTATAGTCGCGGCCGAAGCGGTGCAGGATGTCCCAGGTCGGGATCGTCTGGGTCGTGCGTCGCCGCGAATCGCGCCAGACGGATTCGTAAAGGCAGTTGTGAAAGAAGAAATGTTCCATCTGCCGGAACTCGGCGCGGGCGGCGCTGAACAGCTCGTCGACGATGCGGATGTGATCGTCCATGCTGCCGCCGACATCCAGAAACAGCAGCACCTTGACCGCGTTGCGGCGCTGCGGGCGGGTCTGGACGTCGATATAGCCGTGATCGGCGGTGGCGCGGATGGTGGCGGGCAGGTCCAGCTCCTCTGCGGCACCGTGACGCGCCCATTGCCGCAACCGCTTCAGCGCCACCTTGATGTTGCGGGTGCCGAGTTCAACCGAATCGTCGAAGTCGCGGAACTCGCGCCGGTCCCAGACCTTGACCGCGCGGCGGTGGCGCGAGGTGTCCTGGCCGATGCGGACGCCTTCGGGGTTGTAGCCATGCGCGCCAAAGGGCGAGGTGCCGGCGGTGCCGATCCACTTGTTGCCGCCCTGATGGCGACCGCTCTGCTCGGCCAGACGCTCGCGCAGCTTCTGCATCAGCGATTCAAAGCTGTCGCTGCCTTGCAGGGCGGCCTTGTCTTCCTCGGTCAGCAGCTTTTCGGCCAGCTTTTCCAGCCATTCGGCGGGCAGATCAGCGCGGTCCAGCAGCGCCTCGACCGGGATCTGCTCGGCGCCCGCGAAGCTTTGCGCAAAGGCGCGGTCGAAGCGGTCGATATGGCGTTCATCCTTGACCAGACAGGCGCGGGCAAAGTGATAGAAACCGTCCGGATCATACCCCGCCACCCCCGCCTGCAACCCGCCCAGCAGGTCGAGATATTCGCGCAGGCTGACCGGCACCCCGTGCTGGCGCAGGCTGTCGAGGAAGGGGCGGAACATCAGCTCATCCGTGCGAGGATCAGCGCGACCAGCAGACCCAGCAGCACGAAAGCGAACATGTGCGCCAAGGCCCATTGCGCCCGATCCTTGGTGTCGCCGCCGACGCGCCCGGCGCGATACCAGCCAAGCGCCAGACCGAACAGGGCAAAGAGAAACACGATCATGGCGAGCTTTCAGTTTGGGCGTCAGCGCCGGGGGAAACGGGCAGGGTGACGCTGTCGGACGGCATGTCAGGCACCTGCGCGGCCGCGTCGCGGGCGGCGGCGTCTTCGGCGGCGGCCCGTGCGGCGTCTTGGGTGGCGGCGTCTTCGGAGGCGGTATCTGGCGGGGTGGCATTATCCGCGGCGCTGTCCGGCCCCGCCTCTTCGCCAGAGGCCGCGTCTGTCGCGCCCTCATCCGCGCCAGCATCGTCCGGCGACGCTGCGGCATCGGTTCCGACCTCGGCACCCTGGGACCCGCCCGCCGCGCCGTCCGCCTCGGCCGGTGCCGGTCCTTCGGTGCCCACGGGACCGGCGCGGCTCAGCCGGTTCTGGTCCCATTCGCCCGAGGCGATCTGGCCGGTCACATAGCGCATGACCCCCTGACCCTGGCGCTTTCCGGCCACGAAATTGCCGGTATAGGTATCGCCCGAGGCATAGCTGGCCACGCCCTCGCCGTCGATCTGGCCGTCCTTCCAGCCGCCCTCATAGGCGAATCCGTCGGCGGTGGTCAGCCGGCCCTGACCGTGGCGCAGCCCGGCGCGGAACTCGCCCGTATAGACGGTGCCGTCGGGATAAGTGGCCTGGCCGCGCCCCTCGCGCTGGCCCTGCTTCCATTCGCCGGTATAGACGGTGCCGTCGGGATAGCTCATCCTTCCCTGACCGTCGATGCGGGCGTCGCGGAAATTGCCCTCGTATTCCATGCCGTTGGCATAGACGGCGCGGCCCTGGCCGTGGATCACGCCCTGCTGCCACTCGCCTTCATAGATGGCACCGTCGGGATAGGCGATGCGGCCCTGCCCGTGGGGCTGGTCGGCCTGCATCGCGCCTTCATAGACCGCGCCGTCGGGATAGGTGATCCGGCCCTGACCCTGCATCGCGCCGGCCACCCAGTCGCCGACATAGACATAGCCGTCGGTGCCGGTGAAGGTGCCCTTGCCGTGGCGGCGGTCGTCGCTGAACTGGCCCTCATAGACATCGCCATTGGCATAGGTGGCCCGGCCCTCGCCCTGCCGCTTGCCGGCCCGGATCTCGCCGGAATAGAGATCCCCTGATTGCTGCGTCAGATCGCCGCGCCCGGACATCTGCCCGGCGAGCCAGGTGCCGTCATAGACCAGACCGTCGGGCATGGTCAGCTTGCCGCGCCCGGCGCGCTGCCCGTCCAGCATCTGCCCCTCATAGACCGCGCCGTCGGGATAGGTGACCCGCGCCTGACCCTGCTTGACCCCGTCGACCCAGTCGCCTTCATAGCGATAGCCGCCGGGCTGGGTCATCACGCCCTTGCCGTGGTGCAGATAGTTGCGGAAGCCGCCCTGATATTCGGCGCCATTGGCATAGACCGCGACGCCCTCGCCGGTGATGACGCCGTCCTTCCAGTCGCCCTCATAGGTGCCGCCATCGGCATAGGTGATCTTGCCCTTGCCGGACGGCTTGCCCTTTTCGAACCCGCCGACATAGACCGAGCCGTCGGGAAAGCGCGCCTCGCCCTGGCCCCTGATCTCGCCCTCGACCCAGTCGCCGGTGTAGACATAGCCCGAGGGCAGGGTATAGGTGCCGCGCCCATGCTGAAGCCCGCCGCGAAAGGTGCCTTCATAGACGCCGCCGGCATCGTCGCGGCGCGTCAGCACCTCGCCCGAGACCGCGCTGCTGTCCTGCGCCATTGCCGGCACTGCCAGCGCCAGCAGGGCGGCTGCGAAAGCTGCCTTCATCCGTGCCTCCGTTCTTTGGTCTTCCCTTTAGCCGAGTTGGAACCGCAGCGCAAAGCCTGCCGTTCCCCCCGGTCGCGGCCTGCGCTAGGCTGGCGCCAAAGACCAAAGGGGCAGACATGACCGACCGCATCCGCATCACGCTGGCACAGCTGAATCCGACGCTTGGGGATCTGGACGGCAACGCCGCCAAGGCCATGGACGCCTGGACGCAAGCGCGCGAGGCCGGGGCCGATCTGGTGGTGCTGCCGCGCCTGTTCATCACCGGCCACCCGCTGCTGGATCTGGCCCGCCGCCCCGGTCTGGCCGAGGCCGCACTGGCGCAGATCGAGGATCTGGCCCGCCAGACCGCCGACGGCCCGGCGCTGGCCATCGGCAGCCCGTGGCGCGACGGCGGGCGGCTGTATGACGCCTGCCTGATCTGTCAGGGCGGCCGGATCATCGCCCATGTCACCCGCCACGAGGAAGCCGATTGCGACACCTATGATCCCGGCCCGGTCTCCGGCCCCTTCGCGGTCAACGGGGTCCGCCTCGGCGTCGCCATCGGCCCGGACGGGTTCGCGCCCTCGGTCGCCGAGACGCTGGCCGAAAGCGGGGCCGAGATCCTGATCGTGCCCGATGCCAGCCCCTATCACCGCGGCGTGCTGGACCGGCGGATGAACCCGATGGTCGCCCGCGTGGTCGAAAACCGGCTGCCGCTTCTGTATCTGAACGCCGTCGGCGGGCAGGATGAGCTGGTCTTTGACGGGGCGAGCTTTGTGCTGAACCCCGGTGCCGAGGGCGGCGCCGGGAAAGCCGCCCAGCTTGCGCCCTTTGCCGAGAGTGTGACTCAGATCGACCTGCACCGCGCCGCGGATGGCTGGCGGGCCGAGGCTGGCACCATGGCCCAGCAGCCGGGCGAGATCGAACAGGATTACCACGCCATGATGCTGGGCCTGCGCGACTATCTGGCGAAATCCGGCTTCCGGAAGGTGCTGCTGGGCATGTCCGGCGGCATCGATTCGGCCATCGTGGCCGCCATTGCCGCCGATGCGGTGGGGCCGGACAATGTGCGCTGTGTGATGCTGCCCTCGGAATACACCTCGCAGGCGAGCACCGACGACGCGACCGAATGCACGCGGCTGATCGGCGCGCGGCTGGCCGAGGTCCGCATCGACGGCGCGCGCGAGGCGGTCGGCGCGGGGCTGACGCATCTGATGGCCGGCACCCAGCCCGACGTGACCGAGGAAAACATCCAGTCCCGCCTGCGCGGCGTCATGCTGATGGCGCTGTCGAACAAGCATGGCGAGATGCTGCTGTCCACCGGCAACAAATCCGAGGCCGCGGTCGGTTACGCCACCATCTATGGCGACATGGCGGGCGGCTATAACCCGATCCGCGACCTCTACAAGACGCGGGTCTTCGACACCTGCCGCTGGCGGAACGAGACCCACCGCGACTGGATGCGGGGCCGTGCGGGCGTCGTCATCCCGCCCCGCATCATCGCCAAGCCGCCAAGCGCCGAGCTGCGCCCCGACCAGAAGGACAGCGATTCGCTGCCGCCCTATGATATCCTTGACCCGATCCTGCATGGCCTGATCGAGGAAAACCTCTCCCAGCGCGACCTGATCGCCCGCGGCTTCGACGCCGCCACCGTGCAGCGGGTCGAGACCCTGCTGCTGCAAAGCGAATGGAAGCGGCATCAGGCAGCCCCCGGCCCCCTTATCAGCCCGCGCGCCCTGGGCGAAGGCCGCCGCTATCCGATGGTCAACCGCTTCCGCGAGCGCGCGTGAGCGGCTTCTCGCCCCTGACGCTGACCGGGGACCACGTCACGCTGCGCCCGCTAGATCACGGCGATCTGGCGGGGCTGCAGGCGGCGGTCAGCGACGGGCAGCTTTGGCGGCTGTGGTATACGTCGATTCCCACCCCCGAGGGGATGGCGGCCGAAATCACGCGCCGGCTGGCGCTGCAACAGGCGGGCAGCATGATGCCCCTGACCGTGATCGAGACGCGAACGGGCCGGGTCCGCGGCATGACCAGCTTCATGCACATCGACCGGGCGACGCCGCGGGTCGAGATCGGCTCGACCTGGTATGCCGCCTCGGCGCAGCGCAGCGCGCTGAACACCGAAGCCAAGCTGCTGCTTCTGACCCATGCCTTTGACGTCGAGGGCTGCATGGCGGTCGAGTTCCGCACCCACGCCATGAACCACCGCTCGCGGCAGGCGATCGAGCGGCTGGGCGCGCGGCACGACGGCATCCTGCGTCAGCATATGCGGATGCCGAACGGGACGATGCGCGACAGTTGCGTCTATTCGATCACGCTGGCCGAATGGCCGTCTGTCCGAGCCGGGCTGCGTTTTCGGCTGGCGGATCACGCCGCCGGGTCATCCGCCGCCCCTTGACCCCGGCGGGTCCGGCCGCCATATCCGCCCCACGCGGATGGCCGGATGACCGCGGGGGGTCACACCTTCGAGGAAAGTCCGGACTCCATAAGGTAACGGTGCCGGGTAACGCCCGGCGGGGGAAACCCCAGGGAAAGCGCCACAGAGAACAGACCGCCTGCCTTCGGGCCGGCAAGGGTGAAACGGTGGGGTAAGAGCCCACCGGGGGGCTGGCAACAGACCCCGCATGGCAAGCCCCACCGGGAGCAATGCCGAATAGGGATCGCGCGTCGCAAGACAGGGCCACCTTGCCCCAGCAGATCCGGGTTGGCAGCTTGACACCCGCAGCGATGCGGCGTGCAGATGAATGGTCATCCATGGGGGATGCGGCCTCGCGGCGGTGTTTCCCGGGACAGAATCCGGCTTACAGGCCGTCCGCGTGTTTCCGACCAGCCAAGGCAGGCATTTCGGCGCTGTTTTCGCCCCCATCTGCGGGATTCGCGGTTGACACCGGGGCGATTGCCGCTAAAAGGCGGGCTTCAGGATTTCAAAGGATTTGCGCGGTGGCCCCAGGGCGCCGCCGCAGCAGGAGCAGGAAAAATGGCGAAGCCGACGACGATCAAGATCCGTCTGAACTCGACGGCCGGGACCGGGCATTTCTACGTCACCAAGAAGAACGCCCGCACGATGACCGAAAAATTCTCGGTCAACAAATACGATCCGGTCGTTCGCAAGCATGTCGAATACAAGGAAGGCAAGATCAAGTAAGATCGCCCCCTTCGACTGACCGATCCGAACAAACCGCGCCATGGCGCGGTTTTTTCATGCCCGGGCTCTGGCGCGTCCGGGCCAGAGGGCGCAGGCCAGCAGCACCAGCAGAGCCGTCAGCAGCACCGGCCACGGCCCCAGTCGCAGCCACAGCGTCCGGGGCAGGGGCGCGGGCAGGGCGGCGTCGATATGGCCGACCGCGCCCAAGGGCAGCCAGTCCGTCACCCGCCCCAGCGGATCGATCGCGGCGGTGACGCCGGTATTGGCGGCCCGCATCAGCGGCAGCCCCGATTCGATGGCCCGCAGCCGCGCCTGCGCGAGATGCTGATAAGGGCCGGAGAAGGTGCCGAACCAGGCGTCATTGGTGACCTGCAGCAGCCACTCGGCGCCTTCGGTGGCGCGGATATGCTGGGGAAAGATGGCCTCGTAACAGATCAGCGGCTGCATCGGCGGCAGGCCCTGCGGGTGCAGTACCTGCGGACCGGGGCCGGGGGTATAGCCAAAGCCCTGCTGCGCGGCGAAGGCGCCGATCCCCAGCCGCGCCAGCCGGTCGCCCAGCGGGATATACTCGCCAAAGGGCACGAGGTGGAACTTGTCATAGGTCTGCACGACCTCGCCGCCCGGCGCGACCTCGATCAGCGCGTTGAAATAGCGGCGATCCTCGGCCCGCTGGATGCCCATCAGGACCGGCGCGCCGGCGGCCTGACTGGCGACGGCCAGCGCCTCATCGGCGTTGTTCAGCAGAAAGCTGACCGCCGTTTCCGGCCAGATCACCGCGTCGGGGGCAGGGCCGGCGGGCGGGGCAGCGCTTTCGCTCAGCAGCCGGTCCCAGAAGATCTGCGCCCAGTCCGGGTCCCATTTCAGCGCCTGATCGGCGTCCGGCTGGACCAGCCGCAGCGTGATGCCGCGCGGCTGGATCGGGGTCGCAAGCCGCGCGGTTCCGGCAAGCCAGACCAGCCCCAGCAGCCCGAGCGGCAGCAGCAGGGCGGCGGCGGTCCGGCCGCGCCCCGCATCGCTTCGCCAGATCATCGCGGGAAGTGCCGCAAGCGTCAGCATCAGCGCCGACAGCCCGATGGCCCCTACCCATGCGGCGGCTTGCGCCGGCGGCGTGTCGATCCAGCCATGGCCCAGCATCGCCCAGGGCAGGCCGGTGAAGATCCAGCCGCGCAGCCATTCAAAGATCAGCAGCAGCGCAGCCAGCGCCCCCACGCGGCGCGGCCCCGGCGGTGTCAGACGCCCCGCCAGCCAGCCGGGGATGGCCCAGAACGCGCCGCCGCCCAAGGCCATGAGGATCAGCGCAAAGGGCGCCATCCAGCCGTGGATCTCTGGCTGGACCAGAAACGGCTCGGTGATCCAGCTCATGGCGAGGGCGAAAAAGCCGGTTCCGACCAGCCCGGCGCGCAAACCGGTGGCGCGGGCCGAGAGCGCGGCGGCGCTGCCATGCAGCGCCAGCGCCAGCGCCAGCAGGCTGAGAAGCCACAGCCCCCAGGGCTGCTGGCCAAGCGCGATGACCGCGCCAAGAAGCAGGAAGCCGACGAGGCGCCAGGCCTTCAGCGGCCGGCGCAGCAGGCCGCCCGGACCGGATCGCGGCGACGGGGCGCGAGGCGCGTCGTCGCGCTGCGGCCTCGTCACGCGCATCCTTGCCCGGTCAGTCGCCAGACGGCTCGACCGCGCCCGCATCGGCGGCACCGCCGACCGGCGCCGCGCCGTCACCCTTGTCGGCAGGGGCGGGTCCGGTATCGGGCGCGCCGCTGTCGGCATCGCTCAGAAGCGGGGCCTTGGGCTTGCGGCTGCGGGTGCTGCGCGGCTTGGGCGCGGGCTTGGCGGCCGCGTCCTCTGCCGGCGTGTCGGCCTGGGTTGCCTTCTCGCCGCTCTCGCCGGCCTTGTCTGCGGCCGGTTCGGCCTTGTCGGCAGCTTTGGTCCGGCTGGAACTGCGGCGAGGTTTCGGCTTGGCCTCGGTCTCGGCTTCGGTGGCACCCTCGGCCTTCACCTCACCCTCGCCCGCCGCTTCGGCCTTGGCCTTGCTGGCGGCGGGTTTGCGGGTGCGTTTCTTGGTCGCGGTCTTGGCGTCCGCCGCCTCATCCGGGGCCAAGGGCGCGGCGTCGGTCTGGTCAGGCGTGGACTCGGCGGACCGGTCCGCTGCCTCGCTGCCCTCTGCCGGTTCCTGCGTCGCGGGCTTGGCCGAGCGCGATCCGCGCGAGCGCGAGGAACGCGAGGCGCGGGCGGGCTCTTTCGCCTCGTCGGTGGCCTTCACATCCGCATCCTGCGCCGGCTTGTCCGCCACCTGCGCGGCGTCCGCCTTCGGCTGCTCGCTCTCTGCATCGCGGCTGCGGGACTTGCCGCCGCTGGCCTCTTCGGCCTCGGCGCGCTGGATGGCGGCGTCGGTCGCCGCGAGCGCCTCGGCAAAGCTCTGCATCATGAAGGGCGGCACATGGTCGCCCATCCCGGTCACCGACCCGCCATGCGAGCGGCGGTCGTTGCGGTGCCGGTCGTCGCGGCTGCGGTCGTCGCGGCGGTCGTCCCGACGATCCTCGCGGCGGTCATCACGCCGGTCATCGCGCCTGTCGTCACGGCGGTCATCGCGGCGGCGGTCCTGACGCTGGTCCTGACCGGTCTCGGCCGGTGCATCGGCCCTGGCCTCGGCCCGCGCCTTTTCCGGCAGCGGTTCGCTGCGGCGGTCGGCGGGCTTGGCCTCGGCCTGCGCGGCGGGTTTCTCGGCCGGCTGGTCGTGGCCCTCGCCCCGGCTGTCGCCACGGCGCGAGCGGCTGCCGCTGCGGCTTTTGCCGCGCGACTGGTCGTTGCGCGCGCGCGGCGCAGATCTGGCGTCGTCGGACAGCGAGAAGCCCTCGGGCGCCTCGGCGCGGGGCAGGCTGTTTTTCAGCAGGTTCTCGATCGCGGCCAGATATTTGTCGTCGGACGGCGTGCCGATGGACAGGGCGGTGCCCTGACGGCCGGCGCGGCCGGTGCGGCCGATGCGGTGGACGTAATCTTCGGCATGGCTGGGCAGGTCAAAGTTGAACACATGGCTGACCGCCGGGATGTCCAACCCGCGCGCCGCCACATCCGAGGCGACCAGAAAGCGCAGCGAGCCGTCGCGGAACGCCTCGAGCGTGCGGGTGCGCTGCGACTGTTCCAGATCGCCATGGATCGGGGCGGCATCGAAACCATGCGCTTTCAGCGACTTGGCGACGATATCGACCTCGGTCTTGCGGTTGCAGAAGATGATCGCGTTCTTCAGCGCCTCACCTTCGGACACGATCATCGCGCGCAGCAATTCGCGTTTCTGCTTGGCGGTCTGATCCTTGCGGGTGGGCGTGATCTCGACCAGCCTCTGGGTGATGGTCTCACTTGCGGTGGCCTGACGCGCGACCTCGATCCGTTCCGGCGAGTGCAGGAAGGTGTTGGTGATCCGCTCGATCTCGGGCGCCATGGTGGCGCTGAAGAACAGCGTCTGGCGGTGGAAGGGAGTCAGCTGGAAGATCCGCTCGATATCCGGGATGAAGCCCATGTCGAGCATCCGGTCGGCCTCGTCCACGACCATCACCTCGACCCCGGTCAGCAGCAGCTTGCCGCGTTCGAAATGGTCCAGCAGACGGCCCGGCGTGGCGATCAGCACGTCGACGCCGCGGTCGATCAGCCTGTCCTGCTCGCCAAAGGACACGCCGCCGATCAGCAGCGCCTTGGTCAGCCTGGTGTATTTGGCATAGGTGTCGAAGTTCTCGGCCACCTGCGCGGCCAGTTCCCGCGTCGGGCACAGCACCAGCGAACGCGGCATCCGCGCCCGGGCACGGCCACGCGACAGCCGCGTGATCATCGGCAGCGTAAAGCTGGCCGTCTTGCCGGTGCCGGTCTGGGCGATGCCCAGCACGTCGCGGCCTTCCAAGGCCGGGGGGATCGCGCCCGCCTGGATCGGCGTGGGCTGGTCATAGCCCGCATCGGCAATCGCCTTGAGAACCTTGGGGTCAAGCTTGAGGTCGGAGAATTTGGTCATGTACGCCCATCTGCTGCGCGCATTCGCGCAGATCTGAAAATGGGACGCCGTTCCACGCCCCTCGATGGTCCGCCGGATGCGAACGCGCTTTGCCCTAGCCCAATCGCGCTGTCGCGTCAATCTTATCACGAAAAACAACTCGTGCGCAGAGGCTTTTGGAACGCTATGGGTCGGCCACGGTTGACCTGCGGCACATCAAAGGAGCGGTGATGGCAATTTCCCCTGAAGCGGGGCTGACCCCGGTCGAGGCCTTCGCCCTGGTCGGCGTGGTCGGTGTGGGCGCGCAATGGCTGGCCTGGCGGTTTCGGCTGCCGGGCATCGTGCTGATGCTGCTGGCCGGGCTGGCACTGGGGCCGTTCAGCGGCATCTTCGTGCCGTCGCGCGACATCGGCCCGCTGCTTAGCCCGATGATTTCGCTGGCCGTCGCCGTGATCCTGTTCGAGGGCGGGCTGACGCTGAATTTCAAGCGGCTGTCGGACGCCGCGCCCGGCGTGCGTCGGCTGGTGATGATCGGCGCGCCCATCGGCTGGGTGCTGTCCTCGCTGGCGCTGGCCTTCATCGGCGGGCTGAGCTGGCAGTCCTCGATCGTCTTCGGCGGCGCGATGATCGTCACCGGCCCGACGGTGATCGCGCCCCTGCTGCGCACCGCCAAGATCCAGAGCCGCCCGGCCCAGCTTCTGCAGTGGGAGGCCATCGTCAACGACGCCATTGGCGCCCTTGTTGCCGTGGTGGCGCTGCTGATCGTCATGGTCCGCCAGCAACAGCTGGGCGCGTTCGAGGCGATCTGGACGGTGGTCTCGGGCATCGCCTTCGCCTCGCTGGTCGGGATCGCGGCGGCCTTTGCGGTGATCCGGGCGTTCCGCGAATCGCTGGTGCCGGAATACATGAAGGTGCCGATGCTGTTCGTGCTGGTGCTGGGTGCGTTCGCGCTGTCGGACGCGGTGCTGCACGAATCCGGCCTGCTGGCGGTCACCGTCATGGGGCTGCTGATCGGCAACGCCGATCTGCCCGCCTATACCGAGATTTCCCGCTTCAAGGAGCAGGCGACGACGCTGCTGCTGTCGGGCGTGTTCATCCTGCTGGGGTCCAACGTCAAGCTGGCCGAACTGGAACTGCTGGATGCGCGGTTCGCGCTGCTGATCCTGGCCGTGGTGGTGCTGGTGCGTCCCGCGACGGTGCTGCTGTCGCTGGCCGGCACCGCGATCCCGATGAAAGAGCGGATGCTGGTCGCCATGACCGGGCCGCGCGGGGTGGTGCTGCTGGCGATCTCGGGCCTGTTCGCCGAGCGGCTGGTCACGGAAGGCGTGCCCGACGGCGCGGTGCTGCAGCCGCTGGCGTTTGTGCTGGTCATGGCGACCGTGGTGCTGCACGGTTTCGCGCTGAAGCCGCTGGCGCAGAAGATGGGGCTGTCCTCGGGAGAGGTGCCGGGGGTGCTGCTGGTCGGCGGCTCGGCCTTTACCTCGGGTCTGGCCAATGCGCTGGAAAAGATGGAGGTGCGGGTCCTGATCACCGACCCCAATCGCGGCCAGCTTCGCGCCCCGCGCGAGGCCGGGGTGCCCACCTATTACGGCGATCTTCTGTCCGAGGCGGCCGATAGCGGGGTCGAGTTCATTTCCTATTCCACCATCCTCGCCGCGTCCGACAACGACGCCTACAACACGCTGGTCGCGACCGACTTCGCCCCGCAATTCGGGCGCGATTCGATCTGGCAACTGGCGCGGGTGAAAGAGGATCGTGCCCGCCACTCGCTGCCCAGCCAGCTTGGCGGGCAGGTGCTGAATGACGGTCGGACGCTGGCGCAATATCTGGAGCTGCTGGCCGAGGGCTGGGTCTTCCGCACCACGCGGCTGACCGAGGAATATTCGCTGGACGATTGGAAAGAGGCCCGCGAAGGGGCGATCCCGCTGGCCACGCTGCGCGACGGGCAGTTCCGACTCATCGGCCGCAAGGACGAGATGCCGGACAAGCCGAATATGCGGATCGTGTCGCTGATCCCGCCCGACATCGCCGAGCGTATCCGCAAGGAGACCGAGGAAATCAGCCGCCAGCGCGAATTGGCCCGCAGCGAGGCCGAGGCGGTCCGCAAGGGCGAGGGCAATGGCAGCCAGCGCGACGATGACGACATGCCGCCGCCGAAATCCAAGTCGAAGCTGCCGGATAGCGATGGGTGAGGGTTCGGGCGGCGAGTTGGATGAGGGGTGGTGTCGCGGCGGCTTGGAGTCAGCCATTCCGGCGCGGCCTGGTGAATGAACGGCTGTCGCGCGGTGCTTTGATCCTCGGCGCCCCTCGCATCAGGGTATGGTCGCCGCGCCCGCGTCAGTCGTATTGCTTCCAGCGGCGGTGGACCCAGAACCATTGTTCGGGCGTGGCGCGGATCATCGCTTCGAGGTCGTCGTTCAGCGCCTGCATCATCTCTGGCGGCGTCGAGTGCGGGATCGGCTCGCCGACATGGACGGTGAAATCCAGCCCGTTGGGCAGCCGCCGGCCCGAGATCGGGACCAGCAGCGCCTCGTGCCGCAGCGCCAGTTCGGCGGGCGTCAGCACGGTGCGCGAGGGCAGGTCGAAGAAGCGCAGCACCTCGCCCTCGCGCGCGAACTGGTCGAAGCCGAGCGCCAGCATCCCGCCGCCGCGCAGGAATTTCAGCATCGCCGCGATTCCGGCGCGGCCGCGCGGAAAGATCGGCTCGGCAATGGCGCGCATGGCGGGGATGTAGTGGCTGTTGAAGGCCGCGTTGTTCATCGGCCGAAACAGCGCCCCCACCGGCCAGCCGCGTCCGGCCAGCGCCGCGCGCATGGCGTCGTAATTGCCGAAATGCGCGCAGGCGAGGATCACCGGCCGGTCCGACCGGGCCGCCTCTTCCAGCGCGGCAAGGCCGGGGCCGGTCAGCGGATCGCTGCTGCGGATGCGGTCGGTGAAGGCGTCGCCGGCATAGATCTCGGCCAGCGAGCGGCCGGCATTGTCCAGCACGCCGCGCGCGATGCGGGCGCGTTCGGCCGCGTCCAGTTCCGGCATCGCCTGCGCCAGATTGCGGCGCGCGCGGCGCGTCCAGCCGGCGACGGGGCCAAGGATATGGGCAAAGACCCAGCCGACCAGCGGGATGCGCCGTCGATAGGGCAGCAGCCGCGCCAGACCCATCACCGCCAGAAAGGCGCCATTGGCCAGCCGGTCGGTCAGGCGGGGGCGGTCGTCAGCCTCGGGCGTCGGCATGGGCGGCCTCTTGTCGTGCCAAGCGCGTCTCGCGCCACCAGATATACATCCCCGCGCAGACGATGATCGAGGCGCCGATGACGGTCCAGATATCGGGCAGCACGCCCCAGAACAGGAACCCCCACAGCGCCGCCCAGATCAGCCCGGTATAGCCGAAGGGCGCGATGGCCCCGGCCTCGGCCAGCGAAAACGCGTGGATCAGCAGCGCCTGCGACACCGCGCCGAAGACGCCGATGATCAGGAACGCCCAGAGATGCTCGAACTGGATCGCCTGCCAGAAGAACGGCACCGCGACCGTGCTCGCGACCGAGCCGACCATCACCGACCAGATCAGCGAGGTCGCCAGCGAATCCGACCGCACCACCCGCGTCAGCAGCGCGCCCGAGGCATAGGTGACCGCCCCGATCAGCGG
This sequence comes from Paracoccus jeotgali, assembly GCF_002865605.1. Taxonomy (NCBI): domain Bacteria; kingdom Pseudomonadati; phylum Pseudomonadota; class Alphaproteobacteria; order Rhodobacterales; family Paracoccaceae; genus Paracoccus; species Paracoccus jeotgali. The sequence goes on from NZ_CP025583.1 coordinate 752,212, forward strand.
CAGGATCGCGGCGGGGTGAAAGACCCCCGCACCGGGCCGGATGATGATCAGCGCCCCGATCATCGCGGCGAGGATCCCCATAATCCGCCGCCAGCCGATCTTTTCTCCCAGAAACAGGGCGCCCCCCAGCGTGATCAGCACCGGGTTCAGGTCCATGATCGCGGTCGTCTCGGCCAGGCCGATGAACTGGATCGCGGTGAAGAACAGCGAGACCGAGGCAAGCTGCGTCAGCGCCCGCCAGAATTGCAGCATCGGCTGGCGCGAGCGCAGGCTGGGGAAAAAGCGGCTGCGGTAAAAGATCACCAGCACCGCCAGATTGCCCATGAAGCGCGCCCAGACGACCTGTCCGGGATGATAGAACTCGCCCAGATATTTCGCCGTCGCGTCCATCATCGAGAAACAGAACACCGCCAGCAGCAGGATCACGATGCCGCGCGACTGGTCGCCACCCTGCCGCCGCCGCATGCCGTCGCGGCTGCGCCGGAACATCGCGAATGTCGGCGGCAGGGGGCGCATCAGAAAAGGACCGCGGCGGCGTTACACCGCCACGGCCCCGTCTTGTGGCGCCGACTGGGGTCGGCGAGGGTCACAGCAGCGCCTTGGCCCGGTCCGCGACGGCCTCGGCGGTGATGCCGAACTCCTTGAACAGACGTTCGGCCGGGGCCGAGGCGCCAAAGCCGGTCATGCCGACGAAATCGGACGTCCGGTCGCTGCCGCCTTCGCCCATCAGCAGCCAGTCCCAGCCCTGCCGGATCGCGGCCTCGATGCCGATGCGGACGGTGCCTTCGGGCAGCACCTCGCGGCGGTAAGCCTCGGGCTGGTCGCGGAACAGCTCCATGCAGGGGACCGAGACGACGCGGGTGGCGATGCCCTCGGCCTCGAGCGCCTCGCGGGCCTTGACGGCGACCTCGACCTCGGAGCCCGAGGCCAGCAGCACGACGCGCGGTGTGTCGGATGCCTCGCGCAGGATATAGGCGCCCTTGGCGGTCAGGTTCTCGCCGCTTTCGGTGCGCAGCAGGGGCAGGTTCTGACGCGACAGCGCCAGCACGGTGGGCGCATCATCGGTGTCGATGGCAATTTCCCAGGCCTCGGCGGTCTCGACCAGATCGCAGGGGCGCATGACCAGCGTGTTGGGCGTCGCCCGGCAGATCGCCAGATGCTCGACCGGCTGGTGGGTGGGGCCGTCCTCGCCCAGGCCGATGCTGTCATGGGTCATGACATAGATGGTGCCGATCCCCATCAGCGCCGACAGCCGCATCGCGCCGCGGGCGTAGTCGGTGAAGGTCAGGAAGGTGCCGCCATAGGGCCGGAAGCCGCCATGCAGGAAGATCCCGTTCATCGCCGCCGCCATGCCGTGTTCGCGGATGCCGTAATGGATATAGCGGCCCTTGCGGTTGTCGGGGCCGAACTTGCCCAGGCTGGGCGTCAGCGTGTTGTTCGAGCCGGTCAGATCGGCCGACCCGCCGAACATCTCGGGCAGATGCGGGTTCACCACCTCGAGCACCATTTCCGACGCCTTGCGGGTGGCGATCTTGGGGTTGCCCTCGATCGCCTGTTCCTTCAGCGCAGCGATGGCGGGAGAGAGCTTGTCGCTGACCTCGCCCGAGACGCGGCGGGCGAATTCGTCGCGCGCATCCTCGGGCAGGGCGTCGACGCGCTGCTGCCATGCCTCGCGGTCGGTCTTGCCGCGGCTGCCGATCTGACGCCATTCCGACAGGATGTCGTCGGGAATGACGAACTCGGCATGTTCCCAGCCGTAAAGGCTGCGGGTGACGGCGATTTCCTCGGCGCCAAGGGGCGAGCCGTGGGCGGCGGCGGTGTCCTGCTTTTTCGGCGCGCCAAAGCCGATGATGGTCTTGCAATCGACCAGCGTCGGGCGGCCGTCGCTGTTCTTGGCCTCGGTCAGGGCGCGGTCGATATCGGCGGCGTCGTGGCCGTCGCAGGACAACACCCGCCAGCCCGAGGCGTGGAACCGCTCGTGCTGGTTGGTGGCGTCGGACATGCTGACGCGGCCGTCAATGGTGATGTCGTTATTGTCCCACAGCACGATCAGCCGGCCCAGCTTTTGCGCGCCGGCAAGGCTGATCGCCTCTTGGCTGATGCCCTCCATCAGGCAGCCATCGCCCGAAATGACCCAGGTGCGGTGGTCGCACAGATCGTCGCCGAACTCGGCCCGCATGGCCTCCTCGGCAATGGCGAAGCCGACCGAATTGGCGATCCCCTGACCAAGCGGGCCGGTCGTCGTCTCGATCCCGTCGGCATGGCCGTATTCCGGGTGGCCCGCCGTGATCGCGCCCCACTGGCGGAAGTTGCGGATCTGGTCCAGGGTCATCTGTTCATACCCGGTCAGATACATCAGCGCATAAAGCAGCATTGAGCCGTGGCCCGCCGACAGGATGAAGCGGTCGCGGTCGAACCAGTTGGGCGCCGAGGCGTCGAATTTCAGGTGGTTGCGGAACAGCACGGTCGCCACATCGGCCATGCCCATGGGCATGCCGGGATGGCCCGAATTCGCCGCCTGCACCGCATCCATCGCCAGGACGCGGATCGAGGTGGCAAGGTTCCAGTGCTGCGGGTCGGCCTTGCGGCGCGCGTCGAGATCCATCTTCGGCATCCTTGCAATCTTGATCGCGCCCCTGATAGCAGGTGACGGCCCGGTTTCAAGCCAGAGCCGGCGGACGCACGCCGACAGCGCCCGCGCCCTTGCCCGAGGCCCGCCGCCGGAAAGGCCGGGAAAAGCCGCTGCCGGACCCCGCAAAGCCGTTGACTTGGCCGCGCCGATCCGCCATATGGGCCGGACCGGCCGGGCCCATGCCTTGTGCCGGCACGTTGTTTTCAACCAACACCCTTGGCGGGTGCGCTGTCCGAAGGTGGGGCCGATAGGTCCCGAAACGCTGCCCTGACCGGCAGGACCGCGGGATGCGGGATACGAAGGAAAGAAGATGTTCGCAGTTCTCAAGACGGGCGGCAAGCAGTACCGCGTTCAGGCGGGCGACGTGCTGCGCGTGGAAAAGCTGGCTGCTGAAGCCGGTGACAAGGTCCAGTTCAACGAGATCCTGATGGTCGGCGGGACCGTCGGCGCGCCCTTGGTGGACGGTGCCGGCGTGCAGGCCGAGGTCATCGACCAGATCAAGGGTGACAAGGTCATCAACTTCGTCAAGCGCCGCCGCAAGCACAGCTCGCAGCGCACGCGCGGTCACCGCCAGCAGCTGACGCTGGTGCGGGTGACCGATGTGCTGGAATCGGGTGCCGAGAAGTCGGGCGTGAAGCCGGCGCTCGGGATGCGGGTCGCACGCGCGCAACTGGCCGCGGAAAAGTGATCTTGGGCCGGGGCGGACTGGCATGGCCCGCGACCCCGGCGAACGGAATTCAGGCCAGCAGACTGGCCTCTAACGGAAAGGACTAAGTCATGGCACACAAGAAAGCAGGCGGTTCGTCCCGCAACGGCCGCGACTCGGCCGGTCGCCGTCTCGGCGTCAAGATGTATGGCGGTCAGGCCGCCATTGCCGGCAACATCATCGTCCGCCAGCGCGGCACGACCTGGTGGCCGGGCACGAATGTCGGCATGGGCCGCGATCACACGCTGTTCGCGCTGACCGATGGCGAAGTGGTGTTCAAGAAGGGCCTCAAGGGCCGAACCTTCATCTCGGTGATGCCGGCCAGCGCCGAGGCCGCCGAATAGGCCGAGCCGAACCCGGCTGATAGACAGGGGGATCGGTGAAAACCGGTCCCCTTTCGGCATTTCGGGCCGCCGCGCCGCGCGCCCACCCCGTCGGAGGAGAGATGATGAGTGCAACCGCCCTGGCCGCGTCCGACAGGGACGCGGCGCAGCCCGTGATCCAGACCGAACGCCTGCTGCTGCGCCCGCTGCGCGCCTCGGATGCGGGGCTGATCGCCCATTACACCGCTGACCGCCGCGTTGCCGAAGGCACCCGCGCCATTCCCCATCCGCTGCCGCCGGGCGCGGCCGAGGCCTTCGTCGCCCGCGCCATGTCCGACGACCGCGACGAGGATGTCTGGGCCATTGACGGCTCGGCCCGCGAGTTGGGCGAGCTGCTGGGCGTCGTCTCGCTGACCCGGATCGAGGATTCGCAGTCGGAACTGGGCTTCTGGGTCGGCGCTGGCTTCTGGAACACCGGCTTCGCCAGCGAGGCGGTGGCCGGGCTGGTCGGCGTGAACCCGCATGGCTCGCGCACGCTGTTCGCCGAGGTGTTTCAGGACAATCCCGGCTCGGCCCGGGTGCTGACCAATTGCGGCTTTGCCTATCTGGGCGACGCGGAAAGCTGGTCGGTGGCGCGCAATGCGCGGGTGCCGACCTGGACCTATCTGCGGCGCATGGGCGACTGACGCGCGGCGCCGCCGCTTCACCTTTGCCGGCGGAACTTCTATGAAGGCCGCTGACGACGGATTTCCCCGCCGGGGTTGCTCAGGGTGGCAGGCAGGCCGATGCAGATGAACCGCTTTCAGATCGCCGACGGGGTCTCGCTCAGCCGCATCGCCTATGGCATGTCGCGCATGGCCGAGGCCGAGGATACCGGCCCCGGCGCGGTTCTGGGGCGGCTGGACGCCTGTCTGGGGCAGGGGATCACGACACTCGATCAGGCCGACATCTACGGCGATTACCGGGCCGAGGCGATGCTGGGCGCCGCTTTCGCGCAGCGTCCCGGCCTGCGCGACAGTTTCGAAATCGTGACCAAAGCCGGCGTGGTGATGCCGGGCGGCCGCGTGGCCGGGGCGCGGCTGCGCTATTACGATACCTCGCGCGCCCATATCCTCGCCTCGGTCGAGGCGAGCCTGAAGGCGCTGCGGACGGACCGCGTCGATCTGCTGCTGATCCACCGGCCCGATCCGCTGATGGACCCGGCCGAGACCGGTGCGGTGCTGGACGATCTGGTGCGGACCGGCAAGGCCCGCGCGGTCGGCGTGTCGAATTTCCAGCCCCACGACATGGCCCTGCTGCAGGACCACATGGTCCAGCCGCTGGTCGTGAACCAGATCGAGATCTCGCTGGCCGCGCCAGAGCCGGTGACCAATGGCGAACTGGCCTATCAGCAGCGCGCCGGCATGGTGCCGATGGCCTGGTCGCCGCTGGCGGGGGGCGCGCTGTTCGCGGGTGCGCGCCCGGCGCTGCTGGCCGTGCTGCGCGAGATGGCGGCCGAGAAGGACTGCGATATCGCGGCCCTCGCGGTGGCCTGGCTGCTGGCCCACCCGGCGGGCATCGTGCCGGTGATGGGCACCAACCGGCTGGAACGGATCGCGCGGCTGACCGATGCGCTGCAGGTCTCGCTGGACCGGCAGGACTGGTTCACGCTTTATGCCGCCGCCGTCGGCCACGAGGTGCCATGACCGCCGCGGCATCAAAGGGCCGCGACCTGTGACCGACAACCGCCGACCGACGCGGCCCGACCCGCGTCCGACCCCGATCCTGACCCGAGGCGCCATGACCAAATTCACCCCCGATCACCGCAACGCCCGCGCCTTTCGCGACGCGCTTGGCAGCTTTGCGACCGGCGTCACCATCGTCACCATCGCCAGCCCCGCGGGGCCGCAGGGGGTGACGGTCAACAGCTTTACCTCGGTTTCTCTGGCGCCGCCGCTGATCCTGTGGTCGCCGGGCAAGTTCTCGCGCCGGCATCACCTGTTCGCCCGCGCGCCGCAGTTCAGCGTGCATGTGCTGGCCGAGGATCAGAAACACCTCGCCGACCGCTTCACCCGCGGCGGGGCGCAGTTCGAGGGGCTGGCGCATGATCTGTCACCCGAGGGCGTGCCACAGATCCCCGGCACGCTGACGCGGTTCGATTGCAGTCTAGAGACGGTGCATGACGCGGGCGATCATTCGCTGGTCATCGGCCGCGTGCTGCGGGTCGCCACCACGCCGGGCCAGCCGTTGATCATCGCGCAGGGGCAATGGGGCCGGCTGGACCCGTATTGAGGGCGCGCGATCGGGGCCGGACCTGCCGACCCCGGTGAGATAGCGCCTACAACGAATAGATATCGCTGAACTTTTCTTCCAGATAGCTCAGCAGCGGCTCGGGCGTGACGACGCCGTTGCTGGCCTCTTCGATCAGCGTGGGCGCCGGGATCAGGCTGCCGTGGCGGTGGATGTTCTCGCGCAGCCATTCCACGGCGGGCGTCGCATCGCCGCGCCGCAGCGCCTCGTCCAGATCGGGCAGCGCCGCGCGCATGGCGCGGTTCAGGCAGCCCGCATAGACATTGCCAAGCGCATAGGTCGGGAAATACCCGAACATGCCCACCGACCAATGCACATCCTGCAACACCCCGTTCGACGGCCGGTCGACCGCCATGCCGAAATCGCGCAGGAAGCGGGCATTCCACGCCTCTTCCAGATCCTCGGCAGCCAGACGGCCGGTGATCAGGTCGCGTTCCAGATCGAAGCGCATCATGATGTGCAGGTTATACTGCACCTCGTCGGATTCGGTGCGGATATAGCCGGGCGCCACGCGGTTCACGCTGGCATAGAAGCTGTCGGGATCGTCGATGTTCAGCCCGTCAAAGGCGTCCGACATGCGGTGGAACAGCCATTCGGTGAAGGCACGCGAGCGGCCGATCTGGTTCTCGGCGATCCGCGACTGCGATTCGTGGACGCCCACCGACACGCCGCGTCCCAGCACGGTAAAGGCGTGGTCGCTGTCGATGCCCAGCTCGTAATTGCTGTGCCCGACCTCGTGGATGGTCGAATAGAGGCAGTTGAACGGGTCCGAGGGCACCACCCGCGTCGTCACCCGGCTGTCCTGCCAGCGGCCCGAGCTGAAGGGATGCACGGCCAGATCCATCCGCCCGCGCGACCAGTCATAGCCGAAGGCGGTGGCGCATTGCCGCGCCAGCCGCATCTGCGTTTCCGGCGGAAACTGCCCGTCCAGCTGCGGGGGCTGGTGATCGGCGCCCATGACATCGTCGCGCAGTTGCACCAGACGCGGCCGCATGGCGGAAAAGATCGAGGCGATCTGGGCGGCAGTGCTGCCCGGCTCGTAATCCTCGAGCAGCGCGTCATAGGCGTCGCCGCCATCGGCCAGCGCCGCGGCCTCTTCGCGCTTGAGCATCAGGATTTCCGACAGCGTCGGCAGGAAGGCCGAGACGTCCTCATCCGCGCGGGCCTCGGCCCAGATGCCCTGACCCAGCGAGGTGATCCGCGCCAGCTCGGTCGCCAGCCGCGCCGGGATGCGGGTCTGGCGGCGATAATCGCGGCCGATCAACTCCAGCATGCGGCTGTCTTCCTCGTCCTCGGGCTCGGCCCGGTCCAGCCACTCGCTGATGCGGGGATCGGTGCGGCGCTCGTGCAGGACCGACTCGATGGCGGCCATTTCCTCGGCCCGCTGCTCGGTCGCGCCGCGTGGCATCACCGTTTCCTGGTCCCAGCCCAGCCGTTCGGCAATCGAGGACAGCGCCTCGGTCGTGCTCTGAAAGTTCATCAGTGCGTCGAAATCGCTCATATCGCGGCCTTTCGGATCGAGGTCTGGTGAGGATAGCGCGCATGGTGCCGGGCGCGCAGGATCAGCACGAACAGCACAACGGCGCCAAACTGATGCCCAAGCGCCAGGCCAAGCGGCGCGGCGTGGATGATGGTCAGGATGCCCAGCCCGATCTGGGCCGCGACCGCCACCAGCATGACAGCGAATGCGCCCCGTGTCACCTTGTGGGGCGAGCGGCGGGCGCGCAGGAAGACGACGACGGCGAAGATCGCCAGCAGATAGGCGACCATGCGGTGGGTGAACTGCACGAAGGCCGGGTTCTCGAACAGGTTGCGCCAGCCAAGGGCGCTGTCCCACAGCGCGGCCGGGATCCACTCGCCGCCCATCCGCGGCCAGCCGGTATATTCGCGCCCGGCGTCGATGCCGGCGACCAGGGCGCCCAGCAGGATCTGGAGAAAGGACAGGTGCATCAGCCCGGTGGACATGGAAAACAGCTTGCCCTCGCCCGCGCGCCTCGCCCGCAGCAGCTCCGCCTCGGACCGCGAGAGGTCCATCGCATACCATGCGATCAGCCCGAGGATCGAGAAGGCGAGGCCCAGATGGACGGCCAGCCGATAGCTGGCGACATGGGTCAGCGCGGTGGTGGCGACGCCTGAATGGACCATCCACCAGCCGATGGCGCCCTGCAATCCGCCCAGCACGCCCAGCCCCAGCAGGCGCGGCGTCCAGCCGTTCGGGATGCGCCTGGTCGCCCAGAAGGCCACGAAGCCCACCGCCCAGACCAGCCCGATCAACCGGCCCAGCAGGCGGTGCGACCACTCCCACCAATAGATCCATTTGAAGCCGGCCAGATCCATGTCGGAATTGAGCTGGCTGTATTGCGGGATCTGCTTGTAGGCGTCGAACTCGGCCTGCCACTCGGCGGCGTTCAGCGGGGGCAGGGTGCCGGTCACCGGCTTCCATTCGACGATGGACAGCCCCGATCCGGTCAGCCTTGTCGCCCCGCCAAGCGCGATCATCGCGGCGACAAGGATGAAGATCAGCACCAGCCAGGCGCGGATCGCCCGCCGCGCGCCTTTCGGCGCGGCATCTATCAGCCCGCCCGCGACCGGGGCCGGGCGCGGCGTGTCAACGGTGACGTCCTGAAAAACCGGGCGTTTGGCCATAAGCACTTTACCTGTGACATGCGGAAATAGGTTGTCAGCCTGTTACCCAATCGGCGCCGTGCCGTCCAGCCGGTCAGGGTGCCGCAGGTTGGGGCGCAGGCTGGGCCGGGGCCGGGGTGGCAGTGGCGGCCTCGGCCGGAAGCGAGCCCAGCACGCAACCGCTGCGGGCGTCGAAATCGCCGGGATAGTCAGGCAGGCGGTCGGGCTGCGCCAGCTCGAAGGTCGCGCAGACGCGCCAGTGCCGGGCGTCGATCCGCTCATAGCGATAGGCCGCGCCGGTATAGGGGTCGGCCAGCGGCGGTGGTTCCGGGCAGTAAGGCGCGGGGGCGGGGTGTCGGGCAGGCGGCCCAGCCCCTCGGCCAGGCAGGCGATATGGGCGCTGATCTGGCGCAGATCGGACAGGCGGTTCAGGTCGCGCTTTTCCATGCGGGCCTGCATCGGTCCGCCGCCGATGACCAGCCCCGCGATCACCGCCAGCACCGCGCAGACCGCGATCGTGGCCGCCGCGTATCCCCGGGCCTGAATCCTAATCATTGGCCTCGTCCCGGTAATAGGCAAGGATCAGCCCCGCCACCGCCGCGACGATGGCGGATTTGAGCGCGAAGCGAAGCGTGATCTCGCCATCCAGCAGCGCATAGATCGTCACCACGGCATCGCCCAGCAGCGTCAACACCGCGATCAGCAGCGTGATGGCGGCAAACCACCGCCGCACCAGCGACCGCCCCGCCGCCTGCGCAGCGCTCCGCCGCTGCGCCATGCGGTTCAGGATCAGGAAGACCGGCGTGAAGGTGATCAGCACCGCCATCGGCCAGCGCAGGCCTGCGCCCGGCAGATAGGGCCGCTCGCCCGGTTCAGGCCAAAGGATCTCGACCAGCCGAAAGCCGATCTGGACCAGATGCGACGCCAGCATCCCCAGCGAGACGAAAAGCAGCCCGTATAGCAGCGCCTCGCGCGCCGAGACATAGGGCCGTGGCCGCGGCACCGGGGGCAGGCCGCGCAGCACCAGCCAGCCCGCCAGCGCGTCGGCGCGCTCGCGCTCGGCCCAGCCAGCGGCGGCCAGCGCGGCGTCGATTCCCGCCGGATCGGCCCCGCTCGCCAGGGCGCGGCGGATGAAGTCATGGATCAGCGCGCTCGGCTGCATGGTTTCCCCCTGTGCCGCCGGATCAGGCCCAAAGCGCCACCGGCTGACAAGCGAAAAACTTTCCCGAAAGGGGATTTTTCCGCTTGCACCCATCGGCGGGACGACCTAAATCACCGCTCACCGGCGCGAGACAGCGTCGGGATGAAACGGATGCGGGCGTAGCTCAGGGGTAGAGCATAACCTTGCCAAGGTTAGGGTCGTGAGTTCGAATCTCATCGCCCGCTCCAGTTTCACAGGTCAAAAGCCGGGCATCGCCCGGTTTTTCGCATTTGGGGCGATAAGTGCCTCTGCGCCAGCGGGCCGCGTGGCAGTCCGGTCCGGTGGCGCTGACAGACAGGAGGGGCTGACGCCCTAGCCTAATCCTCGATCTCGATGGCCAGCGCATGGATGCGCGGCACGATGTCGCCCAGGCTGCGATGGATCAGCCGGTGCCGCTCGACCCGGGACAGCGGTTTCAGGGCGGGCGCGGCGATGCGGATGCGGAAATGCGTCTGCCCGCCCTCGCGCCAGCCGGAATGGCCGCGATGCTGCTCGCTGTCGTCGATCACCTCGAGCCGGGTCGGCTGAAGCACCTGCAGGCTGTCGCGAATCTCGTCGGCAATCATTCTGGCCCCCTTACATCCTGTTTGAAATAGCTTAGACTGCCGGCCCCAAGCAGAACAAGGCATGGAAATGAGCAGCCAAGACCCATTCGGATTCGACCTCTCGGCCAAATCGGACAAGAAGCGCCGCACGCGCGGGCGGCGCGGCATGACCGGGGCGTTTGAAACCTCGACCCGCGTCTGCGAGCGTGAGGGCTGCGAGGCGCCGGGCCAGTACCGGGCCCCGAAGAATCCGCGCAACCTCGACGACTATTTCTGGTTCTGCAAGGAACATGTCCGCGAATACAACCAGAACTGGAACTATTTCCAGGGCCAGTCGGAAGAGGAATTCCAGGCGTTTCTGGACAATGCGACGGTCTGGGAACGTCCGACCAAGCCCTTTGGCCGCGCGGCGCAGGAACAGGCCTGGGCCCGGCACGGCGTGTCAGACCCGCTGGAGATCCTGGGCGCGAACGGCACCGATCCGTCGGTCCGGGCCGCCACCGCACGCCGCAAGCTGCCGCCGACGGAACGCCGCGCGCTGGACATCCTCGAGGCGCAGGAAAGCTGGACCCGAACCCAGATCCGCAAGCAATACAAGGCCTTGGTAAAGGTTCTTCACCCGGACATGAACGGCGGCGACCGTTCGGACGAAGAGCGTCTGTCCGAGGTCGTCTGGGCCTGGGACCAGATCAAGGAAAGCCGCCACTTCAAAGAGTGAGCGGCCGCGCCTAGTCGGTCAGCCCGTCATCCGGGTGCCCCTCGCGCGAGAGCATGACCGCGACCGGCCGCAGCCAAGGTATATGCGCGCAGACGATCATCACCGCGACCATGATCGGCACCGCCAGAAACATCCCCGGAATCCCCCAGATCGCGCCCCAGAAGGCCAGCGACAGGATGATGCCAAAGCTGGACAGCCGCAGCGTCTGACCCAGCAGCATCGGGTCTATGACATTGCCGATGGCGAACTGCACCAGCGAGCAGGCAATGGCGATGAAGGCGGTCGTCCCCAGATCGCCGGTCAGCACATAAGCCAGCACGACCGAGATCAGCGTCGCCACGATGGACCCGACCGAGGGCAGGAAGTTCAGGATGAAGGTCAGCAGCGCCACCGGCCCCGCCAGCGGCAGCAGCGCCAGCGTGAAGATCACCCAGACGCAGGCCGCCGTCGCCGCGCTGACCAGCGTCTTGACCACCAGATAGCGGTTCACCCGGCGCATGATCGAGGTGATGATCTTGCGGACCCGCAGCGCGGCCTCTTTATCGTGGTCGAGCAGGCTTTCCACCTTCAGCGGAAACCACGCCCGTTCCGCGAACATGAAACCCACGAACAGAAAGATCAGCACCGCCGCCGACAGCAGGTTCGACGCGCTGCCCGCCGCCGTCCGCATCCAGCCGGTCAGGTTGAAGTTGCGGATCGCGGTGTCCACCGTCTGCTGCGCCTCTGGCCCCAGCCATTCCAGCAGCGCCGGCAGCGCCGCCTGCATCTGTTCCGCATAGATGATCGAGGTCGTCACCACCTCGTTGATCTGGCTGACCACCGTGGCCGAGGCCCATAACAGCCCGCTGCCGATCCCGATGAGCGCCAGCGTCGTCGCCAGCCAGTTCGGCACCCGGCGCCGGGCGATGGCCCCGATGGCGTCCGAGGTCAGCGAGAAGATGATGATCGCCACCGCAAGGCAGATCAGCATGAACCGCGCCTGAACCAGCAGGAACAGCAGCAGGGCAAAGGCGATGATGCCAAGAAAGCCGGTTTGCAGCCGTTCCCGCAGCAGTTCGTTCTGTGTCTGCACCCGTGGTCCTCGTCTCAGGCTTTGGCGGCTCAGGCTTCGGCGGATCAGGCGTTGGCGTCAGGTCCGGGCATCACGTCTCGGAATCGGGGGTGCCGGTATCCGGGGTCGGGCTGTCCGGGGCTTGGCTGTCCGGGGCTTGGCTGTCCGGGGTCTGGATGTCGGCGGATCCGGCGTCCTGATCGACCTCATCCTCGCCCTGATCGGCGATCCGTGCAACGGAAACGACGGTCTCGCCCGGCGCGGTGTTGAAGACCCTGACCCCGCCGGCAGAGCGCGAGCGGAAGCTGATGCCATCGACCGGCACCCGGATCGACTGACCGGTTGAGGTCGCCAGCATGATCTGGTCATGCGGCTCGACCGGGAAAGAGGCCACCAGATCACCGCCGCGCATCGCCCGGTCCATCGCCATGACGCCCTGACCGCCGCGACCGCGCACCGGATAGCCGTGGCTGGAGCTGATCTTGCCGGCCCCCTTGGCGGTGATGGTCAGGATCAGATCCTCGGCCGCGGACATCTGGGCATAACGCTTGGGCGTGATGCTGGCTTCAAGGACGTTGTCCTCGTCCTCATCCGCCTCGGCGCCGTCATCAAGCGCCCCGGCAACGGCGCGGCGCATCTTGAGGTAGGCGGCGCGTTCGGCCGGGTCGGTCTGGAAGTGGCGGATCACCGACATGCTGACCACGCGGTCGCCCGGCGCCAGACGGATGCCGCGCACGCCGGTCGAATTGCGGCTCTGGAAGACGCGGATATCGGTCGAGGGGAAGCGGATGGCGCGGCCGGCGGCGGTGACCAGCATCACGTCATCGTCATCGGTCGCCATGCGCACACCGATCAGGCTGACGCCCTCGGGCAGCTTCATGGCGATCTTGCCGTTGCGCATGATGTTGGTGAAGTCGGACAGCGCGTTGCGCCGGACCTCGCCGCCGTCGGTGGCGAAGATCACCTGATAGCGGTCCCATTCGCTTTCCGGCGCGTCCATCGGCAGCAGTGCGGCGATGGATGTGCCGCTGCTGATCGGCAGGATGTTGATCAGCGCCTTGCCCTTGGCCGTGCGCCCGCCAAGCGGCAGGCGCCAAGTCTTGAGGCGATAGACCATGCCGTCGGTGGTGAAGAACAGCAGTTCGGTATGGGTGTTGGCGACGAACAGTGTGGTGACGACGTCGTCTTCCTTGGTGGCCATGCCCGACAGTCCCTTGCCGCCCCGCTTTTGCGAGCGGAACTCGGCCAGCGCCGTGCGCTTGATATAGCCGCCCGAGGTGATGGTGACGACCATGTCCTCGCGCTCGATCAGGTCCTCGTCATCCAGATCCCCGGCCCAGTCGAGGATCTCGGTCCGGCGCGGCACCGCGAACAGCTCGCGCACCTCGCGCAGCTCGTCCGAGATGATCGCCATGATCCGCTCGCGCGAGGCGAGGATGTCCAGATAGTCGCGGATGTTGTCGGCCAGCGCCTGCAGCTCGTTGGTGATCTCCTGCACGCCAAGCTGGGTCAGGCGTTGCAGGCGCAGATCGAGGATCGCGCGGGCCTGAGTCTCGGACAGGTTATAGGTGCCGTCCTCGTTCACCGGGTGGCGCGGGTCGTCGATCAGGCGCAGATATTCAAGGATCGAATGCGCGGGCCAGCGCCGCGTCATCAGCCGTTCGCGCGCCTCGGCGGCATCGGACGAGGCGCGGATGGTGGCCACGACCTCGTCGACATTGCTGACGGCGACGGCCAGACCGCACAGCACATGGCTGCGCTCGCGCGCCTTGCGCAGCTCGTAAGCCGTGCGGCGTGCGACAACTTCCTCGCGGAAGGTAATGAAATAGGTCAGAAAATCGCGCAGGGTCAACTGCTCGGGCCGGCCGCCGTTCAGGGCCAGCATGTTGGCGCCGAAGGTGCTTTGCATGGGCGTGAAGCGGTAAAGCTGGTTCAGCACCACCTCGGGCGTGGTATCGCGCTTCAGCTCGATGACGACGCGGACGCCGTGGCGGTCGGATTCGTCCTGCACATGCGCGATGCCCTCGATCCGGCGTTCCTTGGCCAGTTCGGCAATCTTTTCGATCATCGTGGCCTTGTTCACCTGATAGGGGATCTCGTCCAGCACGATGGCGAAGCGGTCCTTGCGCAGCTCCTCGATCCGGGTGCGGGCGCGCATGACGACCGAGCCGCGGCCCTCCAGATAGGCCTTGCGGATGCCCGAGCGGCCTAGGATCGTGGCGCCGGTGGGGAAATCGGGGCCGGGAATGATCTCCATCAGCCGCTCGGTCGGCAGGTCGGGGTCCTCGATCAGCGCCAGCGTGCCGTCGATCACCTCGCCCAGATTGTGCGGCGGGATGTTGGTCGCCATGCCGACGGCGATGCCGCCCGCGCCATTGACCAGCATGTTGGGAAAGCGCGCCGGCAGCACCGCCGGTTCGCGGTCCTTGCCGTCATAGTTGTCCTGAAAATCGACGGTGTCCTTGTCGATATCGGCCAGCAGGAAATCGGCCGGCCGCGCCATCCGCACCTCGGTATAGCGCATGGCCGCCGCCGGGTCGCCGTCCATCGAGCCGAAATTGCCCTGTCCGTCCAGCAGCGGCAGCGACATCGAGAAGTCCTGCGCCATCCGCACCAGCGAGTCATAGATCGCGCTGTCGCCATGCGGGTGGTATTTCCCCATCACCTCGCCCACCGGCCGAGCCGATTTCCGATAGGGCTTGTCATAGGTGTTGTTCGTCTCGCTCATCGCGAACAGGATGCGCCGGTGCACCGGCTTCAGCCCGTCGCGCAGATCGGGAATGGCGCGGCTGACGATGACCGACATCGCATAGTCGAGATAGCTCGACCGCATCTCTTCGGTGATGCTGATCTGCGGGCCGTCATGATGCATCACGACACGCGCCGGTTCGCTGTCCTCGTCGCCGTTCGGACCTTCGCCGGTCAGTTCCAGATCGTCGTCTTCGGGGGTGTCAGCCACGTCTTGCGCCTCAATATCTTGTTGTGCTGCGGTATAGCACCTACGCAGGCTTGGGTGCAACGCAAACCGGGCCGGGGGCGGCCTAGCTGCGGATGCCGCGCCCGCTGGCCGCCATGAGCCACATCGCGGTCAGCACCGCCGAGGCGAGGGCGTTCCACGCGGCCATGGTCAGGCCCAGGAAATACCATTGCGGCTGATCGCAGCGCACCACCGGCGCCGATTGCAGATGCGCCATCAGATCCTCGGTCGACAGCCGCAGCATCGCGTCCATCCCGCCCGAACAGGCGGCAGGCCCCGGCCACCAGCCGGCCTCGACCCCGGTGTGATAGACGGCCAGCCCGCAGGCGATGGCGGCGGCAATGGCGCCCGCCCAACGCAGCAAGCGGCTGTCGGTCACGATCAGGCCCAGCCCGATCACCGCCGCCGCCAGATGCGGCCAGCGTTGCAGGATGCACAGCTCGCAAGGCGCATAGCCGATCATCTGAAAGCCAAGGGCCGCGATCAGCAGCAGCGCCGATCCGGCGGCGGCGGTCTGGGCAAGCTGGCGGGGGGTCAGTCGGATCACAGGAATTTCACCACATAGAAGCCACCCAGCAGGGCGGTCAGGAACAGCGCGAACATAAGGCCAAGCCGCCGCTCGATGAAATCACGGATCGGTGCGCCGAAGCGATAGAGCAGCCAGGCCACCAGCAGAAACCGCCCGGCGCGGGCGATGATGGTGGTCAGGATGAACAGCGGCAGGGGCAGGGCGACCGCACCTGAAAACAGCGTGATGACCTTGAAGGGGAAGGGGGTCAGCCCGGCGAACAGCACCGCCCAGGCGCCCCAGGCCTCGAACCGCGCGGCGAGGGTGGCGAACTGCCCCTCCTTCCCATAGGTGGCGAGGATGGCGTGCCCGATCGTGTCCATGAAGGCCGCGCCGATCCAATAGCCGAACAGCGCCCCCAGCACCGAACCTGCCGCGCCCACCAACGCGATCCGCGCCCAACGCGAGCGCGCGGCCAGCACCATCGGGATGATCAGCACATCGGGCGGGATCGGAAAGAACGAGCTTTCGACGAAGGCCACGAGGAACAGCGCCAGCATGGCGTCGGGCCGGGCGGCCAGCCCCATGGTCCAGTCGTAGAGCCGTCTGAGCATCGCGCCATTCCCGCCGCGCCGGGGTGGCGCGGTGCCCCAAATGAACCGCGATCAGGGAACCGTCAAGGCTGCCCGGGCCTTGTCGTGATGACCGGCCGGCGCAGTCGCGCGGCAGATTGAGGATGGAGAGTTCGGCGATGCAGTGGCGAGGACGGCGGGGCAGCAGCAATATCGAGGATCGGCGCGGCATGACCACCGGCGGCGCGGGCGGCATCGGGATCGTGGGGATGCTCGCGGTGCTGGCCTTCGGCTATTTCTTCGGCATCGACATCTCGCCCATGGTCTCGGACGTGTCGCAGCAGCCGACCACCGGCGAGCCGCGCGAGCTGACCGCCGAGGAACGCGAGATCGGGCAATTCGTCTCGGTCATCCTGGCCGAGACCGAGGATGTGTTCGGCCAAAGCGTGCGCGAACAGGCCGGGCAGGATTACCGCGACCCGCAGATGGTGCTGTATTCCGGCGTGACCCGCTCGGCCTGCGGGGGCGCGTCCTCGCAGATGGGGCCGTTCTATTGCCCGGTCGATCAAAAGGTCTATCTGGACACCGATTTCTTTCGGGTGATGGATCAGAAGATGGGCGCGGGCGGCGATCTGGCGGCGGCCTATGTCATCGCGCACGAGGTCGGCCACCACGTCCAGAACCAGCTGGGCATCCTGCCGCGCGTCACCCAGATGCGCCAGCAGGCGACCAAGCGCGATTCGAACTATCTGTCAGTGTTGACGGAATTGCAGGCGGATTGTTTCGCGGGGATGTGGGCCAGGAACTCGGCGCAGGATCTGCGCATCGACCGCCGCGACCTGGCCGAGGCGATGGACGCCGCCGCCGCCGTGGGCGATGACGCGCTGATGCAAAGCGCCGGACGCGCGGCGGTGCCGGATGCCTTCACGCATGGCTCGTCGGCGGATCGGCAGGAATGGTTCATGCGCGGCTTTGACGGCGGGACGCTGGCCTCCTGCAACACCTTCAAGGCGGCGGGGCTTTAGGGGGCGCGCGGCCCCGCTACCATCTGCCGCGGCCACGCTCCAGCGTCGCCCAATCCGGCCACCAGCCCAGCTTTTCCAGCGCCAGCATCGCCAGACCTGCCGCGATGATCCCGAAAACCAGCTTGATCCGGCGCGGTCCGGGCGGGTTTCGCACCCAGCGCGACGCCCGTATCAGCCAAGTCAGGTTGTTCACCTCTGCCCCCTGCGTTATGTGCGGCCAGACTTGCCAGACCACGGATGCCATTTTGCCCCATCGTTCCGAGACGCGCAAACTGCCCTATACCGCGCAGCAGATGTATGACCTGGTCGCGGATGTGTCGCGTTACCCCGAATTCCTGCCCTGGAACAGTGCCGCCCGCATCCGCGCGCGCCAGCAGCGCGACGACGGCGCCGAGGTGATCGAGGCCGATCTGGTGATCTCGTTCAAGGTCTTCCGCGAGCGGTTCGGCAGCCGCGTGACCCTGTGGCCCGAGGCGCTGAAGATCGACACCGAATATCTGGACGGCCCGTTCCGGCATCTGCATTCCGGCTGGGCCTTTCGTGACCTGCCCGATGACGACCCCGCCGCACCCGGCTGCGAGGTCGATTTCTTCGTCGATTTCGAGTTCCGCAACGCGCTGCTGGCCCGCTTGATCGGCGTCGTCTTCGACGAGGCGATGTCGCGCATCGTCCGCGCCTTCGAAACCCGCGCCCGCAACCTGTACGGGGCGCCCGCCGCCCGCTGACGGGGCGCCGGGCGGGAACCTCAGGCGGTGCGGAACCGCTTGGGCGAGAAGCTGGCCAGCACCTCGTCCGACACCGGCGAGGGCTGACCCAGCACGCCCGCCGCGCTCAGCGCGGCCAGCGCGGGCGCAGTCTGGATGCCGGTGCCACCCTGACCGGCCAGCCACCAGAAACCCGTGGCGTCGGGATCGAAGCCCACCACCGGCGCCAGATCCGGGGCAAAGCTGCGCAGCCCCGCCCATGACCGCTCGACCCGCGTGACCTCATAGGTGACGTCCTGGCTGAAGCGGTCCAGCCCCTCGGCCAGTTCCATGTCGTCCGACCACGCGTCGCAGGGGTCGGACGGCACCGCATCGCTGGGGCTGAACATCAGCTTGCCGGCCTCGGGCTTGATATACCAGCGGTCGGCAGCGTTCACGACCATCGGCCATGTCTCGACATCGTGACCGGCAGGGGCGGGCAGGATTGCGGCGTTGCGGCGACGCGGCACCAGCCCGACCGGCGCCAGACCCGCCAGGCCGGCCACCTGATCGGCCCAGGCGCCGGCGGCGTTGACCAGCACCGGGGCCTCGAATGTGCCTTTCGGCGTCTCGACCCGCCACGTCCCGCCCTGATGGGTGATCGCGGTGACCGGGGCGCCGGTCTCGATCCGGCCGCCGTTGCGGCGCAGCATCTTGGCGTAACCCTGCAACAGCAGATCGGTGTCGATGGCCTGCGCGCCGCGTTCGATGGCGGCGTGGACCGCCGCCTCGGGTCGCAGGATGGGGCACAGTTGCAGCGCCTCTTCGGTGGTGACCCGGTCCATGCCCTCGGCATCGCGCAGATAGCGTTCCAGATGCTCGGCCTCGTCGGCGCGGGCGACATGAAGCTCTCCCCTCGGGGTCAGAAGGGGCTGGTCGGAGATGCCTTCGGGGTTTTCGAACACCGCCTCGGCGATCTCGTTCAGGCGGGCGACGGCGGGGCCGCCGTAATTGCGGATGAACATCGCGGCCGAGCGGCCGGTCGTGTGATGGCCGATCATGCTTTCCGATTCGAGCAGCGTGACCTGCGCCCCCGACGCGATCAGCGCCCCCGCCGATACCCCGGCAATGCCGCCGCCAATGATGATGACATCCGATTTCATCTCGTCCCCGTTCCTGTCCGACCTGTCCGCGCTGTCCATGCGCCGCCACCTGCGGCCCGGCGCCGAGGCGCAGGTTGGCATGACCCAAGGCCGGTCGGCAATAGCTTGCGACAGCCCCGGTTTCCGGCGCGAAAGATGCGATGCAGCGGGCGGAAAACTTGCACTTTTGCGCGGGATGTCGAATGCTGCCCCCATTGAACCAACTGGGAGACAACAGATGAAGATCATCAAGACCTTCACCGCCGCCTTCACCCTGGCCGCGCTCGCCACCGCCGCGCAGGCCGCGGAAGAGCGTTTCATCACCATCGGCACCGGCGGCCAGACCGGCGTCTATTACGTCGTCGGCCAGTCGATCTGCCGCCTCGTGAACCGCGACACCGCCGAAACCGGCATCAAATGCACCGCGCCCTCGACCGGGGGATCGGTGGCCAACGTCAACGCCATTCAGGCCGGCGACATGACCATGGGCGTGGCCCAGTCCGACATCCAGCACCACGCCTATAACGGCTCGTCCGAGGATTTCGCCGGCGACAAGAAGTTCGAGGACATCCGCGCGGTATTCTCGGTCCATCCCGAGCCCTTCACCGTGGTCGCGCGCAAGGATGCCAATATCGGCAGCTTCGACGACCTCAAGGGCAAGCGCGTCAATGTCGGCAACCCCGGCTCCGGCCAGCGTGCCACGATGGAAGTCGTGCTGGACGCCAAGGGCTGGTCGATGAACGATTTTTCGCTGGCATCCGAACTGAAGCCCGCCGAACAATCCGCCGCGCTGGGTGACAACAAGGTGGACGCCATCGTCTATACCGTCGGCCACCCCAACGGCTCGATCCAGGAAGCCACCTCGACGGTCGAGGCCAATCTGGTCCCGGTCAACGGCCCCGAAATCGACAAGCTGGTCGAGGACAACCCCTTCTATGCCAAGGCGATCATCCCCGGCGGCATGTATGCGGGCAATGACGACGACGTCGAGACCTTCGGCGTCAAGGCGACCTTCGTGACCTCGGCCGATGTGCCGGACGATGTGGTCTATGAGGTCGTGAAGGCGGTCTTCGACAATTTCGACCGCTTCAAGGGTCTGCACCCGGCCTTCGCCAACCTCGAACCCGAGGCGATGGTGAATGAAGGCAACTCGGCCCCGCTGCACCCGGGCGCCGAGAAATACTACCGCGAACAGGGCTGGTTGCAGTAAGACGCGGCCCTGCGGATGCGTCGGGGCGTGAGAGCGCCCCGACCTGAAACCGACTGGACGGCTCTGCTCTTGCGGCGGGGCCGTTTTTTGTAAAGACTGAAATAAAACCGCCATGATGCGGTCGCGATGGACCAGCGTCGCAGCACGGCAAGGATGCGAAAACCGAAAACAGGGGGGACGCCAGATGACACAGGACAACGATCCGACCGGCGGCCCGACCGGCGATCCCCAACCCGGCGCCACGCCGCCCCGCAAGCGGCGCGAGGACTGGCAGATGGACGCCGCCGCGGTCGAGAACGCGGCCTCGGGCGCGGGCGGGCTGTCGCAGGCCGAGATCGACGAACTCGTCGCCTCGTCCGACACCGGCGCGCGCACGCCGCCGGGCTGGGTCGGGCGGCTGATCCTGATCGTCGCCTTCTGCTGGTCGCTGTTCCAGATCTGGATCGCCTCGCCCCTGCCCTTCATGGTCAATTGGGGCATCCTGAACGATACCGAGACGCGGTCCATCCACCTCGCCTTCGCGATGTTCCTGGCCTATCTGGCCTATCCCGCCGAACGCTCGCCGGTGCAGATGGTGCTGGCGATCGGCGTGCCGGTGTTTCTGGCACTTTTGTTCATCAACGGCGCACCGCCCGGCAATGCGTGGTGGATCGGCCTTGTCGCCGCCATGCTGGTCGGGGCGATCCTGCTGGGCAGCCCGAAAAGCCGCATCCCGCCATGGGAGTGGGTGCTGGCCATCGCCTCGGTCGGGGCGGCGCTGTATATCTATATCTTCTACCGCGAGATCAGCGGCCGGGTCGGCGCGCCCATCCGGCAGGATTTCGTTTTTGCCGTGATCGGCCTGCTGCTGCTGCTCGAGGCCACGCGCCGCTCGCTTGGCCCGGCGCTGATGATCGTGGCGACGGTGTTTCTGGCCTACAGCTTCCTTGGCCCCTACATGCCCGACATCATCGCGCACAAGGGCAACTCGCTGTCCGAGGTGGTCAACCACCAGTGGATCACGACCGAGGGCGTGTTCGGGATCGCGCTGGGCGTCTCGACCTCCTTCGTGTTCCTGTTCGTGCTGTTCGGCGCGCTGCTGGACAAGGCCGGGGCCGGTAACTACTTCATTCAGGTGGCGTTTTCGCTGATGGGCCACATGCGCGGCGGACCGGCCAAGGCGGCTGTCGTATCCAGCGCCATGACGGGCCTGATTTCCGGCTCGTCCATCGCCAACGTCGTCACCACCGGCACCTTCACCATCCCGCTGATGAAGCGCGTGGGCTTTTCCGCCGAACGCGCCGGTGCGGTCGAGGTGGCGTCATCCGTCAACGGCCAGATCATGCCGCCGGTCATGGGGGCCGCGGCCTTCCTGATGGTCGAATATGTCGGCATCCCCTATTTCGACGTCGTCAAGCACGCGGTGCTGCCGGCCTCGATCAGCTATATCGCCCTGGTCTATATCGTCCATCTCGAGGCCATGAAGGCCGGGATGGAGGGTCTGCCCCGCGCCTATGTGCCGGGGCCGTGGATGCGGCGACTGGTCGGCTTCGTCTTCGGCGTGCTGGTGCTGTCGGCGCTGTCGATGCTGGTCTATTACGGCATGGGCTGGGTGCGGCCGACCGTTGGCGGCGCGGCGGGTTATGTCATCTTTGCCGCGCTGACGGCCGCCTATATCGGGCTGATGTGGGTCGGCTCGCGCGAGATCCCGCTGCGGATCGACGACCCCAACGCCGAAATCACCGAACTGCCGCTGCCCGGACCGACGGTCCGCTCGGGGCTGCACTATATCCTGCCCGTGGTGGTGCTGGTCTGGGCGCTGATGATCGACCGGCTGTCGCCCGGCCTCTCGGCCTTCTGGGCGACCGCGTTCATGATCTTCATCCTGCTGACCCAGCGGCCGCTGATGCTGATGCTGCGCGGGCAGGACCAGATGGGCGAACGCCGCATGGGCGCCGCCCTGCGCGGTGGGGTGAACGATCTGGTCGATGGCATGATCTCGGGCGCGCGCAACATGATCGGCATCGGCATCGCCACCGCGACCGCCGGCATCATCGTGGGCGCGGTCAGCCAGACCGGCGTCGGCTCGGCACTGGCCGATGTGGTCGAGGTGCTGTCGGGCGGCAACCTGCTGGCGATCCTGCTGCTGACGGCGGTGCTGTCGCTGATCCTGGGGATGGGGCTGCCGACGACCGCCAACTATATCGTCGTCTCGGCGCTGCTTGCGCCGGTGATCGTGACGCTGGGGCAGCAGAACGGCCTGCTGGTGCCGCTGATCGCGGTGCATCTGTTCGTCTTCTATTTCGGGATCATGGCCGATGTGACGCCGCCGGTGGGGCTGGCGAGTTTCGCCGCCGCCGCCGTGTCGGGCGGCGACCCGATCAAGACCGGGGTGGTGGCCTTCTTCTACAGTCTGCGGACGGCCGCGCTGCCCTTCCTGTTCATCTTCAACACCGACCTGCTGCTGATCGACGTGACATGGCTGCAGGGCATCTTCGTCTTCATCACCGCCACCATCGCCATGCTGCTGTTCGCGGCGGCGACGCAGGGCTGGTTCCTGACCCGCAGCAACATCCTGGAAAGCGCGCTGCTGCTGCTGATCGCCTTCAGCATCTTCCGGCCCGGCTTCTGGATGGACATGGTCGCGCCGCCCTGGGACGACCGCCCACCCGCCGAACTGGTGCAGGCGCTGGCCGAGGCGCCGGTGGGCGAGCCCTTCCGGCTCGAGGTGGCGGGGCTGAACGATATCGGCAACCCGGTCACCTTCCGCGTCCAGATGCCCGTCCCCGAGGGCGCCACCGGCGAAGAACGGCTGCAGGCGCTTGGCGTCGATGTGATCCAGAACGGGGCCGAGGTGGTGATCGACAACGTCGCCT
The DNA here is from genome assembly GCF_002865605.1 of Paracoccus jeotgali. Lineage (NCBI taxonomy): Bacteria > Pseudomonadati > Pseudomonadota > Alphaproteobacteria > Rhodobacterales > Paracoccaceae > Paracoccus > Paracoccus jeotgali. Next base: position 775,274 of record NZ_CP025583.1, read on the forward strand.
TCGACAGCCCGGCGCAGAAGGCGGGGCTGGACTGGGATCAGACGGTGACGCTGGTGCGCCTGCCGGCCGAGACGCCGTCGAAATACTGGATGTTCATTCCCGCCTTCCTGCTGCTGGCGGTGGTGGTCTGGCTGCAACGCCGTCGCATCGGTCCCGAAGACGGCGGCACCGGCGCGGTCCGTGACCCCGCACCCATTCAGCCCCGCGCCGCGGGCTGAGGAAAAAGGAAACCCCATGTTCAAGACCATCCTTCTGCCGGTCGACATCCAGCACGAGATCAGCTGGCGCGAGGCGCTGCCCAAGGCGGTGGCGCTGCTCGCGCCCGGCGGTACGCTGCATGTGCTGGGGGTCGTCCACGATGTCGGTAGCGCCTGGGTCGCCAGCTATCTGCCGAGCGGATACGAGAAACGCGCCCTGAACGAGATGAAGTCGCAGCTGAACGCCCTGGTCGCGCGCGAGCTGCCCGACCTGCCCAACGTCGCCACCCATGTCGGCTATGGCCATGTGGCCGAGACCATCATCGAGAACGCGACCAAGGTCGGCGCCGACCTGATCCTGATGTCCTCGCAACGCCCGGACGAGATGCGGACCTTCCGCGTCGGCTCGCAGGGCGACAAGGTCGTGCGCCACTCGCCGATCAGCGTGCTGGTGTTGCGGTAGGGGGGAGAGCGGGCTGCCCGAGCGGCGGCTGCGGCTTGGGCACCCTTGGCTGAGGGGAGAAGGCTGCGCGGTTCCGCTTGAACCTGTCGCGCTGGCGCTGCGCGGAAGGCTACAGATCCGTCTGCGGCACGCCCGGCGTCGGCTGCGGGACCGTCCGCTCCGGCTCGGCGGGCGGCGCGTCGGGGTCTCGTTTCTGCGGCAGGAAGCGCTGCAACTCGTCCATCGGCGGGGGCGGCGGGGCATCGGCGCGGCGGCGGATGATGATGTCGCCATTGGGCAGCCGCTCGGGGCGCTCGTAATTGCCGATATCGTCCATCATCTTGCCGAGTTCATCGAAGGCCGGCGCGAATTCGTTCATGGTCGAGGCAAGCTCGTCCCCGATCCCCTCGATATGCGGTTGCAGGCGGCGGAACATGTCGCTCATCAGCCGGTCGAGGGGGCTGTCGTCCCGATCGCGCGCGGTGGGCGGCAGGGCGAGGCGGTCGCGCGGCTGGGTCTGCTGGCTGTCAGGGGGCGGCGCGTCCTGTTTCGGCATCTGCCAGCCCTGTGCGCCCGCAGCGCTTGCGACAATCACCGCGCCGGCCATCAGCGCCGCGAACAGCAGCCCGTGACTATGCCCGACACGGCTGACCGCCGCGCGGCTGTGAAGAACGATTCTCGACTGACTTCGCTGTGTCATGCTGACCCCGCCATGCTCTGAACAGAACCGCCGCCGCGCGGTTCCGGTTCCGGTCACGCGCCCGAAGGTGGGTCAATGCGCCGTCCGCATCCCGGCCTTGTGGGCGTCGCGCAGGCGCTGCCAGGCGTCGTTGATGGCGCGGGTGCGGGCCTCGGCCAGGCGGATCGCCTCTTTCGGCAGGCCGGCGGCGATGGCGCGGTCGGGGTGATGCTCGCGCAGCAATTCGCGCCAGCGGCTGCGGGCCTGCGCCAAGGGCGCATCCTCGGGCACGCCCAGCACGATATGGGGCGGGATGACCCGCTGCGGATCGTGGCGGGCAAGGATCACCTGCGCCCGGTCCTGCGGAATTGCAAAGATGCGGGCGATGTCGTCCAGCATGGCGCGCTCGGCCTCGTGCAGGGCGGCGTCGGCGCTGGCGACGATGACCAGCCCCTCCAGCACGTTTTCCAGCACCGGATCGCCCGGCGGGAACATCCGCGCCACGCGCCGCGCCCAGGCGTCGAAGCCGGCCACATCCTGCCGCGCCAGATCGAAGACGCGGGCCGCATTCTTTTCCTCGGATCGCGGGATGGTGAAGACGCGCCGGAAGGCCGCGACCTCGGACCGGTCGACGCGGCCATCCGCCTTGGCCATTTTCGCGCCGAGCGCGATGACCGCGATGGTGAAGGCCACCGATTTTTCCGGCGGCACCGCCGCCCGCCGGGCACCGACAAACGCCGCCATGCGGTCGACGATCCGCTGCCAGAAGCTGCGCGGCCTTGGCAGATCGGGCGCCGGTCGGGGCAGCGACGGCAGGACGGGAAGGGACTGGTCGGTCATGGCGGAATGCTAGCGGCTTTCAGACCCGCCCGCCAGCACCCAAGGCGGGCGCAGGGGGGTCCGCAGCGGCAGGTTCACCGCCGCCTCACGCGCTTGTCACCGGGGCGGGATCAGCCGCGATGGGCGCCTTCGGCAAGACTGCGCACGAAGGCCAGCACCTCGTCCACGGGCTGCCCTTCGCCGATGCGCTTGACGATGGCAGAGCCGACGACGCAGCCATCCGCGATGCCCGCAATCGCCTCGGCCGCCTCGGGCGTGGCGATGCCGAAACCGACCACGACCGGCAGGCCGGCGGCCTTGCGGATGCGGGCCACCTCGGGCGCGATGGTCGCGGCATCGGCGGCCGCCCCCCCGGTGATGCCGGTGACCGAGACGTAATACACGAAACCCGACGTGTTCGCGAGCACGGCCGGCAGGCGCTTGTCGTCGGTGGTGGGCGTGGCCAGACGGATGAAGTTCAGCCCGGCTTCCTGCGCGGGCAGGCACAGCTCGGCATCTTCCTCGGGCGGCAGATCGACGATGATCAGCCCGTCGATCCCGGCCTCGACTGCGTCGGTCAGGAATTGCTGCACCCCGCCCGGACGGCCGAAGACGACATTGTAATAGCCCATCAGCACGATCGGCGTGGTGTCGTTCTGCTGGCGGAAGGCGCGCACCAGATCCAGCGTCGCGGTGACACCGCCGCCTGCCGCCAGCGCGCGGTGACCGGCGGCCTCGATGGTGGGGCCGTCGGCCATGGGGTCGGTGAAGGGCAGGCCCAGCTCGATGATGTCCACGCCCGCCTCGGGCAGACCGGCGAGGATCCGGGCCGAGGTCGCCGGATCGGGGTCGCCTGCCATCACATAGCTGACAAAGGCTTTCTGCTGCGCCTGACGCAGGCGGGCAAAGGTGGCGTCGATTCGGCTCATGCTGCTCTCCCGTTCGTTGGGGCGGGGTTAGCCCGCTGGCGGGCCGGGATCAATCCGGGGATTGGCCCGGGCGCCGCGGGGGCCTAGGAATGGCGGGCAGAGGGACACGCGAAAGGGGCCGCCGGTGCTGACACGCAAGGACTTTCCGCCCGGCTTCCGCTTTGGGGTCGCGACCGCCGCCTATCAGATCGAGGGCAGCAGCTTCGGCGGCGCGGGGCCGTGCCACTGGGACAGCTTTGCGGCCACGCCCGGCAACACCGCCGGCGGCAGCGACGGGTCGCGGGCCTGCGACCATTACCACCGCTGGCCGGGCGATCTGGACCTGGTGCGCGACGGCAATTTCGACAGCTACCGATTCTCGACAAGCTGGGCGCGGGTGATGCCGGACGGGGTCAACGTCCATCCCGAGGGGCTCGATTTCTATGACCGGCTGGTCGATGGCATGGTGGCGCGCGGGATCGCGCCGGTGCTGACGCTGTATCACTGGGACCTGCCCTCGGCGCTGTCGCTTCAGGGCGGCTGGTGCCACCGCGACATCGCCGAGCGTTTCGCCGATTATGCCTGCGCCGTCATGGCCCGGCTGGGCGACCGGATCGAGATGACCGCGACCCTGAACGAGCCGTGGTGCATCGCCTGGCTGTCGCATTTCCTGGGCAAGCACGCGCCGGGGCTGCGCGACATCCGCGCCACCGCCCATGCCTCGCATTATTGCCTGCTGGCCCATGCCACGGCCCTGCAGGCGCTGCGCGCCGACGGGCATGGCAATCTGGGCATCGTGCTGAATTTCGAGACCGCGCACCCGGCCAGCCGCAGCACCGCCGACATGGCCGCCGCCGCCCGGCGGGACGCGATCTATAACCGCTGGTTTCTGGACGCGGTGACCGGGGCCGGCTATCCGGCGCTGGCGCTGGACGGGCTGGGGCCGCATATGCCGGCGGGCTGGCAGGACGACATGGCGCTGATCGCCGCGCCGCTGGACTGGCTGGGGGTGAATTACTACACCCGCTCGATCCTGCGTGGGTCGGACGAGCTGTGGCCGTCGTTCAAATTCGTGCCCGGCCCGCTGCCCAAGACCGGCATCGGCTGGGAGATCCGGCCCGAGGGGCTGACCGAGTTCCTGCTGCGCGCCGCCGCCGCCGCCCCGCACCTGCCGTTATATGTGACCGAAAACGGCATGGCCGGGCTGGAGAGCCAGAAATGCGGCATAGTGGACGACACGACGCGGCAGGGTTTCATCCGCGATCACCTGCAGGCGGCGCTGGACGCGATCAAGGCCGGGGTCGATCTGCGCGGTTTCTACCAATGGTCGCTTCTGGACAATTACGAATGGGCGCTGGGTTACGGGCCGCGCTTCGGGCTGGTGCATGTCGATTACACCACCCAGATCCGCACGCCGAAGGTCTCGTATCACATGCTGCGCGAGGCGCTCAGCCGGTAAGCCGCCGGGCCAGCGCGTGAAACAGCGTGACCGACGGCGCGATCAGATCGTCCGGAAAGTCGTAATCCTGCGCGTGCAGCGGGGGGCGGTCGGCGCCCGCGCCCAGAAAGATCATCGCGCAGCGCCCGCGCGATCCAAAGCGGCCGAAATCCTCGGAGGCGCGCAGCGGCAGATCGGCGTCCGAAAGCTGGAACCCCGCCGCGCGGGCGGCCTCGCCCATCAGCGCCGTCGCCTGCGGGTCGTTGACCGAGGCGGCGAAATCGTCCTGCCAGTCGAAATCCACCGCAAGCCCCCGGTCAACGGCGGCGTCGCGGACAATCCCCATGGCCTGCTGCCGCAGATCGGCCATCCCCTCATCGGTGCTGGTCCGCAGCGTGGCCCAGATCTCGGCCTCGCCCGGTGTGATCCCGAAGGCGGGGACGCCCATCGACAGATGGGTGATGGTGACCAGCCGATAGGCTGCCTCGCCCGGCGACCCCCGCGACAGCGCCAGCAGGGCGGGCAGGATCGCGGCTAGGGCCAGCGTCGGCGTGCGCGCCTTTTCCGGCTCGGACGCGTGGGCGGTGGCGCCGGTCAGCCGCGCCCGCATCCCGACCGAGGCGCAGTTCATCACCCCTGCCTGCAACCGCGCCTGTCCCTGCGCGAGGCCCGGATAGTTGTGGATCGCAAAGCCGTAATCAAATGCGGGCAGCTGGGCATCGGCCAGCATGGCGGCGGCCCCGCTGCCATCCTCTTCCGCGGGCTGGAACAGCAGCCAGACCACGCCGCGCTGCGGGCGTTGACGCGACAGCAGCCGCCCCAGCCCCAGCACGCCGCAGATATGCCCGTCATGGCCGCACAGATGCGCCACCCCCGGCACGGTCGAGCGGTGGGGCAGGCCGTCCGCCTCGGTGATCGGCAGGGCGTCAAGTTCGGCCCGGAACATGACCGATGGGCCGGGTTCGGCACCGCGAAACGCCGCCAGAACGCCGGTGCCGCCGATGCCGGTCCACAACTCATCCGCGCCCAGATCGCGCAGCAGGCCCGCCACGCGGGCGGCGGTGCGATGCTCGGACCCGGACAGTTCCGGGTAGCGGTGCAGGTCGCGCCGCAGATCGGTCAGTTCGGCGATGTCGGCATTGGTCAGCATGTTTCCGACATGACATGCGCGCCCGGTCACGGCAAGATGCGGCCATGAACAGCAGACTGACCGATGTATTCGCCCGAATCGATGCGGCCAACGCCGCCGATCCCAACCTGACCGACGGCCAGCCGGTCGAGCTTCTTTACGGTCAACGCATGACCGCCGAGCAGCGCGCCCTGTATCCCGACGCCGGCGAGGCGCTGCAGATCGCCTGCCGCGGCCAGCATATCGAGCGCTGGCGGCTGCCCCGCAGCGAGTTTCCCGAAGGCCGCAAGGGCTATCTGGACTGGCGCCGCGAACAGGCCCGCCGCCATGCCGACCGCGTCGCCGGCTTCATGCGCGAGGCAGGCTATGACGACGACCAGATCGAGACCGCCGGCCGGATGATCCGCAAGGAAGGGATCAAGCGCGATGATGGCGTCCAGGCCCTGCAGGATGTCGCCTGCTTCACCTTCATGCGGCACTATATGGCGCCGTTTGCCCAGACCCAGTCGCCCAAGGACATGGACCGCATCGTCAATCTGACCGCGCGCAAGATGTCGGCCATGGCCCGCGACCGCGCCCTGCAGGAATTCGACATCCCCGAGCCGCTGGCGTCGCATTTCCGCGATCCCGCGCCCGAGGTAACGGGTTGAACATCAGGCCGCGCGGGCCGACATAAGGGGCGGACGGAACGGGACCGATGGTGCAAGGTTAGACGAGGCAAGACAGAACATGGACGATCCCTACAAGGCGCTGGGCCTGACCAGGAACGCGACCCAGGCCGAGATCAAGAAAGCCTATCGCAAGATCGCCAAGACCGATCACCCCGATCTGAACCAGGACCCCGCCGCGGCCGAGCGTTTCAAGGCCGCCGCGACCGCCTATGACCTGCTGAAAGACCCCGAGCAGCGCAAGCGCTTCGACGCGGGCGAGATTGACGCCCATGGCCAAGAGCGGCAGCAGCAGCGCTTTTATCGCGACTTTGCCGAGCGCGGCGACAACCCCTATCGCCAGTATTCGACGGCCGGGCAGGGCGATTTCTCGGACCTGTTCGAGGATCTGTTCGGCGCCCGCGGTGGGATGGGCGGCGGCATGGGTGGCATGGGTGGCGGCGGCGCAGGCGGGTTCGGGCGCGGCGCGGGCGCGCAGGGGTTTGACATGCGCGGGCAGGATCTGCGGTTCGATCTGCAGATCGACTTCATGACCGCGGCCAAGGGCGGCTCGACCCGAATCGTGCTGCCGGGCGGCGACGCGCTCGAGGTCAAGATCCCCGAAGGGGCGCAGGACGGCCAGACCATCCGGCTGCGCGGCAAGGGCGGCCCCGGCCATGGCAAGGGCGGGCCGGGCGACGCCTATCTGACGCTGCATGTGGCCGATGACCCCGACTGGCGCCGCGACGGCAACGACGTGACCATCACCCTGCCCATCGCGCTGGACGAGGCGATCCTGGGCGGCCGCATCGCGGTCCCGACCCTGGGCGGCGAGGTGGCGATGAACCTGCCGCGCGGCTCGACCACGGGGCAGAAGCTGCGCCTGAAGGGCAAGGGGATCAAGGGCGGCGATCAATATGTCGAGCTGAAGGTGGTGATGCCGCGCCAGATCGACGACGAGCTGGCCGAGTTCATCACGAAATGGCGCGCGGACCACGCCTATGATCCGCGCAAGGGGATGGGGAGCTGAGGATGGCCGACTATACCGCAGAAGACCTGATCGCCGTGATCGATGATCTGACCGATGCGCGGCTGACCCATTATATCCGCATCCGCGCCGTGCAGCCGATGATCTCGGCGCAGGGCACCCGGTTTCGCGAGGTCGACCGTGCGCGGGTCGAACTGCTGTGCAACCTGTCCGACTGCTATGGCCTCGACGATGACGCGCTGTCGCTGGTGATGTCGCTGCTGGACGAGATGCACGGGCTGCGGGGCGAGGTGCAGGCGCTGATGCAGGCGCTGGCGCGCGAACCCGACGATGCCCGCCGCCGGATCAGCGCGCGCATCCGCGAGGTCCGCACCCCCGACGGCAGCCCCGACCGACACTGACAGCGGCCAACGGCGGGAACGCTACTGGCTCTGCTTCAGCAGGCGCTGTTTCTGCCGGTTCCAGTCGCGCTGGGCCGAGGTCTCGCGCTTGTCCGCGACCTTCTTGCCCTTGGCGATGCCGATCTTCAGCTTCACCAGCCCGCGATGGTTGAAATACATCACCAGCGGCACCAGCGTCATCCCCTCGCGCCCGACCGCCGCCCAAAGCCGGGCCAGTTCGCGGCGCGAGACCAGCAGCTTGCGCCGGCGACGCTCGTCATGGCCGAAGACGCCGGCCTGCTTATAGGCGGCGATATAGCTGTTGATCAGCCACAGCTCGCCATCCTCGACGCTGGCATAGGATTCGGCGATGTTGGACTGGCCGCTGCGCAGGGATTTCACCTCGGACCCGGTCAGGACGATACCGACCTCAAGATCGCTTTCGATGAAATAATCGAACCGCGCCCGGCGGTTCTCGGCGATGATCTTGTAGTTGGGGTCTGATTTCGGTGCCATGACCGACCCCAGATAAGCGCAGACCCGGCCGAAGTAAAGGCGTCGCCCACGCGGCGCGACAGGGGCGCGGCAGCGCGCTTCAGGGGCGCGACAGGCTGGAAACCGCGCGCGATCCGCGCCACAACAGGCCGGGGGCCGGCCAGCACCGGCGCGGAAGAAAGGGACAGGCGATGGACGGCAGCAACAGCACGCGGCATGGCGGGCAGATCCTGGTCGATGCGCTGCGCCTGAACGGGGTCGAGCGCGTGTTTTCGGTGCCGGGCGAAAGCTTTCTGGCGGTGCTTGACGGGCTTTACGACAGCGGCATCCAGAACATCGTCTGCCGGCAAGAGGGCGGCGCCGCGATGATGGCCGAGGCCCATGGCAAGCTGACCGGGCGGCCCGGCATCGCCATCGTGACGCGCGGGCCGGGCGCCACCAATGCCAGCGCCGGCGTCCATGTCGCGCGGCAGGATTCGACGCCGATGATCCTGCTGGTCGGCCAGATCGCCCGCGCCGACCGCGACCGCGAGGCGTTTCAGGAACTCGATTACCGCCGCGTCTTCGGCGGTCTGGCGAAATGGGTGGCCGAGATCGACGACATCGCCCGCATTCCCGAATACATGGCGCGGGCCTTTCATCTGGCCATGTCCGGCCGCCCCGGCCCGGTGGTTCTGGCCCTGCCCGAGGACATGCTGTCGGCCTCGGCCACCATCGCCGATCTGCCCGCCGCGCGTCCGGTGATGAACGCGCCCTCGGACAGCGCCGTCGATGCCGTCCTGGATGCGCTGGGCAAGGCCGAACGCCCGCTGATCGTGCCCGGCGGCTCGGTCTGGTCGGCGCGGGCGGCGGATGATCTGGCCCGGCTGGCAGAGGCGTGGCAGGCGCCGGTCGCGGTGCCCTTCCGCCGTCAGGACCGGATGGACAACCGCCTGCCGCAATATGTCGGCGATCTGGGGGTGGGGATGAACCCGGCCCTGGGCGCGGCGCTGCGGCAAGCGGATCTGGTGATCTCGCTCGGCTCGCGGCTGGGCGACACGCTGACCGATGGCTATGCGCTGATGAACCCGGCCGAGGGGCAGGGGCGGCGCATCGTCATGGTCCATCCCGACCCCGACCAGATCGGCACGCTGTGGCGCGCCGATCCCGGCATCTGCGCCGATCCGCAGGCGATGCTGGCGGCCCTTGCCAGCCGCAAGGCCACGCGCAGTTTCGCCGACTGGACCGCCGGCCTGCGCGCCGCCTACGAAGACTGGCAGCGCCCCCGCCCGACACCCGGCGCCGTGCGGATGGAGGAGGTGATCGGCTGGCTGTCCGCAAACCTGCCCGACGACGCCGTGCTGACCAATGGCGCGGGCAATTACGCGGCCTTCCTGCACCGCTATTTCCGCTTCAAGCAGGCGTTCACGCAGCTTGCCCCAACCTCGGGCAGCATGGGATACGGCCTGCCCGCCGCCATCGCCGCCAAGTTGCAGATGCCCGACCGGACGGTTATCTGCCTCGCCGGGGACGGGTGCCTGCAGATGACGGTGAACGAGCTGTCCACCGCTGCGCAGCATGGTGCCAACGTCATCGTGATCGTCGCCAATAACGGGCAATACGGCACCATCCGGATGCATCAGGAACGACACTATCCCGGCCGCGTCTCGGGCACCGGACTTGCCGCGCCCGATTTTGCCGCGCTCGCCCGCAGCTATGGCGGGCATGGCGAGACAGTGACGGCGCAGGCCGATTTCCTCGACGCCTTCGCCCGCGCCAGGGCGGCCGAGCGGCTGGCAGTGATCGAGCTGCGCCTCGACCCCGAGGCGCTGACCAGTTCAAGCACGCTCAGCCAGATCCGCGCGCAGGCGATGGCACGCGACTGAGACGGAACCGGCGCGGCCAAGCGATTGTTAACTCTGTTGCCCCCTGCCGGTGCGGGGGTTACAGACATTTCAAACGCATCGCGTGGGGGTTTTCATGCAGGACGATCCGCAGAGCCTGGTCTCGGTCGAGTGGCTGGCAGAGCATCTGAACGACCCGGGGCTGAGGCTGCTGGACGCCAGCTGGCACATGGCCGCCACCTGCCGCGACCCCCGGGCCGAGTTCGACTCGCGCCGGATCCCCGGGGCGCAGTTCTTCGATATCGACGCGGTGTCCGACAGCGGCAGCGACCTGCCGCACATGGCCCCCCCGCCCGAGGTCTTTGCCGCCCATATGCGCCGGCTGGGGATCGGCCCGGACGATCAGGTCGTGGTCTATGACGACGCCGACACCCACAGCGCCGCGCGGGCGTGGTGGACCTTTCGCCTGATGGGGCATGAGCGGGTGGCGATGCTGGATGGCGGGCTGAAGGCGTGGACGGCGGCGGGCCATGACCTCGCCCATGCAGAGCCGCGCCTGCGCGACCCGGTCGACTATACCCCCAGCCCGCGCCCGGCGCTGGTCCGCGATGCGGCGCAGGTCGAGGTCGCATCCCGCGACGGCGGCGAGCAGATCGTCGATGCCCGCTCGCCCGAGCGGTTTCGCGGCGAGGCGCCCGAGCCGCGTCCGGGGCTGCGCGCGGGCCATATCCCGCAGGCGCGCAACGTGCCGGTCGGCCGCCTTTATGACGACAGCGGCCGCATGAAGCCGCTGCCGGAACTGCGCGCGGCGTTCGAGGAGGCGGGCGTCGATCTGTCCCGCCCGGTCATCACCAGCTGCGGTTCCGGCATCACGGCGGCCTCGCTCAGCCTGGCGCTGGAACGGCTGGGACATCGGGCAACTGCGCTGTATGACGGGTCCTGGGCCGAATGGGGCGCCGATTCCAACCTGAAAATCGCTACCGGAGACGCATGAATGCTGGGTAATCTGAAACCGCAAGCCGCCGACAAGATCCTGTCGCTGATGGCCGACTTCAAGGCCGACACCCGTCAGGGCAAGATCGACCTTGGCGTGGGCGTCTACAAGGACCCCAACGGCCTGACCCCGGTCATGCGCGCGGTGAAGGCGGCCGAGCAGCGGATCTGGGAAAACCAGGCCACCAAGGCCTATACCAGCCTCGCGGGCGACCCGGAATATCGAGATGCGATGCAGCAGATGGTGCTGGGCGACACCGCCTCGGGGCGGGTGGCCTCGGTCGCGACGGTGGGCGGCACGGGCGCGATCCGGCAGGCGCTGGAACTGGTGCGGCTGGCCAACCCGGACACGGTGATCCACGTCTCCGACCCGACCTGGCCCAACCACCTTTCGATCCTGAACTTCATGGGTCAAGCCCATGAGATGTATCCCTATTTCGACAACGACACCCGCGGCGTCGCGTTCGAGGCGATGCTGGACGCGCTGGGTCGCGCCAAAAAGGGCGACGTGGTGCTGCTGCATGGCTGCTGCCACAACCCGACCGGCGCCAACCCGACCGCCGCACAGTGGGACGAGATCGCGGGCGTGCTGGAAAAGACCGGGGCGATCCCGCTGATCGACCTGGCCTATCAGGGCTTTGGCGACGGGATCGAGGCCGACGCGCAGCCCACGCGGATGATCGCCGAGCGCCTGCCCGAGGTTCTGATCGCCGCGTCCTGCAGCAAGAATTTCGGCATCTATCGCGAGCGGACCGGCATCCTGATGGCGCTGAGCGACAGCGACAAGACGCGCGATCTGGCGCAGGGGGCGATGGCCTATCTGAACCGCCAGAACTACAGCTTTCCGCCCGATCACGGCGCGCGGATCGTCTCGACCATCCTCACCGATGCCGAGCTGAAGGCCGACTGGCAGCAAGAGGTCGAAGAGATCCGCCAGACCCTGCTGAGCCTGCGCGAGCAACTGGCGCAAGAGCTGCGCGACCTGACCGGCACCGACCGCTTCGACTTCATCGCGCGTCACCGCGGCATGTTCTCGCGCCTCGGCGCCACGCCCGAGCAGGTCGCCGCGATGCGCCAGATGGCGGGCATCTACATGGTCGGCGATTCGCGCCTGAACATCGCCGGCCTGAACCGCGACAGCGTTCCGGTGCTGGCCCGCGCCATCGTCGAAGCGGGCGTCTGAGGGTGTTTGCGAGCTAGGGCGCGCGAGTTTCAGCGTCTGAAGTGTAGAGTTGGCGCCGGTGCGATTGGATCGCGCCGGCGTTTTTCGTTGTAGTGACCGAGCGGACGGCGGTCCCCGCGCCAAGAGTCGTCTGGGCGACAGCGTTTCAGTAAAAGCAGCTAAACTCTGCGTGGAACGACCGCAGCAAATGGCAGCCGACACAGGGATGAGTGGTCAAGGGTCTGGGGCGATCAGTTGCCAGTCGGGCCGCCTGTTTATGACCCAAGAGCTACGGAGCACCGGCATCTCCGAAACTCCACCAAACTGCAATCGCTCACCACGGTTCAGACGCGGCCCGCTGCCAAGGACGGCCAGTCACGCGGTCCCAACCGGTTATGAAACCCGCTCTAGCTCGTCGGCCCCAGATGCCGCTCGATGTAGGCGCGCAACTCCTCGATCTCTTCCGAGGCTTCCTGCATGGCGCTGCGGGCGGTGGCGAGTTCGGTGGCCGAGAAGGCGAGGCGTTCGTGCAGCGCGGCCTCGCGCTGGCCCCAATCGGTCGTCGCCTGTTCGAGCGCGGTCTCGGCCTGATGCAGATCGGCGGCAAGGCGGTCCAGCACCCCCAGCTCGGCGCGGCCGGGGCGGGTCAGGCGGTGGACCAGCCAGCAGGCGAACCAGCCCAGCAGGAAAGCCGCGCCAAGGGTCAGCGCGATGGCCATCGTCAGATTGTCATGGGTCAGGGTCATGGCGCCTCTGTGTCGGTTGCGGCGTCTTCGGGCCGTGCGGCGGGGCGGGGCGTGTCGGGCGTGGCGTTCAGCACGGTCGCGGGCGGCTCGATCACCGGGGGCGGGGCCAGCGTTTCGGCGCCGGGCAGCGGGATCGACAGCGTGCCGGGCAGTGCGGTCAGGCCGGTGGCATCGGCGCCGTCAGACTCGCCATCCGCCGCCGCCCCGTTGCGGCCAGCGGCGGCGCGTTCCAGGCTTGCGGCGGCGGCCTCGGGCGTGGGGGTGTGGCCGCGCAGCTCTGGCGCGGCGGGCAGGGCGGGGGCGACCGGGTCGGGGGCCAGCAGCGTCACCTCGATCCGGCGGTTCGCCTCGCGGCCCTCTTCGGTGTCGTTTTCGGCCACCGGGCGGGTCTCGCCGTAGCCATTGGCGACGATGTTGGCGACCGACAGCCCCTCATCGCGCAGCCGGTCGAGCAGCGCCGTCGCCCGCGCCCGCGACAGCTTGAGGTTCGATTCGTCGCCGCCCTGCGCGTCGGTATGGCCGGCGATCTCAATCCGGTAATCGGCGCAGTCGGCCAGGATCGGCCGCAACTCGTCCAGCATCGGGCCGACATCACCGACAATCCCCGCGCCGCCCGGCTCGAACCCGATCTGTGATTGCAGCAGCACCGCGTTCAGCCGATCCACGCAGAGCGCGCCCGACGGCAGCGTGATCTGAGGGTCGAGCAACCGGTCATAGCTGATCGAGAGGCTGTATTCCGCCCCCGCCCCCAGCCGGTCGGCAAGCGCGGCAATGGCCTTTTCCGGCGCCAGCGCATCGCCGCTGACCCCGCTCAGGCGGATCTCCTCGCCGGTCACGGTCAATTCGCCCCGTTCCAGCAGGCCCATTGCATCCAGCCCGGCCATGACCCGCGGCGCCCAGCCCGCGGGCAGCGAGGGGTCGAGCGTCAGCGTCCCGTCGGTCGCCCCGATCTGGGCGCGGGCGAGCGACTGGACGGTCTGGCGCATCGTCTCGTCGGGCAGAACGCCGGACAGCCTCGCCTCGCCCTGTTCGGTGATCTCGGCGGTGAACAGCGCCGGGCCCTGGGTCTGCATCTCGGACTGCGAGACGTTCAGCACCCAGCCCGCCGGCAGCTTCGCGGACAGCCCGTCCCGCGCGGTGGTGAGGGCCTCCGTCGCCACCTCCGGTCCGGCAGTCAGGCGGATGTTGCGGTCGGTGATTTCCAGCGTCGCGTCGCCCAGATCCTGCGCCGCCTTGATCCCCGCCGTCGCCGCCTGCACCCAGCCTGCGGGCGCGCCGATGCCCAGCGGACACTCGGCCTCGGCCCCTGCCTGCGCGGCGGCGGCAAGGATCTGGTCGCGGGCCTGTTCGGTATCGGCGGCGCAGGGGGTCAGTTCGGCGGGCGCATCCGCCGCGTGCTGAAAGCGCAGCGCATAGGGCGCGATGACGGGCAGGGGCGCGGTCACGGAAATCTCGGGCGTGATTGCGGCGGGCGCGGCGTTGCGCAGCGCGGCCTCGAGCCGGGGCTTGTCGTCGGGGGTGGCGACCACGGCCTCGATCGCGACCCGGCCCGGAGAGACGGCGACGGTTCCCTGCTCGATCAGGGCCGCCGCGCGCAGCCCGTAATCCATCGCCTCGGTCCAGCCCTCGGGGGCGGGAAAGGCCGCCGTGCCGGTCATGTCGGTCAGCGCCAGATCGGGCTGCGACAGGGCCTTGGCAAAGCCCTCACGCCCGCTGGCCGCCGGGATCAGCCCGATCAGCGAGACCTCGTCCCCCTGCCGCAGCAGCTTCAGCGAGAAATCCGGCGCCTGCAGCATGTCGCGTTTCGCCAGCCGGATCTCGTCGCGGATCTGGCGGTCATCGACGACGCTGCCGGCGGCGGTCAGCACCCGGAACCGCGTCACCTCGTCCGGCGCGGTGCCGGTCAGGCGGATCACCAGCCCGTCGGCGCGCACCGTCACCCAGTCAAAGCCCGCATCCGACAGCGTCGCCCGCATCCGCGTGGCGCGGTCGTCCCGCAGCGCATCGGCCAGATATTCCGCCGCCGTCCAGCTTGCCGCCGCGGCCCCGCCGATCATCAGCAGGGACAGCAGCAGCGGGGCCGCGCGGCGGCGCGGGGGGGGGCTGGGCCAGCGAGGCGGCCGGGGGTTCAGCGGGCGTATCGCTCATGCAGACGGGTTAATGTCGACGGGCGAGGTTGTAAATCGAAACTACCGACACGATGCCGTGTCGCGCGTCCCTCATTGCAGCGCCGCCTGCAGGATCGCCGCCAGCGCCAGCCCCACGGCCAGGATCAGCCCGGCATCGCGGTTCGAGCGGAACAGCCGCAGCTGCACCGCGTCGCTGTCCATGTCCAGCTGGTAAAGCTGCCAGACCAGATGCGCCGCGAACCCGGCAAGGGCGGCCAGCGCCACCCACCAGCCCGCGCCCTCGGCCCCGGTGGCGGCAATGGCCACCGCCAGCAGCGTGACCGAGATCGCGCCGAACACCGCCAGCCAGCGCGGCGCGTCCCGACCGAACAGCAGCGCGGTCGAGCGGACGCCGATCAGGGCGTCATCCTCGGCGTCCTGAAGGGCATAGATGGTGTCATAGAACACCGTCCAGGCGATGCCGGCGAACCACGCGATGACCGGCGCCGCGTCCAGCCGGCCCTGATGGGCGGCATAGGCCAGCATCGCGCCCCAGTTGAAGGCGATACCCAGAAACACCTGCGGCCACCAGGTGAAGCGCTTGGCAAAGGGATAGATCGCCACCGGCAGCAGGCTGAGAAAGCCCAGCCAGATCGCCGCCCCGTTCAGCGTCAGCAGGATCACCAGCCCGATCAGGCTTTGCAGCACCAGCCAGCCCACCGCGCCCCGCAGCGTCACCTGACCCGAGGGGATGGGCCGCTTGCGCGTCCGGTCGACCGAGCCGTCGATGTCGCGGTCGGTGATGTCGTTCCAGGTGCAGCCCGCGCCGCGCATGACCAGCGCGCCGATCCCGCAGGCCAGAACGATCCACAGGTCGACCAGCCGCGGCCGGTCGGCCAGCATCGCCAGCCCCACCCCCCACCAGCATGGCAGCAGCACCAGCCATGTGCCGATGGGCCGGTCGATCCGGCTAAGGCGCAGCCAGGGGCGCCAGCTTGCGGGGGCGTTGTGGTCGACCCAGTTTCCGCTGACGGCATCGCGCACGGCATCTGGTCTTTGCAGGGCGGGTTTCATAGGAAGGTCTCATGTCCAGGGTCCGGCTGTTCATAGATCACCCGCTTGGGGCGGGGCAAGCGGTCGGGCTGACCGCGGACCAGGCGCATTACCTGTTCGGGGTGATGCGGCTGGGGCAGGGCGACCGTCTGACCGTCTTCAACGGCCGCGACGGCGCGTGGTCGGCCGAGATCGCGGTCGCCTCGAAACGCGGCGGGCAGGTGACGGTGCTGGCGCAGACCGCGCCGCAGCAGATGCCGCCGGATCTGTGGCTGCTGTTCGCGCCGATCAAGAAGGCGCGGACGGATTTCATCGTCGAGAAGGCGACCGAGATGGGCGCGGCGCGGATCATGCCGGTCCAGACCGAGTTCACCAATGCCGAGCGCATCCGTCAGGACCGCCTGCAGGCCCATGCCGTCGAGGCCGCCGAGCAATGCGGCGGCACCTTTGTCCCCCCGGTCGCGGATCTGGTGCCGCTGCGTCGCGTGCTGGCCGACTGGCCGCCCGAGCGGCGCATCCTGTGGGGGGACGAGGCCCGATATGGCCCAGCCGATACCCTGGCCGGGCTGGCGCGGGGCCCTTGGGCGGTGCTGATCGGCCCCGAGGGCGGCTTTTCGCCGGCTGAGCGCGAGATGCTGGGGGCGCTGGATGTCGTCACACCGATCAGTCTGGGGCCGCGCATCCTGCGGGCCGACACGGCGGCGGTGGCGGCGCTGACGCTGTTTCAGGCGCATCTCGGGGACTGGTGATGCTGCGGTGCAGCATGGATAAGAGCAGTCCCGGTGCCCTTCGGCCCATGGCTTCAATGCGGCAGATCGTCCCACGCACGAGATAATTCCCGCAAATATCGGTTTTTCGGTAGAAAATGCCCCCTCGCATGAGGTTCCTGCATAGCTGGGTTGCGGTTGTGGGGCTGGTTGCAGGTGCAGCATTGGGCTATGTTGAGTGCAAGCCAAACAGAGATGAACGACCGCGCCGTGACCGATGACTGCCCGGCGCCGACGCAAGAAAGGACGATACCATGACGATGATGACCGCATCCGCCACGACCACCCATGCCAAGGCCCCGCTGGGCCGCGACCTGCTGGCCCGCATCGGCGACACGCTCCGCGACTGGGCGCTGCGCCGCGAGACCCGTCTGCAACTCGAGCGGCTGAGCGACCGCGAACTGACCGATATCGGTCTGTGCCGCGCCGACATCGACGGCGTCGTGAACGGCAACTTCTGACCCCGGCGCAGCCTGACGCTGCGTCACCAGATCAAAACCCCGGCCCGCCCCCGTGCGGCCCGGGGTTTTTTCATGCCGTTTTTTCGCTTTCGGGGCAGGGCTTTGCGCGGCTGCCTCTGGTCAATGCGCCGGGCGATGCCATATTCTGCCATGAACGCGCGCCACATGCGAACCTGTCAAAGGTTTCGGACGTTGGGGCGCAGATGCAGAAAAGGTGACACATGGCCAATCACGCGATCTTCGACCGACCGATGGACGCGCCCATCCCCGCCGGATACGAACAGGCGGTCTTCGGCATGGGCTGTTATTGGGGAGTCGAGAAACTGTTCTGGGAACAGCCCGGCGTGTGGATGACGCAGGTCGGATTCGCCGGCGGCACCACCGAAAACCCCACCTATCGTCAGGTCTGCGCCGGTGGCACCGGCCATGGCGAGGTGGTGCGTGTGGTCTATGACCCGGAGCGGATCAGCTATGACCACCTGCTGAAGCTGTTCTGGGAAAACCACGACCCGACGCAGGGCAACCGCCAGCACAACGACGTGGGCGACCAGTACCGCTCGCTGATCATGTATGATAACGAACACCAGAAGGCGCAGGCCGAGGCGTCCAAGATCGACTACGACAACCGCCTCGCCGTTGCGGGCAAGCGCCACATCACCACGCAGATCCTGCCGCTCGACCGCTTCTGGCCCGCGCCGGAAGCCGATCACCAGCAATATCTGCACAAGGTGCCGGATGGCTATTGCAACATGCGCGGCACCGGCGTCGCCGCGGCCATGCCCGAAGGGCACGAGCTGCCCTGATGGCGACTTGGACCGCCCTGACCCATGTCGCGGGCCGCGAGGCCGCCGAGACGCTGTCCGACCTGTGCGAGGGGCTGACCCCGGAACCCGTCGGCACCGGCATCTTCGAGATCGAGGATGGCCGCGACCGCTGGGAGGTCGGCGCCTATTTCACCGAAGAGCCGGACGAGATCTCGCTGGCGCTTCTGGCCGCCGCGCAGGGGGCGAACCCCTTTGTCATCAGCGAGTTGCCTGATGTCGATTGGGTCGCCCATGTCAAGCGCGAGCTGTCCCCGGTCGAGGCCGGGCGGTTCTTCGTCCATGGCAGCCATGACGCCGACCGCGTGCCCGCCCATGCCGAGGGGCTGCTGATCGAGGCGGCGATGGCCTTTGGCACCGGCCACCACGACACCACGCGCGGCTGCCTGCTGGCGCTGGACCGGCTGGCGGAAAGCGGCTGGGTGCCGCATCGCGTGGCCGATATCGGCGCGGGGACGGCGGTGCTGGCGATGGCTGCGGCACGGCTGTGGCCGGTGGTGGTGCTGGCGTCCGACATCGACCCGGTGGCGGTGGATGTGGCGTCGGCGAATGTGCTGGCGAACGGCTTGGACGGGCGGGTGGTCAGCATTCAGGCGGTGGGCTTCGACCATCCGATGCTGGACGAGGCCGCGCCCTTTGATCTGGTGCTGGCGAATATCCTGAAACAGCCGCTGATCGAGTTGGCGCCGGATATGGCCAGCCACATCGCGCCCGAGGGCCGGGCGATCCTGTCGGGCCTGCTGGTCAGTCAGGCGGACGAGGTGATCGAGGCCTATCGCGCCGCCGGTTTCGTGCTGGAATCGCGCGAGGATCTGGGCGAGTGGACCGCCCTTGTCATGCAGCGCTGCTGATCGCGCCCAAGGAGGCCGCCTTGTCCGACCCCGCCCGGCCGATCCCCGCCGAACCTGCTGGGCGCGATCCCGCGCCGCCTGCCGAGACAATCAGGCCGCTCTGGCCCGCACTCTTCGCCCCGACCAGTGCCGAGTCCGGCGAGGTGGGCGCGGTCCTGCCGGCGCCCGATGTTCCGCTGGCCGCGTTTCTGACCGCGACCGTCCCCGGCACGCCGCAGCCGCCCTGGACCCGACGCGCGGCGCGGCTGCATGTGCATTTCCAGCGCTTGCAGCCGGAATTCGCCGGGCGGCCCTATCTGGCGCTGCTCTGCGCCTGCACCATCGTCTGCCTGCGCCGCGACGCGGGCGACCAGCGCGCGCTGACCCTGTTCCGCCGGATGCTGGCCGAGACGGGGCCGGAACTGGCGGCGGCAATGAACAGCCGCTGGCTGGCCTCGATCTGCGACACCGTGGTGGACACCGCCGATAATGACACCGACCGTGCGGCGGGGATGATCGGCAGCGTCTTTGTCAGCACGCTGAAGCTGGCCGAGACCGAGATCCGGCTGTATCACTCGCCGCGCCCCTGGCCGCCGCAGGCCCGGCTGCGGGCGGGGGGCGAGATCGGCGACGGCTTGCAGACCCTGTTCACACCCACATCGGGCGATATCGACAACATCCTGACCCGGATCGAGCGCGGATTGCAGATCGCCTCGCCCTTGCGGCCGATCCTGACGGCGCTGTTCGACCGTGCGCTGGCGCAGGACAGTTTCCTGTCGCGGATGATCTCGCTGTCGGGGCAGGCGCGTCTGCCCATGGCCCCGGCCGAGCGGGTGGACCGCCTGCGCCGGATCATGACCAAGCTGTGACGCCCGCCGCCGTTGGATATTTCGCGCAGCGGTGCTAACACAGCAAGCTGCGCGGCCCGACCGCCGCCCGATAGAGACGGAGCCGATCATGGACAGCATCCACGCCCCCCGCACCGCTGTCGAGGACGCGATACCCGCGCTGGCGCTGACCGGCGTGATGCGCAGCTTCTCGGGCCGGCAAGTGCTGTCCGACATCTCGCTGACCGTGCCGCAGGGGCATATCACCTGCCTTCTCGGCCCCTCGGGCTGCGGCAAATCGACCCTGTTGCGCCTGATCGCGGGGGTGGACCGGCCCGATGGCGGGCGGATCGAGCTGAATGGCGAACCCATCGCCGATGACGGCATCTTCGTGCAGCCCGAGAACCGCCATATCGGCTTCATGTTCCAGGATTACGCGCTGTTTCCGCATCTGAGTGTGCGCGACAATCTCGCCTTTGGGCTGAAGCATCTGGACCGCGCCGCCCGCGCGCAGCGGATCGACGAGATCGCCGGACGCATCGGCATTACCGCGCTGTTGCCGCGTTTTCCGCACTCGCTGTCGGGGGGCGAGCAGCAGCGGGTGGCGCTGGCCCGCGCGCTGGCGCCGCAGCCGGGCATCCTGCTGATGGACGAGCCGTTCTCGAACCTCGACCGGGGCCTGCGCGAACGTGTGCGCCGCGATACGACCGAACTGCTGCACCAGCTTGGCACCACGGCCATCATCGTGACGCACGACCCGGAAGAGGCGCTGGCCATCGGCGACATGATCGTGCTGATGCGCGACGGCAAGATCGAGCAGCAGGGCACGCCCTTCGACATCTATGACCGCCCCCGTTCCGCCTATGCGGCCGAGTTCATGGGCCCCTGCAACCGGCTGGTCGGCATCTGGCGTCATGGCGAGATCGAAACGCCTATCGGCCGCTTTGCCGGCACGCTCGACCTGCCCGAAGGCTCGCCCGCGCTGGCCTGCATCCGACCGCAGGCGCTGTCGGTCGAGGCGGACGGGGCCGGCATCTCGGCCCGGATCGTGTCCAAGACCTTCATCGGCGAAAGTGAGCAGATCGAGGTCAGCGTCCACCCGCTGTTCAAGCCGCTGCGAATGCACAGCCATGAACGCATCCCGATGGGGGTGGGCGAAAAGGTCAGCCTGCGCCTGAACGGCGCGCAGATCCACATTTTTGAAGACGGCGCGCTGCCGCTGGCGGCCAGCGAGGGCGTGCGCGCGGGGCCGCCGAGATCCTGACCATTTTAATGGTTGACTGTTTGGGTCAACCAATTAAACCTGTCCCCGGAACGAAGCCCCGCCCTGACGGCGCGGCCCTTATCGGAGAGACCGGATGACCCGACCCCACAGCCTGACCGCCGCCCTGCTGGGCAGCGCGATGTTGATGACCACCGCCGGCGCGGCGCTCGCCGCGGATGAGCTGAACCTGTATACCTCGCGCGAGCCGGGTCTGGTCGAGCCGCTGCTGAAATCCTTTACCGAGTCGACCGGGATCAAGGTCAACACCGTCTTCCTCAAGGACGGGCTGGCCGAGCGTGTCGAGGCCGAGGGCGACTCTTCGCCTGCCGATGTGCTGATGGCGGTCGATGTCGGCAACATGGCCGATCTGGTCGACAAGGGGCTGACCCAGCCCATCGAGTCCGACGTGCTGGAGGCGAACGTCCCCGAAGAGCTGCGCGACCCCGACAACAACTGGTTCGCGCTGTCGACCCGCGCCCGCGTCGTCTATGCGGCCAAGGATCTGGACATCGACTCGATCACTTACGAGGATCTGGCCGACCCGAAATGGAAGGGCCGCCTGTGCATCCGCTCGGGCCAGCACCCCTATAACACCGGGCTGTTCTCGGCTTTCCTGACCCATCACGACGAGGCCGAGACCGAGGCCTGGCTGACCGGGATGCGCGACAACCTGGCCCGCAAGGCCGGCGGCGGCGACCGCGACGGGGCCAAGGACATTCTGGGCGGCATCTGCGACATCGCGGTGGCGAACTCGTATTACGTCGGCCGGATGCGGTCGGGCGATGGCGGCGAAGAGCAAAAGGCCTGGGGCGACGCGATCAAAGTGCTGCTGCCGACCTTCGAGAATGGCGGCACGCATGTGAACATCAGCGGCGCCGCCGTGGCCAAGCACGCCCCCCACAAGGAAGAGGCGGTGCAGCTGCTGGAATATCTGGTCTCGGACGAGGCGCAGAAGATCTATGCCGAGGCGAATTACGAACACCCGGTCAAGCCGGGCGCGCCGCTTGATCCGCTGGTCGCCGATTTCGGCGAGCTCAAGGTCGACAGCACCCCCCTGACCGAGATCGTCAAGCACCGCAAACAGGCGAGCGAGCTGGTCGACAAGGTCGGCTTCGACAATTGATCCCCGGCCGCGAACGGGGTAGGGGCGCTGCGGGGTGACCGTATGACGTCCACGACCGAGACTTCGCAACGCCGACATGCCAGGTCCGGCCGCATCCGCGGCCGGGCCTGGATTGCGGCCAGCTATGTCATCGCCGCGCTGGTGGCGATGCCGGTGCTGGCGCTGCTGTGGCAGGCCTCGCGCGGGTCGGCCGGGCTGTGGTCGCATCTGGCCGCGCATGTGCTGCCCCACGCGATCAGCCAGACGGTGACGCTGCTTCTGGGCGTGGGCGTGCTGGTCGCGCTGATCGGCACCACCAGCGCGTGGCTGGTCACCGCCTATGATTTCCCCGGCCGGCGGATGCTGGAATGGGCGCTGCTGCTGCCGCTGGCGGTGCCGACCTATATCATCGCCTATGCCTATCTGGACCTGCTGCACCCGCTGGGGCCGGTGCAGGGCGCGGTGCGGGCGGTGCTGGGCTATGACAGCCCGCGCCAGTTCCGGCTGCCGGACATCCGCTCGATGGCCGGGGCGATCCTGCTGCTCAGCTTCGTGCTGTATCCCTATGTCTATCTGCCGGTGCGGGCGATGTTCCAGACCCAGGCCGCGAACCTGATCGAGGCCGCGCGCACCCTTGGCACCAGCCGCAGCGCGATCTTTCGTCAGGTGGCGCTGCCGCTGGCGCGTCCGGCCATCGCCGTGGGCGTCAGCCTGGCGCTGATGGAGACGCTGAACGATATCGGCGCGTCCGAGTTTCTGGGCGTGAGGACGCTGACCATCTCGATCTATACGACATGGGTGACGCGGTCGGACCTGCCCGGCGCGGCGCAGATCTCGCTGGCCATGCTGATCATGGTCGTGCTGCTGGTCTCGCTGGAACGCTGGGCCCGCCGCCGCCAGCGCTACGCCGCCAACGCGCAGCGCGACCGCAGCTTTGCGCCGCAGCAACTGACCGGGCGGTGGGCGCTGCTGGCCCTGCTGCTGGGCGCGACGCCGGTGCTGCTGGGGTTTCTGGTGCCGGGCGGTTATCTGGCCGTCGAGGCGTGGAAGCGGTTCCATTTCGCCGGGCTTTCGGAGTCGCTGTTCACCGAGGCCCGCAACACCTTCCTGCTGTCGGCCATTGCCACCATTGCGGTGCTGGCTTCCGGGCTGGCCGTGGCCTATGCCGCCCGCGCCTTTCCGCGGCGCGGCCTGCTGATCGCGCAGCGCGTGGCGACGCTGGGTTACGCCATGCCGGGTACGGTGCTGGCGCTTGGCATCCTGATCTGGGTCGCCGGCCTCGACCGCTTCATCGATCAGAGCGCGCGCGAGTTTCTGGGCCGCTCGACCGGCTTGCTGCTGATCGGGTCGGGGGTCGCCCTGGGCTATGCCTATCTGGCGCGGTTCCTTGCCATCTCGGTCGGCTCGATCGAGGCCGGGTTCAGCCGCATCCCGCTCAGCTATGACCACGCCGCGCGGACGCTGGGGCAGGGGGTCAGCGGCAGCATGTGGCGCGTGCATCTGCCGCTGTCGCGCGGCGCCGTGGCGGCCGCCGGGCTGCTGGTCTTTGTCGATTGCATGAAAGAGCTGTCGGCCACGCTGCTGCTGCGCCCGCTGAATTTCGAGACGCTGGCGACGCATCTCTATGGCGAGGCCGCCCGCGGCACCTATGAGGACGCCGCAATGGCTGCGCTGGCCATCGTGCTGGTGGGCCTGCTGCCGGTGATCCTGCTGGCCCGCAGCGGCCCCTCGCGCCGCGACAGCGTCTAGGCGGGCAGGGCCTTCACCGGCCGATCTGCGGCGGCATCAGCCGCCGGGATCGACCTCGACCCCCAGATGCTTGGCGACGGTGAAGATATCCTTGTCGCCGCGCCCGGACAGGTTCACCACCATCAGGTGATCCTTGGGCAGGTCGGGCGCGATCTTGCCGACATGGGCCAGCGCATGGCTCGGTTCCAGCGCCGGGATGATCCCCTCGGTCCGGCACAACAGCTGGAACGCCTGCAGCGCCTCGTCATCGGTGACATAGACATATTCCGCCCGGCCCTGATCATGCAGCCAGGCATGTTCCGGCCCGATGCCCGGATAATCCAGCCCCGCGCTGATCGAATGGCCGTCGAGGATCTGCCCCTCGTCATCCTGCAGCAGATAGGTCCGGTTGCCATGCAGCACCCCCGGGCGCCCGCCGGTCAGCGAGGCCGCGTGCTTCATCCGCGTGTCCACACCATGCCCGCCAGCCTCGACCCCGATGATGCGGACGCCGGGATCGTCGAGGAAGGGATGGAACAGCCCCATCGCGTTCGAGCCGCCGCCGATGCAGGCGATGACGCTGTCGGGCAGGCGGCCCTCGGCCTGCATCATCTGCTCGCGCGTCTCGCGGCCGATGATCGACTGGAAATCGCGCACCATCGCCGGATAGGGGTGCGGCCCGGCCACCGTCCCGATGCAATAGAAGGTGTCGCGGACATTCGTGACCCAGTCGCGCAGCGCATCGTTCATCGCGTCCTTCAGCGTGCCCTTGCCCGAGGTCACCGGCACCACCTCGGCCCCCAGCAGGCGCATGCGAAAGACGTTGGGAGCCTGCCGCTCGACATCGGTGGCGCCCATATAGACGATGCATTTCAACCCGAACCGCGCGCAGACCGTCGCCGTCGCGACCCCGTGCTGGCCCGCGCCGGTCTCGGCGATGATCCGCGTTTTGCCCATCCGCCGCGCCAGCAGGATCTGGCCCAGCACGTTGTTGATCTTGTGGCTGCCGGTGTGGTTGAGTTCTTCGCGCTTGAGATAGATCTTCGCCCCGCCCAGCTCCTCGGTCAGCCGCGGCGCGAAATAGAGCGGGCTGGGCCGCCCGACATAATGCGTCCACAGATCCTGCATCTCGGCGGCAAAGGCCGGGTCCTTCTGCGCACGCCCATATTCGGCCTCGAGCTCAAGGATCAGCGGCATCAGCGTCTCGCTGACGAAACGGCCACCGAAAATCCCGAAGCGCCCCTGATCGTCGGGCCCGTGTTGCAGCGAGTTGATACGGTCGGTCATGCGCGTCTCCTGTCGGTCAGAGCCGTGGTAGCGAAGCCCGCCCGCCCGCGCAAGCCGGGCTTGCGAACCCCGCCGCCACAGGCTAGCACCACGCCGTCGGAGGCGTGGCAGAGTGGTTGAATGCACCGGTCTTGAAAACCGACGAGGGGGCAACTCCTCCGTGGGTTCGAATCCCACCGCCTCCGCCACTTGCCCTTGCGAAAGCGTTCTCCCGATCCGGCTGTGGCCGGATTTTTCCGTTGTTTTCGAGGGTTATGCGGGTGGGGCTGTTAACCGGCCCACGTCCCGAAGGGCGCACAAGCGTTCTCTCCGGGCCGATATTCTCCGCACCTGTTAACCGCCGCGCTTCCGGTGAACAGCTTTAAGTCATTGCTTTAAAGTGATCTTTCGAAGTCCGTGATGCACGCGATTTGGAGAATCCATCTGGATGGCGAATGGAACAGAGATCGAACGCCGCCTGTTGCGCCGCGGTTCGGCTGCAGCTGGGACCAATCTCACCCCGGCCGCTGTTCGTGCTTTGTGCTGAGTCAGCCGCGTGTTACCGTTGTGAAAAAGTGTGAGGCGAGCAGTTGGCCCAGAAGTCAGACATCGAATGGACGGACGCGACGTGGAACCCGGTGACGGGCTGCACCAAGGTCGGTCCCGGTTGTGACAACTGCTACGCCGAGCGGTTCGCAGAGCGCTGGCGTGGAATCTCTGGACACCCCTACGAGCAGGGCTTTGACCTGACACTCTGGCCGTCGAGGCTGAAGCAGCCCGTGCTCTGGAAAAAGCCGCGGATGATCTTCGTGAACTCGATGAGCGACCTCTTTCACAAGGACATCGACCGTACATTCATCGACGCGGTGTTCGACGCAATGGAGCAGGCGGACTGGCACGTCTACCAGGTGCTGACCAAGCGCAGCTCGCTCATGCGCAACTACGTTCGGAAGCGGTATCATGGAGGGCCGGTCCCTCGTCACATCTGGCTCGGCGTTTCTGTCGAGGACGCCGCGCACGCGAGCCGGATCGAGCACCTGAAGCAGATCAATTCCGACGCACGCTTCATCTCGTTCGAGCCGCTGCTCGGACCGGTCGGGAATGTCGATCTGCATGGCGTCGCTTGGGCCATCGTCGGGGGGGAAAGCGGGCCTCGGGCTCGGCCCATGGACGAAAGCTGGGTCCGCCAGATCCGGGACATGTGCGGACGTGACGACGTCGCGTTCTTCTTCAAGCAGTGGGGCGGCGCAAGACCGAAATCCGGCGGGCGCCTTCTCGACGGCGAAGAGTGGAATGGCTTTCCCTGGCAGATCGTTCCCGAACCCATCATTCGCGCCCTGCAGCCCGAGGATGCCTGATGCCGCCCAGGATAGAAAACTATCACGGGCGCGAGCAGTCCTTCATCAAGCATCTGTTTCTCAACAAGTATCTCGAGTCCGCAGCCTACAAGCTTTTCCAAGGCAGATCGCCGGTCTTCAACTTCGTGGACGCCTTCGCAGGCCCTTGGCGGGTATCTGACACCAACAGGTATTCCGACGCTTCGTTTTCTCAGGCCATCGAAACACTGGAAACGGTTCGCAGATCTTTGCTCGATATGGGACGTCCCGGCCTCAAGGTCCGTTTTCGGTTCTGCGAACGGAACCCTGTATCCGTCGCGAAATTGCGGGAGTTCGCAGTCGAAAAGCCGGAGTTCGACATTCAGGTGTTCTCAGGCCAGTTCGAAGACAACCTCGACGGCATACGCGCTGCCTGCCGGGACGGCTTCACCTTCACATTCATCGATCCCACCGGCTGGAATGTTGAATCCGCCAAGGTTTTTGAGTTCCTGCGGAGCCTGAACGGCGAATTCCTGTTCAACTTCATGGCTGAAGAGGTGAACAGGCACGCTGGCTGGGATGGAGTTGCGGCATCCGTCGGTCGTTTCCTGGCAGATCCTGCTTGGAAGGATGCCTTCGAGGCGATGCCGGAGGGCTCGAACGAGACCAAGATCCTGCAGCTCCTGAAGGCCAAGATGAAGGAGGCCCGGGTCGCCACCTACCTGACCGATATGGCTATCCGAAAGCCGCGTGAGGATCGGATCAAGATGCGGTTGATACTCGGCACTCATAGCGGGATCGGCGTAGAGGTTTTCCGGACAGTTCAGGAAAAGGTGGAGAAGGAAGCGGTCCGCACGCGCCACGCCATCCAGACCGAGGAAAGCAGGCAGTCGCAGCTGTTTCCAGAGGACCAGATCATCGCGTTCGAGACCGATCGCGACGGGGTCGGATGCTCTGCTCATGTCGGTTGGGCGACCGAACTCCTGTTGCAGACGGTGTCACAGAGACCGGGGATCGCGTTCGGGCCACTTGCCAGTGAGGTGATGGAGCTAGTGCCGGTGCGGACCACACATCTCAACAAGATCGCGACGACTAACCGAAAGGCCGGCTTGCTGCGTTTCGACCTCCCAAATGGCAAACGGACGCCGAGCCCAGATACAAGACTCTGGACCGGAACGGCGTCGGACAAATAGGCCGGCTGATTTTCACGCCGCCTGATGCTGCCTCCCAAATGTCTCGTGCAGCATGGCCGGGATCAGGGCCTCCACATCCTGCGCGGTGTTGGCGCGGATGGTGCGGGCTTCGTGCGCCTTCGTCTGAAGGCGGTCGAACCACTTCTGGGTCTCCACCGGCGGCGTCGGCACGAGGATCGTCGGAAGCTTCTTGGATGACAGGGTCTTGTTGCGGGCAATCGTGCCGGGCGAGTGCCCAACGATGCTCGAGAAGCCTTCGTACGTTCTGAAATAGGCCATCAGGAAGCCCGGCGTCGCCAACTTCGGATTGACCTCGCAAGTCAACATGCGGTGGTTTCCGACTGTGCCCTCGTCATGCGCTTCCGCAACGGCGATAGCTCTTTCCCAAGCCATGAGGTTGCTGAATACTAGATCGCCCTCTTTCACCCAGAACAGGCTCTGCCAGCTGAACTCAGAACCAGGCATCGTCCGGCGGTGGAATATTCCGTTGTAGAAACTGCGGACGCCTATCTCCGTGTATTCCCGGGTAGCTTCGATCTCGACCTCTCGGCGCACCAGCGGCGCGACCTCGGCCATGGGGCGCAGGGGGGCGCCATCGATGGCGCGCTGGAAGGCTTTCAGCAGCAGCGCCTGCGTTTCGCGCTCGGCCGCCTCGATGGCGTTGCGGCGTTCGTCCACCAGTGCCGCGACCCTGTCGAGCTTTTCGACGATGCGGCGCTGCTCGTCGAGGGACGGACGCGGGACCATCATTCTCAGGAACTTGTCTTCCTTCATGCGCACTCGATTCGTCGATCCTTCGCTTGCCCGACGGCACAGGTCGATGAACTCGGGGGTGCGCGAGTACCACTCGAAGTAGTGCGGCATTACTCTTGAGGCGTCGATGTCGAAGCAAGGGAAATCGTTGCTGACCAAGGCGCCGTCCAATTCCTCGGGAACGATCCCATAGGCGCCGTGGCGAGCATCGATCCGCGAAAGCAGAAATTGGCCGGCCTTGGCACAGTACTGTCGCGCAGCGGCGATTGCGCTGCCCGGAACTTCACCACGAAGTGTCAAGCCCTTTCCCCAGAGTCGCGCCGTGATCTGCTTGTACTTACCGTCAGGTTCGACTGGTACCCAGCTTTCGGATTTGGTCAGGAAGTCCGAAATGGCAATCGATCCCCACATCACACGCGCTCCGCAAGCACGGCCTTGATCTCGTCCATGATGCCAATGATCCGCTGCTCCTGTGCGATGATCGCGTCCACGATCTCGGCCGGCGCACGGTGATCGACGACCTCACCGGAATGGGGGTTCTTGATGTCCAGGTTGCAGGCGACGACACGATCCTGATCGTCGCGCTGGATCAGGTCAGCGGCCGAGACCTTCCAAGCGCGCTCGTTCGGCTCGCGCTTCTTCCACCAGGCGAGGCAGTCCGCAAACTCCTCATAGGCCATCGGTGCGGTCTTCGAGTACTTCTTGCGGCCCTCAGGCAGCGGCATCTCGTAGTACCAGATGTCTTTCGTCGGTCCGGTCGTGTCGAAGAAGATCAGGTTGGCCGGGATGTCCGTGTAGGGCGCGAACACCCCTTCACGCAGCCGGACCACCGTGTGCAGGTTGAACTTCTCGAGCAGGTCCGCCTTGATCCGCGCCGAGATGCCATCGCCGAACAGCGTGCCGTGCGGAACGACGACCGCGGCCCGACCGCGCCCGGCCCGCTTCAGCCGCCGCATGATCAGCTGCAGGAACAGCAACGCCGTTTCGGCCGTGCGCCGGTCCTCGGGGAAGTTGTTGAGGATGCCTGCCTCCTCCTCGCCGCCGAATGGCGGATTGGTCAGGATGACATTGACCCGCTGGTCCTCGCCGATCTCCGCCAGGCGGAAGCGAAGGGCGTTGCCGGGGTCGATGCGCGGGGCATGCAAGCCGTGCAGCAGAAGGTTGAGCTGGGACAGCAGGAACGGCAGCGACTTGGCCTCGCCGCCGAAGAAGCTGTCCTCCTGCAGGATGCGCCGCTTCTCGACCGTATCGGCCTGGCGCTCGAGATGCTGAAAGGCCTCGGTCAGAAATCCCCCGGTGCCGCACGCCGGGTCGAGGATGGTCTCGCCCAGCTTGGGATCGGTCACCTCGACCATGAACCGCACAACCGGACGGGGTGTGTAGAACTCGCCTGAGTCCCCCGCCGCGTCGCGCATCTCTCGCAGCAGCGTCTCGTAGAGGCGGCCGAGGGTATGGACTTCCTCCGACGAGTCGAAATGGATGCCGTCGATCAGGTTGACCACGTCGCGCAGCAGGTAGCCACTTTCCATCCGGTTGGCGAAGCCCTGAAAGACGGTCGCGATCACGTCGCGCCGCTCTCGCCGCCCGTTGTCGCCGCGCAGACCGCGAAGATAGGCGAACAGCCCTGGGCCGCGGGTGCCGTCCGGACGCTCGGTCATTTCGGAAACGAGGAAGGACAGGAGATCGGGGCCGGTGATGCCATCCGCATCCGCCGCCCAGTCGCGCCAGCGATAAGGAGCCTCGATGATCGGGCGATAGTCCTTGCCTGCGAGTTCCGCGCGTCCTTCCTCGATCCGCTCCATGTCGTCCAGGAACTTCAGGAACATGATCCAGGTGAGCATCGGCAACCGATCGAGATCGCCATTCAACCCCTTGTCCTTCCGCATGATCTTGCGGGCGGACTTGATAATGCTGTCGAGACGCTGGGCAGTGGTCAGTTGCTTCGGCGCAGCCTTCTTACGGGCGGTTCTGGCCAAGTTGGATCTCCTTCAATTCAAGCGGTGTAGAGCAGACGCTGCAGCTCGGTGACGGCGCTGCGCAGCTCCTTGCCCCCGCCGAAGCGGGCGGCGATTTCGATGACGTTGCCCCACTCGTTGAACGGGGGCACTTCCAGGATGTCGGGTAGCTTGAACTGGGCACTGCCATGTTCGGCATACTTTTCAAGCACGGCATCCAAGACCTCGCGGGCATCCGGCCCGAAGCGGTCCAGAAACTCGTCCTGCTCTCTCAGCAGACGGTCAGCGCGCTCGCGCCGGGTTCGCAGCGGCGCGTTATATGCCAGATGGCAAAGGAGATCGAACGGATCGGCCTCCGGCTTTCCGACTGCATCAGCCAAGGAGTCTAGGTCGATGCCCTTCTCCTCGAGCCGCTCGACGATTTCCGCCCGGCGTTCGGGGTCAAGCCAGTCCGTGCGCAGTTCCGACGCATTGGGATAGAGCGTGCGAACCTTGTCGCCGGTGTAATCGGTAAGCTGGCGGCAGGCGAGCTGCCGCCCATCGGAATCGAGTTCGTACACGAGGTGCCGGACAATCGCTACCTCGCCGCCGTCGACATAGAACTTGCGGGGCCCGTTCTCGCCCTCGTCCCCCAACTCGACGGGTCCATCCGGGATATCGGGCCCTTCAGGAAGATCGTCCGGATCCGGCGCCACGTCTTCGATCTCGCGCTCTTCCACGATGTCGCCGTCGGCATTGATGACCGCTTCGTCCTCGCGGACGGGATCGCCGTCAAAGGCGGGATCGGCGAACATGCGCGTCGCGGTTCCAGTGTAGTCGATGATGTTGAAGGCGAGCTTGCCGTAGTCGGGCCTGAGGCGGGTGCCCCGTCCGATGATCTGCTTGAACTCGGGCATCGAGCCCACGACCCGCGCGAGCACGACATTCTTGCAGGTCGGGGCGTCCACTCCGGTCGTGAGAAGCTGCGACGTGGTGAGAATGACCGGCGTCTGGGTCTCGACATCCTGAAACTTCGCCCTGTGCGCGCTTCCCACATCGCCTTCGTCGGACGTCACACGGCAGACGTAGTCGGGATGGTCCTTCACGAGATCGGTGTTCAGGGCGGCGAGCGCCTGCCGCATCTCGAGCGCGTGTTCCTGGTCGACGCAGAAGACGATGGTCTTGGCGAAGCGGTCGGTCTCGGCCATAAAGCCCGCCAGATGTCTCGCAATGGCCTGCGTTCGTGCACGCAGCGCCACGACCCGCTCGAAGTCCCGCGTCGAGTATTCGGCGTCGGGGATCTCGCGACCATAGCGATCAAGTTCACCCCGCGTTGGACGCCAGCCGGCAGCGTCGTAGTCCGATATGACGCGATGGACGCGATACGGGGCCAGGAAGCCGTCAGCGATGCCCTGCGCGAGGCTGTACTCATAGAGCGGATCGCCGAAATAGTTGTAGGTGTCGACGTTGTCCTCTCGCCGCGGCGTCGCTGTCATCCCGATCTGGGTTGCGGGCTCGAACCACTCGAGAATTTCCCGCCAGTTGCTGTCGTCGCGCGCACTGCCGCGATGGCATTCGTCAATGATGATGAGATCGAAGAAGTCGCGCGCATACTCTCGGTAGAGGCCTGGACGGTTCTCGTCACGCGCGATGGACTGGTAGATCGCGAAATACATGTCGCGGCTCTTGACCGCCACGCCGCCAGCTATCTTGTGACGGGCGTCGCCAAACGGGCTGAAATCCTTTGCCATCGGATCGTCGACCAGGACGTTGCGATCAGCGAGAAACAGGATCTTCGGGTTCCGGTTCACCCCTTTGGAATTCCAGCGTGCCGACCACAGCTTCCAGCAGATCTGGAAGGCGACGGCAGTCTTGCCCGCTCCGGTGCACAGTGTGAGCAATGCCCGCTTCCTGCCCTGAAGCGCCGCCTGTACGGCGCGGTTCACGGCGATCTCCTGATAGTAGCGAAGCGGTTTGGCTCGGTCTGGAAAGGTGGGCGTCAGCAGCCGTTCGGCCACCTGGTCGTCGACAATGCCCTCGGCACGGCGGAGCCGAGCCCAGAGGTCATCAGGCGCTGGGAAATCAGCAATGGTTCGCTCGATGCCGGTCGTGTAGTCGAACTCGACGATCTCGATCCCGTTGGTCGAATACGCGAATTGAAGACCAAGTATTTCGGCATATTCCTTGGCTTGTTGGAGCCCCTCCGCGGCGTGCCGGTAGCGGGATTTGGCCTCAACGACGGCGATCGGGAAATCCGGATTATATCGGAGAAGATAGTCTGAACGCTTCTGTTTTCCGCGGCGAGCCTTGCCACCGACAAACACGACCCGGCCGTCGGTGAAAGTCCTCTGCTCGTTTATCGCGTGCGGGCGATCATCCCAGCCTGCTTCCTGCAGTTTCGGGACGACGAACTTTCTGCAGGTATCGGCTTCGTTCATGCGCAATCTACTTCGCCCGGTTTCGACATGCCATCGCGCAGCAAACGGCTTGTCAAAGAACTCGGCTCAGATCAACGCGCAATTCTTTGGTTTGGCAGCTCTTTCGCCTGACAACGGCTCGGAGAAGCTACAGCGTGGCCGACTGATGCCGCAAGCCTTATTCCG
Source organism: Paracoccus jeotgali (assembly GCF_002865605.1). Lineage (NCBI taxonomy): Bacteria > Pseudomonadati > Pseudomonadota > Alphaproteobacteria > Rhodobacterales > Paracoccaceae > Paracoccus > Paracoccus jeotgali. The sequence continues at coordinate 808,146 of NZ_CP025583.1, forward strand.
TCCCTGGCAGCAAGGACTCGCGCTGCCTCGACCAGTCATCAGGGATCTGCACTCGCAGCGACTGAAGCGTCAGGCCCGGTGGATGCCGTGCGTCGAGTATCGCCTCGACGAGATCGGGTGCAAGCTGCGTCAGCCGAAGCACGCGCGTGAGGTAGGAGACAGCGATGCCTTCCTGTGCGGCGAGGTCGGCTACCGTGGCAAAGTCACCGTTGTCGAGCATGCTTTTCCAGCGGAACGCGCGCGCAAGCGCCTTGATGAGCGTATCGTCCGGCCTCCCGCGCGCTTGGGTGTCTGAGGGTCGCTGCATCTCCTTGCGCCCGCCGCGCTTCACGATGCGGAATGGCACGTGGATTGTCACCGTCTCGGGGACCGCCGTCGCGCGGGTCATGCCGCTGCTCCGATGCTGCCGGATAGCATCTCGCGCGCGAGCCCTCCGAGGCCATCCATCCGGAGCCGGACGTTTAACCCGCCTGTGCCGATGTCGACACGCTCGACCAGCAATGTCACGATGCGTGCCTGCTCGGCAGGGAAGAGTTCGTCCCACAGCGGGTCGAGCTGCTGCAATGCCGCGCGGGCGTCGGCCTCGGAGACGCCGTCGGCGTGGGCACGTGCCGCCTTCCAAGTCCCCGCAACAATCTCTGGCTGTCGGAACACGACACGGAGTTGGTCGATGACCGCGGCCTCGATCTCCCCCGCCGGCACGCGACCGACCGGGCATGATCCGGCCCCGTGCTTCAGGACGGTCTGGCTGACGTAGTAGCGGTAAAGCCTGTCGCCCTTGCGGGTGTGCGTTGGCGAGAAGGCCGCGCCATCGGGCCCGAACAGCAGCCCCTTCAGCAGCGCGGGTGTGTCGGCGCGAGTTCGGGCAGCGCGCTTGCGGGGGCTTTCGTGCAGAATGGCGTGGACGCGGTCCCACGTCTCGCGGTCGATGATGGCGTCATGCTCGCCGGGATAGCTCTCGCCCTTGTGCACCGCCTCGCCGATGTAGGCGCGGTTGCTGAGCATGCGGTAGATGTATTTCTTGTCGATCCGGTTGCCGCGCTGCGTCCGGATGCCGAGAGTGCCGACCTCCCGCGCAAGCTCCGTGGCGGAGCCGATCTCGACGAACCGGGCGAAGATCCAGCGGACGTGGTCGGCGCGCTCGTCGTCGATGACCAGCTTGCGGTTCTCGACGCGATAGCCGTAGGGCGGCACCCCGCCCATCCACATCCCCTTCTTGCGAGAGGCCGCGACCTTGTCGCGGATGCGCTCGGCGGTAACCTCGCGCTCGAACTGGGCGAACGAGAGCAGGATGTTTAGCGTCAGCCTGCCCATGGAGGTGGTCGTGTTGAAGGACTGCGTCACGGAGACGAATGTCACGCCGTTCCGGTCGAACACCTCGACCAGCTTGGCGAAATCCGCCAGCGAGCGGCTGAGCCGGTCGATCTTGTAGACGACGACCACGTCGACGAGCCCGTCCTCGATATCCTCCAGCAGCCGCTTCAATCCGGGGCGCTCCAGCGTCCCGCCCGAGATGCCGCCATCGTCATACTGATCGCGGACCAGCACCCAGCCCTCGGAGCGCTGGCTGGCGATGTACGCCTCGCAGGCCTCCCTCTGGGCATGGAGGCTGTTGAATTCCTGCTCCAGCCCTTCTTCGGAGGATTTCCGGGTGTAGACCGCACAGCGCAGCTTGCGGACGACCCTCGATTTTTCGGGCGCCTTCGTCATGTCCGCCCCCTGTGGTTCTTGAGCCCGAAGAAGACCCAGCCGTTCCAGCGCGTGCCGGTGATCGCGCGGGCGATCGCGGACAGCGACTTGTACGGCCGCCCCTGCCATTCGAAGCCGTCGGCAGTGACAGTGACGATCTGCTCGACACCCTGCCATTCGCGCAACAGCCGCGTGCCGGTGATCGGGCGGTCACGGTCGAGGCGGACACTGCGCTTGGATCGGTCGCCGCCGTCCAGTTCCTCGCCCAGCCGTTCCAGACGCCGTATCGTTTCGGGCTTCAGCCCGCCATAGGCGAGTTCCTGGATGCGGTAGGCCAGGCGGGACTCGAGGTAGCGGCGGTTGAAGGGCGGCGGCTCGCTGTCGAACAGGTCGCGCCACTGTTGCTTCAGGTCGGGCGTCGGCGTGGTCTTGAGCGCGGCCAGGCGCGCGGGGATGGGATCGGGCTTGTTCATGCATTTCTCCGGTGCGTTGGAGTTGCATGACGGCATTGGTCGGGCGGATAGTGTAGGCAACGTTCTCCAGTATCGTCAGATACTTCGCGGGCCTCCCGCATCCGCAACCGAACCAGCCCGAGCGCCAGCAGGCCGCACAGCTCGGCGCGGCGCTCGGCGGGCGTCATCTGGTCGGGAGGGAGCGGGTTCGGGCGTTTCATGTCTCGGTGGCCATGTTCGGTGGTACTTACCGATCAAAAGCCACTCGGCAGTCAGGAACGGGACATCACCCCATGAACGATCATGTTGGGCGCTCCTGCCGCTTCAGGTTGCGCTTCGGTCTTGTTTTGTTCGATTGAATCGTCAGACTGGCGTTCCGCAAAGTGTAGTGAGGGCAGCAAGTAGGAGGGCCAGGTGGCAAGGGCATTGTTTCGCGGGGCGCCGGAGCTTTCGCGCCTGTTTATTGAATCTCCAATCCAGTTGATCAGCGAATTTCTTTCGCATTCGCAGTTTTCGGTATTCCTAAGCGATGCAATGGCCGCTGTGCCCGCCCATGCTGAAGATCAAGTCCGTACCGAAAGCATGGCGGAAGCTCTGAAGGCTCTGAAGAGCGACAGAATTAACCTGATCGAGATCGAGGCCCGTCGCGTCATGCTGATGACCGACAAGACGCCTGATGCGATGCTGCGTCGGCTTGCCGAAGACCCGCGGTTCGCTGCGAAGGAAGGGTTGAAGGGGCAGCGCGACGCGGTCGCCAGAAGCCTTTGGGCTTACCTCCATGCCATAGCACTGTTCGAAGCCGCTGAGCGTGCGATGCAGGTGCGGGTCTACCGCGAGCACGGAACGCTATACGAGGCGTGGTCAATCGATGCCTCGATTCCCCTCGCCGCCGCGGGGGTCGACCATAATGCGCTCTCTATGGAAATCGCCGAGCGCCTGCAGCATGACGATGGCTGCAAAGTGGAGGCTGTCGACCTACCCGCCGAAAACGGTGAGAGTCAGGATGTCTTGCTGGCTGTCACCTTCTTCGGCGCCTATGCAAGCCAGAAAACTGTCCAGCCCGACAAGTCGACGAAGCTGCTCTATTTCCGCCCACCTGATGAAATGCTGCTGGTCTATTCACATGCCCGGCGACGGATCGAGGTGTGTTCGCGCGACAGGGTGGAACGCAAGATCGTCGCCAATCTGTTCGCCGCGGATACTCTGAAGCACGACATTTCGAACAAGCCCCTGACCCAGAAGACTTACAACCTCTCTCGCTTCCGAAACTCGCTCAAGCTGCCGATACCCGATGAAGAAGCACATCGGGTCAAGAAGGCGGGCGTCATTGAAGTTCAGGTCGCGCTGGGCGACTGGTCTCGGAAGGTGACCCTCAGTGTCGCGCCGGAGGACGACATCGACGCGATTGCGAGGAGCGTCTTCGGGGCGATCATCCCGAAAGCGGGCGGCGGCTATGTCACGAAGGTCCGCTTCCGGATCGAGCATGTGGACGGGCGCGGGCGAAAGGGTGTCCTTCAGTTCGACGTCTTCGGAAGGAACAAGTCGAACATCCAGAGCGAACGGGATCCCGCCAAGCGAGAGCTGGGCTACGATCTCCTCGAAGCCTGGGGAGTACTGGAACGCATCGGCGACCTTTCGAAGCCGCAGCGCAAGGAGAAGCTTCCGCAGCTGTTGACGCTCTACGACCTCGCGTCCGAGAAGGCGTCCGGCCAGAACCTCGATGAACTTGGTGTCGCGGCCGACGAGTTGACCGGCGCCGGTTTCCTGACACGCAAGGGATGGTCGGATGTCATCCTGTTCGAGGACGATGAGCTTGGCGAAGTCGTTCACAACGTCGAGCGCGACGGCACGAGCGACGAGGCCACGCTGACACTGGTCGAAGGCGGAACGGGGTCGACGGTCCCGGCAGAGGATGTCTCCGAGTACGAGATCCGTTTCGATTACCTGCGAGACGCGCTGCGCGACTTGCTCAAGCCGATGGGCCTGAAAGGTCGCGTGCGCGAACTCGCCGATCATCTCCATCAGTTGGGTGTCGCAACCATCGGTCTGGCCGAAGCGCCGATCTACCTCGCTCGGGCGGCATCGGTCGACAAAGTGCTCGAGGCGTCCGACCGCCTCGTCCGGGGTGAAGGCAACCGCATTCGCGGGATCGTCTTCGTGCCGCAGGACGTTCGGTTTCCCTATTTCGGTTGCCATGTCGTCCTGAGCCTCAGGGATCACGTCGATGCCGATACCGGCATGATCGACGCGGATGCGGTCCGTTCCTCTTATGAGGCTGCGATCGATCCGGCTGCGCGGGGTGCCGCTGTACACTTCCGCAGGCAAGACGATGGTGCCGCTCAGATCACCGTGCCCGGTCAGGATCCGTGGATCGTCACCGGCGCGAAAAAAGTGAAGCTGTTCGAGCGTCTCTACATCGCGCACCGTGATCGGGAAGGCGACGTGAAGCTCGCTGTGCTGAAGAATTACGCCGGGTTTTCCCAGCTCCCTCAGTTGTTTGGCGATGAATGGGGTGAGGTGAACAACCGGTACCTGTATTCGCCCCGGCATGGCCACTGGGCCCTGTGCGAGGAACCCATCTCCGTTTGATCTCCCTTTGGGGGGTCTGACCATCTCCGATTCGGGCCGTCACTAGGGGTGCTCACTCAGTCAGAGGAGCACCCCGATGCCGACTCCCTTCCCCTCGCGCCAGGCAGCCCAGACGAGCTGGACCGGCGCCGCGAAGACCAAGCCCACCACCCTCAACTCGGAATGGCGCTGCACGCGCTGTGACAAGCTGCTCGGCGTCTGCCAGGACTGCCGCATGCACCTGCGCTTCGCGCGGGGGCACGAGTATCTCGTGGGCTTCCCGGTGCAGGCCACCTGCCGCGGCTGCGGCACGCTGAACCACGCGACCGCGCCCGCGCGCTGACGCGCGCATTCACCCAACCCCCTGAAATCGCAGAGACGCGCGACGTCCTGACCTGGCCACGAGAAGGCGCCGGACGCCTGGCCGCAAGGCAGGCGTCCGATGTCTATCGCGTGGCACGAGATCCGTGATCACCTCATGCATTCTTCTTCCAACCTTCACTTCCAGCGCAGTTTCGACGCCGTCCGGCGTGAACAGGCCGCCCTCGCGCCGTTCCGGGATCCGGCGGCCCTGCTGGACGGGCTGCATCGCAAGACCGGCGATCCGGCCCGGAAGAACGTGATCCTCTCCGCGCTCGTCAGGGCGGCGCAGGGCGACGGCCTCGTGTCCGACTGCGCGCTGACTATGCTATTGCTGGCGCTCTGGCCCGGCCTCGACGCCATCCGGCGCCGGTCGATCTGGCGCCGGCTCGGCACCGCCGACGAGGTCGCGTCCGACGTTCTGGCGCGCACCACCGAGGCAGTCCGCAGCCTCGACCTCGGGCGCGTCAACTGGATCGCGGCCACGGTGCTGCGCAACGTGGAGCGCGACATGATCCGCGCCCGCCAGCGCGACCAGGCGCGCGAACATCTCGCCGACGGCGCCGACCCCGACGAGGTGGCGGACAGCGGTGACAGCGGGATCGGCGCGGCCGGGTACGCACGGCTGAACGGCACCGTGCGGAAGTTGCTCGGCGATGACGCCCTGCTGGTGATCCGCGTGGCGATCGAGGGTTTCTCGCAAGCCGAGGTCGCCGTGGAACTGGGCCTGACCGAGGCCGCCGCCCGCAAGCGCTACCAGCGCGCCATGCGCCGGCTGCACGACGCCCTCGAGGAAATCCCCTGAACCGATGTCCCGATCCGGTCCCGCCGGTGGCTTTTCCCATTCGAGCGCCCCGAGCGCCTTCCCTCCAACCGAAAGCAGACACGCATGAACCGCACTGCCGATCTGTCGCTCGAGGATTTCAGGCGTCTTCCGGGGCTCTATCGCCGCTGGGAGCTGACCGAGGTCTGCGAGCCCAACCGTAACTATCAGATCGAGGACGCCGGCGCCCATGCCGACGGGACGCCGCTCTTGGCGATCTACGTCGCCGAGCCCGCGCCCGACGTCCGCGAGGCCGCGTGATGCGCCTCCTCGATCACATCATCCCACGGAGAACCGCCATGCCGGACCAGCCGGACGACATCACCCGTCTTCGCAAGGCGAGTTACGCCCTTGAAGACCTCCCCGAAACCATCGTCTTCCCCCAGCGCCCCAGCGACGAGCCCCGCGAGCCGCTGCCGGTCGTCGAGGCCACCGTCGACGAGATCGCCTTCGCGATCGTGGAGGCGGAGCGCGAGAGCTCGGCCGCCTACCGACGCGCCGACGCGCTGAAGCGGCTCTACAAGCTCGCCCGCGAGGCGGGGTGCATCGGCGCAGATCGCGCCGCCACGGCGGTGATGAAGAAGGAGGGCCAGTGATGGCCCTTCCCATCATCGGTGCCGACGAACGGCTCGCGCAACGCAAGGGCATCAAGGGCGTCATCTTCGGCCGGTCCGGCATCGGCAAGACCAGCCTGCTTTGGACGCTGAACGCCTCGACCACGCTCTTCCTCGACCTCGAGGCCGGGGATCTGGCGGTCGAGGGGCTGGAGATCGACACGCTCCGGCCGCGCACCTGGAAGGAATGCCGCGACTTCGCGGTGTTCATCGGCGGGCCGAACCCGGCGCTGCGCGAGGACCAGCCCTACAGCCAGGCGCATTTCGACGAGGTCTGCGGGCGCTACGGCGACCCGGCCGTGATCGGCAAATACGAGACCGTCTTCATCGATTCGATCACCGTGGCCGGGCGGCTCTGTTTCCAGTGGTGCCGCGGCCAGCCCGAGGCATTCTCCGAGAAAACCGGCAAGCCCGACATCCGTGGCGCCTACGGTCTGCATGGCCGCGAGATGATCGGCTGGTTGACCCACCTGCAGCACACGCGCGGCAAGCATGTCTGGTTCGTGGGCATCCTCGACGAGCGGCTCGACGACTTCAATCGCAAGGTCTTCCAGCCGCAGATCGACGGCTCGAAGACCGGGCTCGAACTGCCCGGGATCGTCGACCAGGTCATCACCATGGCCGACATCCCGGACCCGGGCGGCCAGCCGCAGCGCGCCTTCGTCTGCCAGACGCTGAACCCCTGGGGCTATCCGGCCAAGGACCGCTCCGGTCGCCTCGACAGGGTCGAGCCGCCGCATCTCGGCCGGCTGATGGAGAAGATCCAGCGCCCCGCGGCGCCAGCCTCCGAACGCCTGACCTGGCCGCCGGTGACCCCGGCCGATCCCGCGCCCGCGCAGGAGTCTGGCCATGGCTGAGCGCATCTCGCCATGCCCCGTGTCCCGATCCGGTCGCCGGGGTGGCTTTTCTCCTCTGACGCCGCTGCGCGTCCCATCCTCAACCTGAAAGGAGCCGCGCAATGTCCGGACCCTGGAACGACTTCAACTCCGCTCAATCCAACACCAACGTCATCCCGAAAGGCACGCTCGCCAAGGTGCGGCTCACCCTGCGCCCGGGCGGCTTCGACGACCCCTCGCAGGGCTGGACCGGTGGCTGGGCGCGCCGCGCCGCCACAGGCGCCGTCTATCTCGACGCCGAATACACGGTGGTCGAGGGTCCCTATGCCCGGCGCAAGGTCTGGTCGCTGATTGGCCTCTACAGCCCCAAGGGCCCCGACTGGGCGAACATGGGGCGCGGCCTGATCCGCGGCATCCTCAACTCGGCGCGCGGCGTGTCCGACAAGGACAACTCGCCCGAGGCGCAGGCGCGCCGCCGCATCAACGGCTTCGGCGATCTCGACGGGGTCGAGTTCATCGCCCGCATCGACATCGGCACCGACACCAACGGCGAGGACAAGAACGAGATCCGCGCCGCGGTCACGCCCGATCACCGCGACTACGCCGCGCTGATGGGCACGGTCGCGCCTCAGTTCACCGCCGCCCCGGCCCAGGGCCACGCCCCGCAGCAGCCCACCACGGCCACCCAGCCCAGCCAGCCCGCGTCCGCCCCCGGCAACGCCGGTCGGCCGAGCTGGGCGCAGTAAGGGGGAGACCGGCCATGCGCCTGCGCCCCCGCCAGAAGACCTTCGTCGAGCGCAGCGTGGCTGCGCTCGCCTCCCGCGGCAATACGCTGGGTGTGGCGCCCACCGGTGCGGGCAAGACCATCATGCTCTCGGCGGTCACCGGCGAGATGATCGGCGACGGCGCCAAGGCCTGCGTGCTCGCCCATCGCGACGAGCTAACGGCGCAGAACCGCGCCAAGTTCCAGCGCGTGGTGCCGGGCGTCGCCACCTCGGTCATCGACGCCACCGAGAAGTCCTGGGGTGGCCAGGTCGCCTTCGCCATGGTGCCGACGCTGGCGCGCGCCTCTAACCTCGCCGACATGCCGCGCCTTGACCTGCTGGTCGTCGACGAGGCGCACCATGCCGTCGCCGACAGCTACCGCCGCATCATCGACCGGGTGCGCGAGGCCAATCCCGACGCCCGGATCTTCGGGGTCACCGCCACCCCGAACCGGGGCGACAGGAAGGGTCTGCGCGAGGTCTTCGACAATGTCGCCGATCAGGTGCGGCTGGGCGAGCTGATCGCCTCGGGGCACCTAGTGCCGCCACGCACCTTCGTCATCGACGTGGGCGTCCAGGACGAGCTGCGCTCGGTCCGCAAGACCATGTCTGATTTCGACATGGCGGAGGTGGCGGGCATCATGGACCGCGCCCCCGTCACCGACGAGGTGATCCGGCACTGGAAGGAGAAGGCTGGCGACCGGCAGACCGTGGTGTTCTGCTCGACCGTCGCGCATGCCGAACACGTTACCGACGCCTTCAGGGCGGCGGGCGTTTCCGCCGCGCTGATCCACGGCGATCTGGCGGCCGAGACCCGCAAGGCGATCCTCGCCGACTACGCGTCGGGCGGCATCCGCGTTGTGGTCAACGTGGCGGTTCTGACCGAGGGCTGGGATCACCCGCCCACCTCCTGCGTCGTGCTGCTGCGCCCCAGCTCCTACAAGTCCACCATGATCCAGATGGTCGGCCGCGGCCTGCGCACCGTCGACCCCGAGGAACACCCCGGCATCGTCAAGACCGACTGCGTCGTGCTGGATTTCGGCACCTCCAGCCTGATCCACGGCACGCTGGAACAGGATGTCGATCTCGACGGCAAGACCGAGACCGGCGCGGCGCCGACAAAGGCCTGTCCTGCCTGCGAGGCGGAGATCCCGCTGGCCGCCACCGAATGCCCGCTCTGTGGCGAGGCGTTCCCGCGCGAGGATCTGGATGCGGGCGAAGGCGGCGAAGCTGCGCCGCTGTCGGGCTTCATGATGACCGAGATCGACCTGCTGAAGCGGTCCAGCTTCGCGTGGGTCGACCTCTACGGCACGGACGACGCGTTGATGGCCACGGGCTTCGCGGCCTGGGGCGGCATCTTCTGGCTGGACGGGGTTTGGTACGCCATCGGCGGGGCGAAGGGCGAACGCCCCCACCTGTTGGGTGTCGGCGAGCGCACGGTCTGCCTCGCGCAGGCAGACGACTGGCTGAACACCCACGAGACCGACGAGAGCGCCTTCAAGACCCGGTCCTGGCTGCGCCAGCCGCCGACCGAGAAGCAGCTGCAGTACCTGCCGCCCGAGTGCCGGCATGACTTCGGCCTGACGCGCTACCGCGCCTCGGCGCTGATGACCTTCGGCTTCAACAAGCGCGCTATCCGCCAGTTGATCGACAACTCGGCCAGCCCCGAACGGAGGGCGGCATGATCCATGACCTCCTCCACCCCCATCACGGCCGAGGACCGGCGGCGGCTCTGGCATCCGCGTGGAAGGCTCTGTGCTGTCTGCCGGCAACCCACCCGTGGTTTTGGCTGGTTCGATCCGCACCGAATGAGGCGGCCCCGGCCATCGGTCTGGTTCTGCTCGATGCCCTGCCAGTCCTTCTGGACGCGCTTGGCGCGGGAGCGTTTCGCCATGGTTGACCTGACCGAGGAAGAGCGCGCCGCGATCACCGCCACCATGAAGCGCGTCGCCCTGCTGATGGACGAGATCGGCTGGGCCACCCCGCTTGCCGATCTGACCGAGGCGCAGGTGCGCGCGCTGATCGAGGAAGCCGTCGAGGGCTTCCGCGAGGCCATGTCCGACATCGCCCGGGCGCAGACGCCGGAGGTGCCGTTTTGACCAAGCTCTGCACGAAATGCGGCGTCAAGAAGGACGTCTGCGAGTTCGGACGCCGCCGGCTCAGTCCCGATGGTCGGCAGACCTGGTGCCGGGATTGCCGCCGGGAATACCAGCGTGCCTATGCGCAGAACTTCCGCAATCCCGAGAAGCATCGGGAGGCGCAGCGTCGCTATCGCCTGCGCCACGCCGAGAAATATCGGGCCCACAGCATCGTCAGGCGTGCCGTCAAGGCTTGTCGGATCGTCGTGCCGGTCTGGTGTCAGCGATGTGGCTGCGTGACCGACCTCGAAGCGCATCACCACGACTATGACGCGCCGCTCTCGGTCGAATGGCTCTGCTCGACCTGCCACGGGCTCGCCCACCGCAGCTACGAGGGAGGACAGCATGCTGGACTATAACCGCCGCCCCAGCTTCGCTGACCGGGTCAACGCCGCCGTCGATCAGGCGCTCACCGCCGATCAGGCCATGCGGCCGCCCCGCGACTACCTCGGCGGCTCGCGCCTCGGCCATGCCTGCGAGCGGGCGCTGCAGTTCGAGTTCACGGCGACGCCGAAGGACGAGGGCCAGGACTTCTCGGGCCAGTCGCTGCGCATCTTCGCCATCGGCCATGCGCTCGAGGATCTGGCCGTCGCCTGGCTGCGCGGCGCGGGCTTCGACCTCTATACCCGCAAGGGCAACCGGCCCGATGGCGGCCAGTTCGGGTTCTCCGTCGTGGGCGGGCGCATCCGCGGTCATGTCGACGGCATCATCGCTGCGGGGCCCGAAGGCTTCGAGCTGGCCGTTCCCGCTCTCTGGGAATGCAAGACCATGAACGCCAAGAACTGGCGTGCCTGCGTCAAGGACGGCGTGACGAAATCCAAGCCGGTCTACGCCGCCCAGATCGCGCTCTATCAGGCCTACATGGAAGGGACAGTCCCCGGCATCTCGGCCGCGCCTGCCGTGTTCACCGCGATCAACAAGGACACGGCCGAGATGCACCACGAACTGGTGCCCTTCGACGCCGATCTCGCGCAGCGCATGTCCGACCGGGGCGTGCGGATCCTGCAGGCGACCGACGCGGGCGAGTTGCTGCCGCGCATCGCCACCACGCCCGACTTCTTCGAATGCCGCTTCTGCCCGTGGGCCGAGCGCTGCTGGGGGCTGCCGGCATGAGCGACGACGGCATCCTGCACTTCAACCCGTGGATGGACTTCAACGACGGGCCGCCGTCCGAGAACCCCTTCGGCTGCGACCCTGATCCCGAGCAGATCGCCGTGTTCCTCGACACCGTGTTCAGCTGGTGCGAGGGGCTGATCCCGCTACGCGGCTTCGTCGACAAGGGTCAGGGCCGGGACGGCAAGCCGCACAACATCTGGATCCCGGGCGACGACAGCGCGCCCGAGAAACTCGCAACCTTCGCCGGATGGGCGAACCGCGAGGGTGCCGCCGTCTATGTCATCCCCGGCACGGTCGAGGAACAGGGCCAGGCACGCGCCGCCGACGTGCTGCAGATGCAGGCCATCGTCGTCGATCTCGACGCGGGCGATATCCCGGCCAAGCTCGACCATGTCACCCGCCACCTAGGCGCGCCCACGCTGATCATCGAGAGCGGCGGGCGGACGCCCGAGGGTGCGGCCAAGCTCCATGTCTGGTGGAAACTGACCGAACCCGCCGAGGGCGAAGATCTGACCACCCTCTGCCGCCTGCGCGGCGAGATCGCCGTGAAGGTCGGCGGCGACACGCATTTCCGCTCGGCGCACCAGCCGATCCGGGTGCCCGGCACCGTCTATCACAAGCACGGCCACCAGCGCCTCGTGCAGATCCGCGAACAGCGTGACGTCGAAGTCGACCTTGCGGACTTCGCCGAGAAGGTCGCCGAGATGCCGCCGCTGCCCGGTGTGGGCTTCGAGAGCCACGTTGCCGCGCCGACCGCGAAGCCCGGCATCGACGCGGTGCTCACGACGCCGGTGCGCGAAGGCGCGGTTGACGACTGGTCCCGGTTCCAGGGGGCCAGCGCCGCCATCGGCCATTACGTGCGCCTCGTGCACGAGGGTCGCCTCGACCCGTTCGCGGGCTGGGAGGCGATCTGCGGCTACAACGCCGCCATGCTGCGCCCGTCCTGGCCGCTTGATCGGCTGAAGGCCGAGTCCGAACGGCTCTGGGCGCTGCATGTGAAGCGCAACGGTCCGCCGCTCCTGCGCGCAGCCCACATCGATGCTCCGGCCAGCCCGCTGCCGACATTCAGCCTCGGCGCGCTGCTCGACGACACCAGTCCGATGCCGGAGGACATCATCGGCCCCCGCGTGCTGACACCTGGCGGGCTCCTGGTGCTGGGCGGCGCGCCCAAGGTCGGCAAGAGCGACTTCCTGATCTCCTGGCTCGTGCACATGGCGGCAGGCGTGCCCTTCCTCGGCTTCACGCCGCCCCGGCCGCTGCGCGTGTTCTACCTTCAAGCCGAGATCCAGTATCACTATCTGCGCGAGCGCATGCAGCAGATCGCGCTGCCCGCCACCGTGATCGCCGCCGCGCGCGACACCTTCATCGCCACCCCGAAGCTGAAGCTGCTGCTCGACGCCGAGGGCGTCGCCCGCGTGGCCGAGGCGATCCGGGTCGCATTCCCCGACGCGCCGCCCGACATCATCGTCATCGACCCGATCCGGAACCTCTTCGACGGTGGACCAGACGGCGGCGGCGAGAACGACAACACCGCCATGATGTTCTTCCTGAAGGACCGGGTGGAGCTACTGCGCGAGGCGGTCAATCCGGACGCGGGCGTCATCCTCGCTCACCACACCCGCAAGGCCAGCAAGCACCAGGTCAAGGACGATCCCTTCCTCGCGCTCTCCGGCGCTAGCGCGCTGCGCGGCTTCTACACCTCCGGGCTGCTCATGCACCGGCCCGACGAGGACAGCACCGTCCGCAGGCTGGAAATCGAACTGCGGAACGGCCCCGCGCTGCCGGGCAAGCTGATCGACAAGGTGAAGGGCGAATGGGTCGAGCTGAACCCGATGAACGAGCGCCTGGTGCGCAAGGAGGTTGGCGCCAAGCTCGATGCCGAGCGGCTGCGCAAGCACGATGTCATCCTCGGCATGCTGCTGGATGAGGCGGCGAGCGAGCGCCTCTACACCGCCATGCAGTTCGCCGAGACCTTCGAGAACCGTGGCGGTCTGGGCAGCAAGCACACCATCCGCGAGCGCCTCAGCGTGCTGGCGACCAAGGGCTTCGTGAAGTTCCTGCGCGACCCCTCGGGGTTCGGCTTCCCCATCACCCGGTCGCGGTTCGGCTATCTCTGCGTCGAGGGCATGCAGTTCGGCGCGCCTGTCGAGGATGTCGATCCGGACACCGGCGAGGTCACCACAAGCGCCCGTCCGGTCCTGCCCAGCCACTTCAAGTGCCCCCAATCCGGGCTCTGCCTGCAGGTCGAAAACCCCGCCGTCTGGGTCTACCCGGAGGGGCTCGAGGACGACCTAACTCATATGAGTGAGGCCTGACTCATATGACAGCGCCAACTGTGCACTCAACGAAATCAACGGGTTACGGGCAAATAAGAGTTAGGTCCCTCACTCATGCCCGAAGACTTCATGAAGTCTTATTCCGCAATGATTTCAGCCACTTGTTCTCCCCGGAACAGTTAGGTGTCAAACCCCCATACTACGTATGGGAGGGCCACCCCGCAGGGTTGGCCACTCCTCCCATACGTCTGGGCCAGCCGCGCGCGCCGCCGTGACGCTCCCTTGCGCTTCCCGATCCGACGACGGCGGCCCCGTACCGCCAAGCACCAGACCGCCGTCGTCTTCCACCACCACAGGCCACCGGCAAAGGAGACCCATCATGGCTCAGCCGACTCTGATCCCGAATTGCGACGGCGCAAGGTTTGAATCGCTGCCGCTCGACGCCCCCCGCAACCGCTGCATCCTCGCGCTCGACCTCGGCACCTCGACCGGCTGGGCGATCCGCGGCCACGACGGTCTGATCACCAGCGGCACCGTCTCGCTGCGCCCCGGCCGCTTCGACGGCGGCGGCATGCGCTATCTGCGCTTCACCAACTGGCTGACCGAGATCGACCGGCTCTCCGGTCCTGTCGCCGCCATCTGGTTCGAGGAAGTCCGCCGCCACGCTGGCACCGACGCGGCCCACATCTACGGCGGGCTGATGGCAACCCTGACCTCGTGGGCCGAGCTGCGCGGCGTGCCCTACGAGGGCGTCCCGGTCGGCACGATCAAGCGTCATGCCGCAGGCAAGGGCAACGCCGACAAGGCCGCCATGGTCGCCGCCGTCCGCGCCCGCGGCTTCAGCCCGGTCGACGACAACGAGGCCGACGCCATCGCGCTCCTGCTCTGGGCGATCGAGACGAACGGAGGTGTCGCATGAGATGGCATCCCCACGGCTACGGCGGTCGGCGCCGGGATCCCGAGCAAGTCAAGCGCGAGGGCTGGCGGGAACAGGGCGTCCTCGCGGTCTCTGCCGATGACGACCGCCTCACCTGGCCCGAGCGTGAACTGGTACGCCAGCTGGGCGAGAAGCTCTACGGACCGCGCCCGTCCGACAGGGAGGCGCGCCATGGCTGATCGCGAATGGACCGCCGACTGCGTCGCCGATCATTTCGAGGAGGCGTTCCGCACCCTGCGCAAGCTGCCGCCGGTCAAGGCGCAGGGCTACTTCAACACCTGGCCCGACATCGTGCGGACCAGCCGCGAGATCGCGGCGATGGAGCCGCAGCCGATGCGGGTCTGGCCCTCGGCCGCCGCGATCACCCGGCTCGAGCAGACATTCGACTGGGTGCTCTGGATCGAGGAGGCGGAACGCAAGCTGGTCTGGTCGCGCGCGGCCCGCGTGCCGTGGAAGCAGATCAGCGGCGAGCTGGGCTGCGACCGCACGACCGCGTGGCGGCGCTGGCAACTGGCCCTGACCAAGATCGCTGCGCGGCTGAATGCGCAGTGACTCCAATGTGTTGCAACACTTTTTCCTTCGACATCTGCAACAGATCCATGCTATTCCGAAGGCAAGATGGGGAGAGTGCGCTGGAAAGCTCGCTCTCCCCTTTGCGTTGACTGGGGCCTTCTGGACCCCGGTATCCAGCGAGGGTCCGGCCGGGGTCCAGCCCACGGCAGTTTCCGGTTCCTTCTGGGCGATATTCGTATGCTGGCGGGCGAAGCGCGGGACATCGCCAGCGAGTGGCCTCGATTTTTGGGAAGCCACCCGGAAGCCAGCGCCGCCTGAACCCGCCGGAAACACTGCAAATTCAAACCCTTGAAGCTGGACACCCCTAGTGGCCGCTGGACCCCGCGTGGAGTCCAGTCTGGACCCCGGAGTCCGGAAGCCAGGGGTATCCATCCTGATCCGAGGAATGACCCGACGATGACGCTGAGTTTTGCCCCGGATCGGATCGAGATGTGGCCGCTGGCCAAGCTCCAGCCCTATGCCCGCAATGCCAAGGCGCATGGCGCGGACCAGGTCGCGAAGATCGCTGCCAGCATGGCTGAGTTCGGCTGGACCGTGCCGTGCCTGGTGGCCGAGGATGGTGAACTGATTGCGGGTCATGGCCGGGTGCTGGCGGCAACGCAGCTGGGTCTGACCGAAGCACCGGTCATCGTGCTGGGGCACCTAACCGAAGCGCAGCGGCGGGCATACCGGATTGCGGACAACAAGCTGACCGAACTCGGAACGTGGGACGAGGCGCTGCTGTCGGCCGAACTGAACGACCTGCTGGCCGAGGATTTCGACCTGTCGCTGGTCGGTTTCTCCGACGGCGAGTTGGACAAGCTGCTGGCCTACGTCGCGGAAGACGACGGTGAAGAAGGTGGCGCCGGGGGCTCCGTGCCGCCGGTGACCATTCCCGAGCCGCCGCGCAATCCGGCATCGCGAACGGGCGACCTGTGGATCCTCGGCGATCACCGACTGCTTTGCGGCGACAGCACCAGCGTTTCCGATGTGCGCCGCCTGATGAATGGCGAGCGGGCGATCCTGTTCGCCACCGACCCGCCGTATCTTGTGGATTACGACGGCTCGAACCATCCGACCCGCAACAAGGACTGGTCTGCGTCCTACGGCACGACCTGGGATGACAGTTCGCAGGGGGCCGAGCTTTACGACGGCTTCATCGCGGCCGCTGTCGCCGAGGCGATCACCGAGGATGCCGCCTGGTACTGCTGGCACGCTTCGCGCCGCCAGGCGATGCTGGAGGCCTGCTGGGAAAAGGCCGGGGCCTTCGTCCATCAGCAGATCATCTGGGTGAAGGACCGCGGGGTTCTGACCCGCTCGCACTACCTCTGGAAGCACGAGCCCTGCTTCATGGGCTGGCGCCGTCCGAACCGCCCGCCGAAGGTGGCCGAGCAGACGCTGCCCTCGACCTGGGAGATGCCGTCCTTCGCCAAGGACGAGCGCCCCGACCACCCGACGCCGAAGCCGCTCGACGCCTTCGGCATCCCGATGCGCCAACATGTGGCGCGCGGCGGCCTCTGCTACGAACCGTTCTCCGGCTCGGGCTCACAGATCATGGCGGGCGAAGCCAATGGCCGCCGCGTCTTCGCGATGGAAATCAGCCCGGCCTATGTCGATGTCGCGGTGGAACGCTGGCAGGCCGAGACCGGGCGCGACGCGATCCTCGATGGCGATGGACGGACCTTCGCTGAGGTGAGAACCGAGCGGCTGGGCGACGACGCCGATGCCCCGGCCGATGCGCCAGCAAAGGACGCAGCCCCCGAACCCGCGCGAAAGCGCAAGTCCGCCGCATGAAGCAGTCACGCTTCATGTCTCTGGTCGAGTTCGTCGCCAACGTGATCGTCGGCTACGGCGTCGCGGTCATGACGCAGATCCTGATCTTCCCGATCTTCGGCCTGCACACGACGCTGGCGCAGAACCTGAAGATGGGCGCCATCTTCACTATCGTGTCGATAGCGCGTTCCTTCGCCTTGAGGCGGGTGTTCGAGGCGATCCGGATGCGGACCGCCAAATGATCGACCGCCGCCCCGGCGGGACGGCGGCCATCGACTTGTCGGCGTCCGGCGCGTCAGGCAGCGGGGAGTTTGTAAACGCGCCCCCGGCTCTCGACCTTCTCCGAGGTCACCTCGAGCCCGAGTTTCTTCTTCAGCGCCCCGGCCATCGCGCCGCGCACCGTGTGAGACTGCCAGCCCGTCGCGGCCATGATCTCCTCGATGGTCGCGCCGTCCGGCGCGCGCAGCATGGCGATCAGCGTGGCCTGCTTGGTGCCCTCGCGGGGCGTGCGCGCCTTGGGCGCGGGTTTTGGTTCAGTGGGGGTGTTCGGCGCGGGCTGTTCGCTCGGCACGTCCGTCGCGCCCGCAGGCGCGGTGTTCGCGTCCTCGGACTCAATCCCGATGGCGGCGAGGCCTGCGTCGGTGGCGACCAGCGTGACGCCGTGGCCGTCACCGGTCTCGCGCCAGACGGGTTCGCCCTTGCGCATGTCCGCGTCGGCCTCCTGCAGGAAGCCCTTGGCGAGCATCGCGCCGACCACCTTGGCGGCAGCGCCGCCGCGCAGGCTTTCGGGCAGCGGCAGGGCGCTGCGGTCCTCGCGCCGTGCGGCAGAGCTGAGGATGATGGCTTGGGTGTCGGAAAGCTTGGTCATGGGGTCGTCTCCGTATTCGGGTCCGCGTCATGCGGCGCCTTCTACGACCACGAGCCGCGCGGGGCGCGCGGCGGGAGTTCCGGCAGCGCCGGAGATCAGCGGGCGTGTTCGCCCTCGCCGAAGGCGCTGTCGGTGATGCGCTTCAGGAGGCTGGCGTAGTGTTCGAGGGTACCGACCATGGCCCAGCCCGCCTCGTCGGGGGCGCAGTTGAAATGGTCGTCGCTGAGTGCCTGCAGGCGGGCGAGCATCTCGTCGATCTCGGCCTTCTTGCCGATGAAGGCCGCGAGCGCGGCTTCCTTGTTCCGGCGCGCCTTCTCGGCGCGGAGTTCGTGGCGCGGGGTGGTGATCGGGTTCAGGCGCGTGGTCATCGTGGTGGCTCCTTGGTGAGTTGCATCGCTTCGCTGGAGTGACGTTCGCTCTCTCCGCAGCGCTTATCAACTCGACAAGCGCATGATCTTGAATGATAATCGGAGCCGCCGATGCAGGGCATGAGCGAGCGCCAGTACGCCGCCCATGTCGGCCTGTCGCGGGGCGCGATCCAGAAGGCGAAGACGGCCGAGCGCCTGATCCTCTATCCCGACGGCAGCATCAACGCCGCCGCCAGCGACGCCCGGCGCGCCGAGACGACGGACCCGTCGAAAACGAGAAAGCCGCCCATGCCGAAGCTGAAGCGTGTCCCCGAGGCGGCGGTGGCCGCCGTCGGCGACACGCTCCGCGAACAGGGACTGGCGGTCCCGGCGGTCGGCGGCGGCACGACCTTCCTGCAGGCCAAGACGGCGAACGAGGTGCTGAAGGCGCAGGAACGGCGCATCCGGCTCCAGAAGTTGAAGGGGGAGCTGATCGAGCGGGCCCGCGCCCTGGCGCTGGTGTTCCGGCTGGCGCGGGAGGAACGGGACGCATGGGTGAACTGGCCCCCGCGCGCGGCGGCGCTGATGGCGGCAGAACTCTCGGCCTCGTGCAGCGACGCGACGGGTCAACAGATCACCGTGGAGCCAGCCGCGATGCAGAAGGTGCTGGAGAAACATGTACGCGCCCACCTCGACGAACTCGCCGAGGTCCGGCCCGACTTCCGGTGATGATGATGGCCTGACCGATTTCGACGGCGCGGGTGAGATCCCGCGTGCCTGGGGCAACGGGCTGCGGCCCGACCCGGACCTGACCGTCTCGGAATGGGCGGACCGGCACCGGATGCTCTCGGGCCGAGCCTCGGCAGAACCCGGGCGGTATCGCACGGTGCGCACGCCCTACATGCGCGAGATCATGGACCGGCTGTCGCCCGGCGATCCCACGCAGCGGGTGGTGTTCATGAAGGCCGCGCAGGTCGGGGCGACCGAGGCGGGCAACAACTGGATCGGGTTCGCCATCCACCAGGCGCCGGGTCCGATGCTGGCGGTCCAGCCCACGGTCGAGCTGGCCAAGCGCAACTCGCGCCAGCGGATCGACCCGCTGATCGACGAGAGCCCGGAGCTGCGGGAGCGGGTGAAGCCCGCCCGGTCGCGCGACGCGGGCAATACCATGCTGTCGAAGGAATTCGCAGGCGGCATCCTGATCATGACGGGCGCGAACTCGGCGGTCGGGCTGCGGTCCACTCCGGCGCGCTACATCTTCCTCGACGAGGTCGACGCCTATCCGGCCTCGGCCGATGAGGAAGGCGATCCGGTCACGCTGGCCGAGGCGCGGTCGCTGACCTTCGCCCACCGGCGCAAGGTGCTGCTGGTCTCGACGCCCACCATCCGTGGGCTGAGCCGGATCGAGCGCGAGTTCGAGGCGAGCGACCAGCGCCGGTTCTTCGTGCCGTGCCCGCATTGCGGCGCGATGCAGTGGCTGAAGTTTGACCGGCTGCGCTGGCAGAAGGGCCGCCCGGAGACGGCGGAATATCACTGCGAGGGCTGCGACGCGGCAATCGCGGAGCACCACAAGACGGCCATGCTGGAGGGCGGCGAATGGCGGGCGACCGCCACGGCGGCCGATCCGACCACGGTCGGGTATCACCTCTCGGCGCTCTATTCGCCGATCGGCTGGCTGAGTTGGGAGCGGATCGTGCGGGCATGGGACGCGGCTCAGGGGTCGGACGAGGCAATCAAGGCGTTCCGCAACACGATCCTCGGCGAGACATGGGTCGAGACCGGGGAAGCGCCCGACTGGCAGCGGCTCTACGACCGGCGCGAGCGCTGGACATCCGGCACGGTGCCAGCGGGCGGGCTGTTCCTGACGGCCGGGGCCGACGTGCAGAAGGACCGGATCGAGGTCGATGTCTGGGCCTGGGGGCGCGGTCTGGAAAGCTGGCTCGTCGATCATGTCGTGATTGAGGGCGGGCCGGACCGGCACGACGCGTGGTCGGAGCTGACGGCGCTGCTGGATCGAAGCTGGCCGCATGAACGCGGCGCGCATCTGCGGATCGCGCGGCTCGCCATCGACACCGGCTACGAGGCCCCGGCGGTCTATTCCTGGTCGCGGGCGCAGGGGTTTGGGCAGGTGTCGCCGGTCAAGGGCGTCGAGGGGTTCAACCGCTCGAGCCCGGTGTCGGGTCCGACCTTCGTCGATGCGACCGAGGGCGGCAAACGCCTGCGGCGTGGCGCGCGGCTCTGGACCGTGGCGGTGTCGACCTTCAAGGCCGAGACCTACCGCTTCCTGCGGTTGGCGCGGCCGACCGAGGAGGACATGGCCCAGGGGGCGGCACTCCCGCCAGGATCGGTGCATCTGCCGCATTGGGTCGAGAACGAGTGGCTGAAGCAGTTCGTGGCCGAGCAGCTGGTGACGGTGCGCACGAAGCGCGGCTTCGCCCGGCTGGAATGGCAGAAGCTGCGCGAGCGCAACGAGGCGCTGGATTGCCGGGTCTATGCCCGCGCCGCCGCCTGGATCGCGGGCGCGGACCGATGGCCCGACGACAAATGGCGCGACCTCGAGGATCAGCTCGGGGCCGCCCCCACCGACACCGATCCCGCCGGGCAGATCAACCGGCCGGGACAGGCCCCACAGGGCAAGCGCCGCTCCGACTGGCTCGGGCGGCGCGGAGGGTGGTTTTGACATGGTGAGGACCGGTCCGCGCAGCGGACGCGAGGCTCCGGTGGAGCGTCGCGAGGGACGAACGCACTGAGCGGGAGCGAAGGGCATGAACTGGACGGAAACGGAGCTCTCGGCGCTTCGCCGGGCCTACGCCAGCGGCACGACCCGGGTCAGCTATGACGGCAAGTCGGTGGACTACGGCTCGGCCGAGGATCTGCTCGCCCGCATCCGCACCATCGAGCGCGCCATCGCCGGGACAACCCGACCGCTGCCGGTGGCTGGGCTCGCGGGCTTCTCGCGCGGGGACCGGTGATGTCGGCGACCTGGCTCGACCACGCCATCGCATCGGTGGCGCCGCGCATGGCCGCACGTCGCGTTATGGCCCGGCAGGCCTTCGAGACCCTGACGCGGGGCTATGACGGCGCCGCGCGCGGGCGGCGCACCGAAGGCTGGCGCGCGCCGGGATCCTCGGCCGACACCGAGATCGGCGTGGCCGGGGCGCTCTTGCGTGACCGGATGCGCGACCTCGTGCGCAACAACCCGCATGCGGCGAAGGCCGTGGCGGTGCTGGTGAACAACATCGTCGGCGCGGGCATCATGCCCCGCGCCGCCAGCGGCGACGACACGCTGGACCGCAAGGTGGATACGCTGTTCGAGCGCTGGACGGCGGACTGCGACGCCGATGGTCAGCTCGACTTCTACGGCCTGCAGACGCTGATCTGCCGCGAGATGGTCGAGGCGGGCGAGGTCCTGGTGCGCCGCCGTCTGCGGCGAGCGAGCGACGGTCTGCCTGTGCCGCTGCAATTGCAGGTACTGGAGGCCGACTTCCTCGACGCCACCAAATCCGGCGCCCTCGGCGCGGGGCGGCTGGTGCAGGGGATCGAGTTCGACCCGGTCGGCAAGCGCCGGGCCTACTGGCTTCATGCCGAACATCCGGGCGATGCCTATGGCGCCTTGCAGAACGGTCTGCAGAGCCGCCCGGTCCCGGCGACCGAGATCGCCCACATCTATGAGAAGCAGCGCACGCAGGCGCGCGGCGTCCCGTGGGGCGCGCCGGTGATCCGGTCCTTGCGCGATCTCGACGACTACGAGGTGGCGGAACTGGTCCGCAAGAAGACCGAGGCCTGCGTCACCGCCATCGTCTTTGGCGACGACGAGGCGCAGCAGGGCATCGCGCCCTCGGTGGTCGACGCCGATGGCAACCGGGTCGAGCAGTTCGAGCCGGGGCTGATCGCCTATGCGCGGGGCGGCAAGGACATCCGGTTCAACCAGCCCTCCGCCACCGGTGGCTACGGCGAATACAAGCGCGCCAGCCTGCACACGATCTCGGCCGGGTTCCGGGTGCCCTACGAGCTGCTGACCGGCGACCTCAGCCAGGTCAACTATTCCTCGATCCGGGCGGGGCTCGTCGAGTTCCGCCGCCAGATCGACGCCGTGCAGTGGCAGCTCTTCATTCCGATGTTCTGCGCACCCGTCTGGCGCTGGTTCACGGAAGCCGCGTGGGCGGCGGGGCAGATCCCGTCGCCGACCGTGCCGGTCGAATGGTCGCCGCCAAAGTTCGAGGCGGTCGATCCGCAGAAGGACGCGATGGCGAACCTGCTGTCGATCCGCTCGGGCACCATGACGCTGGCCGAGGTGATTGCGAAACAGGGCCGCAACCCGGATGCGGTGCTGGCCGAGATCGCGGCGACCAACGCCAAGCTCGATGCGCTGGGGCTGGTGCTCGACAGCGATCCGCGCCGCGTCACGAAAACCGGCAGCGCGCAGACCGGCGATCCGGCGAACGATCCCGCCGCTGACGACACCACCGCCGACGACCCAGCTGCCGACGCGGACAATGACCCGGCGCAGGCCGACCAACAGGACTGACCCCATGGACACGATGATCGAACTGCCGGCCATGCGCCGGTCGGCGGAGCTTGCGCCGAACACGGCCGATGCCGACAGCCGCACCGTCGAGGTGGTCTGGTCGGCCGGGGCCCGCGTCCGCCGCGCCACCTTCTTCGGCGAGCCCTATGACGAGGAGCTGAGCCTCGACCCGGCCCATGTCCGCCTCGACCGGCTGAACGCGGGCGCGCCCTTCCTCAAGGTGCACGAGCTCGACACGCTGGATGCGGTGATCGGCTCGGTCGTTCCGGGCTCGGCGCGGATCGAGAACGGCCGCGGCATCGCGCTGGTGCGGATCTCCGAGCGCGCCGATGTCGAACCGATCTGGCGCGACATCCAGGCCGGGCACATCCGCGCGGTCTCCATCGGCTATCAGGTCCACCGCTTCGAGGTCTCGAAGCCCGAGGCCGCGCGCGAACTCTGGCGCGCGGTGGACTGGACGCCCTTCGAGATCTCCGCCGTCGCGGTCGGCGCCGACCCGGCAGCGGGCTTCCGCGCCCAGCATCCCCTTCACGACTGCGTCCTTTACCGCCGGGACGCCCCCACAGAGCAAGGAGCATTCCCGATGACGGACAAGACCCAGACCCCGGCCAGCGACGACGCCAAGGCCACCAGCACCAGCCAGCCGACCGAGCCGGTCGAAACCGAGGAGACCCCCATGACCGACGACAAGACCGGCGCGGCCGAGGCGCAGACGCGCAACCAGCCGAAGCCCCAGAAGCCCGAGGTCTCCGAAACCGACGCCATCGCCACCCGCGCTCGCGAGGCCGAGCGCGACCGCGTCTCCACCATCTACGATCTGGCCGGGCGGCTGAACCTCGAGCGCGGCTTTGCCGAGGATCTGGTCAAGCGCGGCGTCAGTGTCGATGAATCCCGCCGACTGATCCTCGATCAGGTCGCCGCGAAGTCGGACGAGACCCGGACCTTCCCCCATGTTTCCGTCCCCCTCGGCGGCCGGGACGAGCTCATCACCCGCCGCGACGCGGTGGCGAACGCGCTCTTGCACCGCTACAGCCCGACGCTGTTCCCGCTGGAAGACGCCGCGCGCCAGTATCGCGGCATGACCCTGCTGGAGTTGGCCCGCGAAAGCCTCGGCAATGCGGGCGTGAACACCCGCGGCCTCTCGCGCGACGAGGTGGCGACGCGGGCACTGCATTCGACCTCCGACTTCCCCGAGATCCTGTCGGCCGTCACCAACAAGACCCTGCGGCAAGCCTACGAGGCCTATCCCCGCACCTTCATGCTGTTCTGCCGCCAGGTGCTGGCGACCGACTTCAAGGCGATGCACCGGGTCCAGCTGGGCGAGGCCCCTCAGCTGCTCGAAGTCGGCGAGAGCGGCGAGTTCAAGCGCGGCACGCTCGGTGAGAGCAAGGAGAGCTACAAGGTCAAGACCTACGGCCGCGTGGTCGCGATCACCCGCCAGACCCTGATCAACGACGATCTCGACGCCTTCACCCGGATCCCGGCGATGTACGGCAATTCCATCGCGCAGCTGGAAAGCGATGTGGTCTGGGGGATCATCACCTCGAACCCGGCGATGGCGGACGGCAACGCGCTGTTCCACACCACTCACAAGAACCTCGCGGGCACCGGCGCGGCGCTCGATGTCGGCAGCGTTGGCGCGGCACGGGCGGCGATGGCCAAGCAGACCGGCCTCGACAAGAAGACGGTGCTGAACGTCCGCCCCGCCTTCCTGATCGTGCCCGCCTCGCTGGAGCTGAAGGCCGAGCAGCTGGTCGCCCAGAACCTCGTGCCCGCCGCGACGTCCAGCGTGGTGCCGCAATCGATCCGCACCCTCGCGCCAATCAGCGAGCCGCGCCTCGACGCCGCCAGCGAGACGGCCTGGTATCTGGCTGCCAGCCCGAACCAGATCGACACCATCGAGTACGCCTATCTCGAGGGTCAGCAAGGCGCCTACATCGAGACGCGCAACGGCTTCGACGTCGACGGCGTCGAGATCAAGTGCCGCCTCGACTTCGGCGCGAAGGCCATCGACTGGCGCGGCCTCTACAAGAACCCGGGCGCGTAATCCGCACCCCGACATGCTGAACCCTGACACACGGGCGGTCCTGACGGGCCGCCCTTCGTCTTTCCACAAGGATCACCCCCATGAAAAACTACGTCCAGCCCGGCAACACTATCACCCTGACCGCGCCCTATGCCGTTGCCTCCGGCGATGGCCTGCTGGTCGGTTCCATCTTCGGCATCGCCGCCGGGGACGCCGCCCTCGGCGAGCCCGTCGAGACCGCGCTCGTCGGTGTCTTCGACATCACCAAGGTCGGCTCCCAGGCATGGACCGTCGGCGCTAAGGTCTATTGGGACGACACCAACAAGCGCTGCACGACCGTGGCAACCGACAACACCCTTGTCGGCGTGGCGGTCGAGGCGGTGGCGAGCGGCGCGGGCGACACCATCGGCCGGGTGCGCCTGAACGCAACGTTCTGATGAGCGCCTTCGCCGCCGCCGTTGGCGCGCTCTTCGCCGACCCGAACATCGGCCGGGACGCGGTCTACATCGCCGATGGCGGCGCGCCCGTTCTGGTGCGTGCCGTCGCCCGGCGTGCGGATGTCGTCTCCGACTTCGGCGATGCGCGCCTCTGGTCCGAGACCACCCGAATCGACCTGCGCGTCGCCGAGGTGGCGACCCCGCGCCCCGGCGACCGCATCGAGATCGACGGCGACGCCTTCCTCATTCAAGGCGAGCCCGCCCGCGACCGCGAGCGGCTGGTCTGGACAGTGGACTTGCGCCCTGCATGAGACTGAAGCTCGACATCGATCCCGACATCGTCGCGATGATGGCGGCCGAGGTCGCGGCGGGCGAACGCGCGGTGACGGCCGCCATGCGCGAGGCCGGGACCGGGCTGAAGAGCGCATGGCGGTTGCAGATCACTGGCGCGGGGCTCGGCACACGGCTGGCCAACTCGATCCGGAGCCAGAACTTCCCGAGGTCGGGCGAGAGCCTGGACGCCGCAGCGCTGGTCTGGTCCAAGGCCCCGGTCATTGTCGGCGCACACGATACCGGCCCGCTGATCCGCTCGAAAGACGGGTTCTGGCTGGCGATCCCGCTGCCAGCCGCAGGCAAGTCCCTGCGGGGGGGCAGGATCACGCCCGGCGAATGGGAGCGCCGCCGTGGCCTGCGCCTGCGCTTCGTCTATCGCCGGACGGGTCCGAGCCTGCTGGTGACGGAAGGACGGCTGAACACGAAGGGCCAGGCGGTGGTGTCGCGCTCGAAGACCGGGCGCGGCAAGGTCACCGCGCCGATCTTCCTGCTGGTTCCGCAGGTCAAGCTGCCGAAGCGGCTCGACCTCGCGCGGGATGCAGACCGGACGTTGAACAGCGTGCCGGGGCTGATCGTGGCGAATTGGGTGGAGGGGAGGCTGTAGATGGCCTAAGCCGAAAGAAATGGCGGAGTTATCCATGAGGTCAGAAACTGTTCTCGAGAGATTGCTTGAATCTCCCCCGGTCAGATTGAACGCGTTGCCTACCGATCAGGGCATATATGCCTTGTACGATCATGAAGGCGTGGCCCGCTACATCGGAGTGACAGAGATGGGTCTGAGAAGGCGGATCCATGACTACCATGTTGGTGGAGATGGAAATAGCCACAAGTTCTCCACGATATACAATGCGGGGCGCATGTTTCACACGCGGGGCGACCTGTTTACACATGCTGGAGACGGGCGCGCTGCAAAAGAGCTTCGACGTATGTTTTCGAGAAGATATTGCAGTGCAGTCGGTATGCCTCTGCAACATTGTTCGAAAACAGAACTCTACGCTCTCGAAACTCAAGTTAGGCGGATTGCGCCGAAGCATGCGCTTAGTTGGAATGACGCTCGCGCGCTGGATGCTTACGAGCCAACAGAGCTTCTTAACGAATTTCTCAAAGAGATTAGTTGGCCATCTGCAAAGTCGGAGGCCATTGCGCGACAAGCTGGACGTTGGGGCCAGAAGGTAGCCGCAGCAACAGCCTCTGGTGACGTGTAACTTTCATGCCCACCCCGCGCGAAACCATCCTCGCCGCGCTGCACGCGCGGCTCTCGGTGCTGCCCGCCACCGCCCTGCGCGGTGAGGTGCTGCCCGAGCGCGTGCCGGCCGAGGGGCTGCTGATCCTGCGCGATGGCGAGCCAGGGGAGCCGGAGGTCACACTGTCGCCGCTACACTACCATTATCAGCACCGCGCCGAGATCGAGGCGGTCGTTCAGGGCGCCGACCGTGACGCCGCCTTCGACACGCTGACCGCCAGCGTCGGCTCGATGCTTGCCGCCGACCGCACGCTGGGCGGGCTCTGCGACTGGGTCGAGGCGAAAGCGCCGCGGCCGGTCGATCTGCCGGTCGAAGGCGCGGCGAGCCTGAAGGCGGCCGTCATCCCGGTGGTGCTGCACTATTCCACGGCCGACCCGCTGGCCTGACCCAACCGACCACAGGAGACGAACATGGCACGAGCCCAAGGGGCGCGGGCGCTGATGGCGCTTGCG
The DNA here is from genome assembly GCF_002865605.1 of Paracoccus jeotgali. Classification (NCBI taxonomy): domain Bacteria; kingdom Pseudomonadati; phylum Pseudomonadota; class Alphaproteobacteria; order Rhodobacterales; family Paracoccaceae; genus Paracoccus; species Paracoccus jeotgali. The sequence continues at coordinate 835,279 of NZ_CP025583.1, forward strand.
TTCGAAACGACCTATGGAACGCCGCCCGCCAGCGGCTTCACCCGCATGCCCTTCGCCAGCACATCGCTCGGCGCGGAGCAGCCGCTCCTCAACTCCGAGCTTCTCGGCTACGGACGCGACCCGCTGGCGCCGATCAAGGACGCGGTGACGGCTGACGGCGACGTCGTGGTGCCGCTCGACGCAGAGGCCTTCGGCTTCTGGCTGAAGGCGGCGTTCGGCGCACCGACCACCACCGGCACCGGCCCCTGGACGCACGAGTTCCAGTCGCGGTCCTGGACGCTGCCCTCGATGTCGATCGAGACCGGCATGCCCGAGGTGCCGCGTTACGCGATGTATTCCGGCTGCGTGCTCGACCAGATCACCTGGCAGATGCAGCGCTCCGGCCTGCTGACGGCAACTGCGCGGCTGGTCGCACAGGGCGAGACGGTCGGCACGACCACCAGCGCCGGGACACCCGCCGCGCTGGAGCTGAAGCGTTTCGGGCATTTCAACGGGGCGATCACGCGCAACGGGTCCGCCCTCGGCAACGTGGTCTCAGCCGAGATCACCTACGCCAACAACCTCGACCGGATCGAGACGATCCGCTCGGACGGCCGCATCGACGGCGCCGACCCGTCCATCGCCGCGCTGACCGGCCGGATCGAGGTGCGCTTCGCCGACCAGACGCTGGTGACGCAGGCCATCAACGGCGAGGCCTGCGAGATGGAATTCGCCTACGTCCTCCCCTCGGGCGAAAGCTTCACCTTCACCGTGCACGCCGTCTACCTGCCGCGCCCGCGCATCGAGATCTCGGGTCCGCAGGGCGTCCAGGCGACGTTCGACTGGCAGGCCGCGCGCGACAGCGTCGTCGGCCGGATGTGCACCGCCACCCTCGTGAATGAAGTGGAGACGTATTGATGCTCACGCTCGACCTGACCAACGCGCCGCGCTGGCACGACGTCGCCCCCGGCGTCCGGGTGCAGCTGCGCCCGCTGACCACGGCGCTAATGGTGGCGACCCGGAGCGATCCCGCCGTCGAGGCAGTTCCGGAAGAAGCCTCGGACGAGGAACGCGCCGTCGCTTTCGCGAAGGCGCTCGCGCGGCGTGCCGTGCTCGCCTGGGACGGCATCGGGGACGCGGATGGCAACGTGATCGACCCGAGCCCGGAGGCCATCGACGCGCTGCTCGATGTCTGGCCGATCTTCGAAGCCTTCCAGCTGACCTACGTCTCGAAGGGTCTGCTGCTGGAACAGGAAAAAAACGCCTCCGCGCTCTCGCCGAATGGTCCTTTGGCGGGGGCGAGCGCTACTGCGAAGCATGCGCACCCTACGAGGGCCGCGAGCAAGCCTGCCCGGACTGCCCGGCGCGGCTGAACCGTCCGGCAACGCCAGAGGGTTGGCAGGTCTGGGACCTTGTCGGCCGACTCGGCGGCCAACTGCGTGTCCTGCCCGGCGCGGTGACCGGCTGGGACATGTCGGCGGCGCTCGCGCTCGGTGACGCACTCGGCGTGCCGCCGCTCGCCATGGCCGAACTGCTGCCTGTCATCGAAGCGGTGATGGTCGCCAAGCTCAACGAGCAGATGGAGCACTCCCATGGCTGAGAAGAGGGTCAGCGTCCGCCTCGCGGCCGTGGGCGGACGGCAGGTGCGCGCCGAGCTGGAAGGCGTGGGCGAGGCCGGGTCGCGCGGCTTCGGACGGCTGAGCCGGGAGATGGAGGCCGCGAACGCGAGGCTAGCGGCATTTTCCCGTCGCGTTGCCGTAGCCGCTGCCGCCGCAGTTGCAGCTGCCGCCGCGGCGGGCGTGGCGATGATCCGCTCCGGTCTGCAGACGGTCGATGCGCAGGCCAAGCTCGCCCAGTCCCTCGGCACCACCGTCGCCTCGATCCAGACGCTGGAGCGCGCGGGCGAGCTGGCTGGTGTGTCCATGTCCGGCATCGAGCAGGCGACGAAGGACCTGACGCGGCGACTCAGCCAGGCTGCCGCCGGGACCGGCCCCGCCGCGGACGCGCTGGACCGGCTCGGCCTCTCGGCCGCCGACCTGATCGCGCTGCCGCTCGACGCGCGCGTCGGCGCGATCAACGCCGCGATCGAAAGCTTCGTCCCCGTCGCGGAGCGCGCGGCCGTCGCCGGCCAGCTCTTCGGCGAGGAAGGCTCCATCGCCATGAGCCGGATCGACACCGCGACGCTGCGTCAGGCAACGGAGGACGTCCTCGCCTTCGGCGTCGTTGTCTCGGAGCAGGACGCGGACCAGATCGAGCGGACGAACGATGCGATCTCCCGGCTCGGGCTGATCTGGCGCGGGCTGGCGAACCAGCTGGCCGTCGCCGCGGCGCCTGCGCTGGAAGCCGTCGCCAGCGCCATGGCGGCGGTCGCCAGCCGCACCGGACCGCTTGGCATCGCGATCCGCGGCCTCTTCGACAACATCGGTCGCCTGACCACCTATGCCGCCACCTTCGCCGCCTTCCTCGCGGGACGCTGGGTGGCGGGGATGGCCGCTGCGGCCCTGTCAGTTCGCGGCCTCGCCACCGCGCTCGTCGTGTTGCGGGGCGCGCTGATCCGCACCGGCATTGGGGCGCTGATCGTCGGCGCGGGCGAGCTGGTCTATCAGTTCACCCGCCTCGTCTCCGGCGCGGGCGGGTTTGGCGAAGCGATGTCGCTCTTGAAGGACGTCGCCGTCGAGGTCTGGGAGCGGACCCGGATGGGCGCAGCGGCTGCAGGCGCGGCCGCCACGGCGATGTTTTTCGACCTGAAGGCGGACGCCGCCTCGGGCATGCAGAGCGCCATCGAGAGCGTCGTGGGTTTCGGCAACACCGCCGCGAACACGTTCGAGGGCGCCTACGAGGCGATCAAGGCGATCTGGGGTCTGCTGCCCGCCGCCATCGGCGATCTGGCGTTCCAAGCGGCCAACAGCCTGGTCGACGGCGTCGAGGCGATGCTGAACGGCGTGGTCGCGCGCATCAACAGCTTCATCGGCGGCATCAATCAGGGGCTGGAAGCGCTGGGGTCGGAGCGCCGCATCGCGCTGGTGCCGGACCTCGACCTCGGCGAGATCGAGAACCGCTTCGAGGGTGCGGCGACGGCCGCGACCACCGCCGCGCAGACGGCGTTTGACCGGGCGTTCGAGGACAACCCGCTCACCGCGCCCGATCTCGGCCTGACCGAGGCGGCGAACAGGGCGCTCGAGTCCGCCAACCTTTACCGCAGCGCGGCGCGCGACCTGGCGGAGGGGGCCCGTGCGCCCCTCGAAAGCTGGCAGGCCCTGCGCGATGCGGTGCGCGGCACCGATGAGGACGGAGCCGATGCGCTGACCGAGGCCACCGGTGCGGCCGAACGACTGGAGACGGCGCTCGGCGATGCAGGTCGCGCGGCGACAGGTGCAGGCGCGGCGGCCGGGGCTGCTGCTGCGGCAGCAGAGCCCGTGACCGAAGCTGCCGTCACCGGTTGGCAGGCCGTCACGGCGGCGCTGTCAGATTACGCCAGCAAGGCGCGCGAGATCGGCGGCGATATCGGCCAGAGCCTCGTTGGCGCCTTCCAGTCGGCCGAGAACGCGGTGGGCCAGTTCGTGAAGACCGGCAAGCTGAACTTCCGCGATCTCGTCACCTCGCTGCTCGCCGATCTCGCCCAGCTCGCGGCGCGGCGGTTCATCCTCGGGCCGATCGCCAATGCGCTCTCGGGCGTGTTCTCCGGTGCTGGCGGCATCTTCGCAAACGTCCTGCATGCGGGCGGGATGGTCGGATCGGCCGGCCCCTCGCGCTTGGTTCCGGCCCCGGCCTTCTCCGCCGCGCCGCGGATGCATGGCGGCGGCATGGCCGGACTTCGCCACGACGAGGTGCCCGCGATCCTGCAGCGGGGCGAACGGGTTCTGTCTCGACGCGAGGCTCAGAGCTACGGCGCGGGCGGCGGGGTCAACGTCACCATCATGGCGCGTGACGCCGAGAGCTTCCGGCAATCGCGCACGCAGGTCGCGGCGGACATCGCCCGTGCGGTCTCGCTCGGGCGGAGGGGCATGTGATGGCGTTTCACGAGGTCCGGTTTCCCGACGACATCAGCCGCGGTGCCCGCGGCGGGCCGGAGCGGCGCACGCAGATCGTCGAGCTTGCGTCGGGCGACGAAGAGCGCAACGCCAGCTGGGCCAATTCGCGCCGCCGCTATGACGTCGCCTATGGCATCCGCCGCGCGGACGATCTGGCGGCCGTGGTCGCCTTCTTCGAGGCGCGGAACGGTCGGCTCCATGGCTTCCGCTTCAAGGACTGGGGCGACCACAAGTCCTGTCTACCCTCGGGCACGGCATCGCCCACCGACCAGGCGATCAGCACCGGCGACGGCGCAACGACCGCCTTCCAGCTGGTGAAGCGCTACGCCTCCGGGGCGCAGTCCTGGGCGCGCGCCATCGCCAAGCCGGTGGCGGGCACCGTGCGCATCGCCCTCGGCGGGGTGGATCAACCCTCCGGCTGGTCGGTCGACACCACGACAGGTGTCGTCAGCTTTGGCGCGGCACCGGGCGCAGGCGTCGCGATCACCGCGGGCTTCGAGTTCGACGTGCCGGTCCGCTTCGACACCGATGCGCTCGACGTGACGCTCGACCTCGAGCGGCTCGGCTCGATCACCTCCATTCCGCTTCTGGAGATTCGGCGATGAACGACACCGGCAGCTTCGTCGCCGCCGTGTTGCGCGAGCTCGCGGCCTCGACCGCCGTGATCCTCGCCGCCTGGGGCGCGCTCGGCGGCGCCACGAACGCACTGACCACGAGGATGCGGCTGCGCGATGCGCTGCGGCACATCCTGCTCGGCGGGCTAATCGCGGCCGGGATGGGGAGCCTCTCCATGGCCGTGATCACCGCCTGGCTCAGCCTTCCGCCCGAGGCGATCCCTGCGGGCGGGGCGGCGGGCTCGGCGGCGTATCTCGTCGGGGTCTTCGGGCCGGCCTTCATCGAGATGCTGCTCGCCCGGCTACGCCGCGCCAACGAAGGCGACGGCGATGAATGAGCTTCTCCGCCTCGCGCGCTTCCTCCGCTGCGAACCCACCGATCCCCGGCAGGCCTTCCGCCACCGCCTGGCGGTAGGCTTCGCCGTCGCGACGCTGATCCTGATCCTCTCGCTTCTCCGGTAATCTCATGCACATGACCGACCGGGGCCTGCTGGCCCTCGTCCGGCACGAAGGACTCGTGCCCGGGCCCTATCTCGATGTGAAACAGGTCTGGACCTTCGGCATCGGCCACACGGCCGCGGCCGGGCCCCCTGATCCGGCCACCATGCCCCGAGGCATGTCCGCCGATCTCGACGCCGGCATCCGCGAGGCCTTCCGGGTATTCCGCGCCGACCTGGCTGCTTACGAGGCGGCCGTCCTGCGCGCCGTGAAGGTGCCGCTGGCGCCGCATGAATTCGATGCGCTGGTCAGCTTCCACTACAACACTGGCGGCATCGTCAAGGCCGCGCTGACCCGACATCTCAATGCCGGAAATCGCGTTGCAGCCGGCAACGCGTTTCTGAACTGGCGGCGACCGGCCTCCATCATCCCCCGCCGGGAGGCCGAGCGCGACCTGTTCCGCCATGGTCGCTATCCCCGCGGCACGATCCCGGTCTGGTCCGTGGATCGCACGGGCCGCGTGGACTTCTCGCGGCCGATCCGTCGACTGACCGAGGATGAGGCGCTGGCGCTGCTGCGGCGGTCGCCGCTGCCGAGGCCGCCGGTCCTCGACCCCGCACCCGACATGCCGACCGGCTGGCTCGCCCGGCTGGCCGTCTTCTTCGCCACCCTGATCCGGAGGGCCTGATCCCCATGCGCTACGTTCGTCCCAACTCGCTCACCTGGTGGGCGGGACTGCTCGCCATGCTCACCGGCATCGCCTCCCTCGCGCTGCCCGCCACCGGGTCGCTGGGGGAACTGTCCCGGCTCGTCGCGCTGCTCGCCGGCTCTGGCGATGCCTCGCCTGCGGGGCTGATGTTCCTCGGTCTCGGCCTGATCGGTCTGCGCGACCGGATCGAGCGCGGGTTCCGCGGCGATGCTTGAGTTCCTCGCCGGTCTGTTCGTGGGTGGCTGCCTCGGCGTCTTCGTCACAGCCCTCTTCGTCGCTGCCCCGCGCGGGGAGCGGGACGATGGCTGACCTCCTGATCTGGCTGGTCGCGGCCTTGGGCGCGATCGGAGGCGTCGTTCTCGGCCGAGTCTGGGGGCGCGCGGAAGGGGGGCGCGCGGGCAAACGGGAGGCGGAACGCGATGCTATGGAAGACAAGAACGAGCGCGTCGAGCGCGGGCGGGATGCGGTTCGCGATGGTCGCGACGCTGGCGATCCTGCTGACCGGCTGCGCCGCAACGATGGGCGCTGGTGACGCGGGTTGCGCCTCCTATGCCGAGGCGCGGCTCGCCCGACCGCCGGTCGAGATGGTCAGGGAGGTGCCGCCCGCATGGGCGGATTGGATCGCCGATCTCGACGACCGCATGACGGGAACCTGCCGATGAAAACCCTTGCGCCCGCGCTGCAGGCCCATCTCGACGATGGCACGACGACGCTCGCCTGGTGCTGGCGGATCACGCGCGCCGACGGGATGGCCTTCGGCTTCACTGATCACGACCGGAGGCTCAGCTTCGATGGCACCGACTTCGAGCCCGAGAGCGGGCTCACGGCCTCAGAGGTCCGTTCGGGCTCGGACCTGTCCGTCGACGCGCAGGATGCCGAAGGCGTGCTGACCTCGGACCGGATCACCGAGACCGACATCCTCGACGGACGCTGGGACAACGCCGAGATCGAGGTCTGGCGCGTGAACTGGACCAACACCGGCCAGCGCGTGCTGATGCGGCGCGGGGCGATAGGCCAGATCCGGCGTGGGCGGCTCGCCTTCGTCGCGGAGGTCCGCTCGCTCGCGCATGTGCTGGGCCAGACAGTCGGGCGGACCTTCCAGGCGACCTGCGATGCCGCGCTCGGGGACGCCCGCTGCGGCGTCGACCTGGAGGATTCCGCCTACAAGGGCACGGGCACCGTCATCGATCTCCTGCGCGACAGGGCCTTCACCGCCTCGGGGCTCGGCGGGTTCGCTTCCGGCTGGTTCACCTTCGGCACCATCGAATGGACGAGCGGCGCGAACGCGGGGCGGCGCACCGAGGTGCTGGGCCATGACGTAGCGGACGGCATCGCCGTGCTGACCCTGCTCGAGGCGCCGGTGCGCGCGATCGCCGAAGACGATGTCTTCACCATCCGCGCGGGCTGCGACAAGCGGATGGAGACCTGCGGCGCGAAGTTCGCCAACACCGCCAACTTCCGCGGCTTCCCGCACATTCCCGGCCAAGATGCGGTGCTGCGCTACGCCACCAAGGATGGCGGCCACGAAGGGTCCGTGTTGTGATCTCCGCTGATCCCCAGCGCGTCATCACCATTGCGCGGGCCTGGCTCGGCACGCCGTATCACGACCAGGCCAGCCTGTGCGGTGTCGGCTGCGACTGCCTCGGGCTGGCCCGGGGCGTCTGGCGCGAGGTCGTCGGTCCCGAGCCGTTCCCGATCCCGCCCTACTGTCGGGACTGGGGCGAGACCGGACCGCGCGAGGTGCTGGCCGAGGGCGCGCGGCGCATGATGATCAAGGTCTCGCCCGCCGAGGCTGGTCCCGGCACGCTGGTGCTGTTCCGCATGAAGCCCCGCGCCATCGCCAAGCATGTCGGGATCGTGACAGGTCCCAACCTCTTCCTCCACGCCTACGAGCGGCTCGGCGTGATCGAGGAACCGCTCACGCAGTCCTGGCGACGGCGCATCGCCTTCGCTTTTCTGTTCCCGCAACGCTGAGATCCACACATGGCCACCCTCGTTCTCGGCGTCGCCGGCGCCGCCATCGGCGGTTCCATCGGCGGCGCGATCCTCGGCGTCAGCGCCGCCACCATCGGCGGCTTCATCGGCTCGACCGTGGGTTCGGTCGTCGACAGCTGGATCGTCTCGTCGCTGGCGCCGACCCAGCGTATCGAGGGCGTGCGGCTCGACACGCTGCGCATCACCTCGGCGACCGAGGGCGCGGTCATCCCGCGGCTCTATGGCCGGATGCGGATGGGCGGCAACATCATCTGGGCGACCGATTTCCGCGAGGAGACAAAGACCACCACGCAGGGCGGCGGCAAGGGCGGCGGGGGCGGCAAGGTCAAGACGACCGAGTATCTCTACTACGCCAGCTTCGCCGTGGCGCTCTGCGAAGGCCCGATCACCGGCATCGGGCGTATCTGGGCCGACGGCAAGCCGATGGACCTCTCCGGCGTCACCTGGCGCTGGTATCCGGGCGACGAGGCGCAGACCGCCGATCCGTTCATCGCGGCGAAGATGGGCGCGGCCAACACCCCCGCCTATCGCGGCACCGCCTATGTCGTCTTCGAGGAACTGGCGCTCTCGACTTACGGCAACCGCCTGCCGCAGCTGTCCTTCGAGGTGTTCCGGCCGCTCGCGGATCCCGACACCGCCGAGGGGCTGACTCGCGCCGTCACCATGATCCCGGCCTCGGGCGAGTTCACCTACGCGACGCAGGCCATCCGCAAGACCGATGGCGGCGCGACGGTGCCCGAGAACCTGAACGCGCTGGCCGACTCCTCCGACATGGTCGAAGCGCTGGACCGGCTGCAGGCGATGGCGCCCTCGGTCGAGAGCGTCAGCCTCGTGGTGGCCTGGTTCGGCGACGATCTGCGCGCGGGCTCCTGCAAGGTGCGGCCGGGCGTCGAGGTGTCGGCCAAGTCAACCACGCCCGTCAGCTGGTCGGTCAATGGCGTGAGCCGCGCCAGCGCCTTCCTCGTCAGCCGGGACGACCAGGACCGCCCGGTCTATGGCGGCACGCCGTCCGACTTCGCGGTGGTGCAGGCAATCCAGGAGATGAAGGCCCGCGGGCTGCGGGTGACCTTCTATCCGTTCATCCTGATGGACGTGCCGCCCGGCAACACGCTGCCGAACCCCTATTCCGACAACGCCGCCGAGACCGGCCAGCCCGCCTTCCCCTGGCGGGGGCGGATCACCTGTTCGCCTGCAGCGGGGTTCGCAGGGACCGTGGACAAGACGGCCACGGCCGCAAGCCAGGTCGCCGCGCTGTTCGGCGCAGCCACGCCCGCGAGCTTCAGCGTCTCGGGTCAGTCGGTTTCGTGGACAGGCACGCCCGGCGACTGGGGCCTGCGCCGCATGGTGCTGCACTACGCCCATCTCTGCGCGGCGGCGGGCGGGGTCGATGCCTTCCTGATCGGCACCGAGATGCCGGGGCTGACGACGATCCGCTCGGGCGCGGCCACCTATCCGGCCGTGCAGGCGTATCGGGACCTGCTTGCGGATGTGCGCTCGATCCTCGGGGCCGGGACCAAGATCGGCTATGCTGCCGACTGGTCGGAGTATTTCGGGCACCAGCCGGGCGACGGCTCGGGTGACGTGTTCTTCCATCTCGACCCGCTCTGGGCCGATCCGGAGATCGATTTCGTCGGCATCGACAACTACATGCCGCTGTCGGACTGGCGCGACGGGTTCGAACATCTCGACGCGGCCGAGGGCTGGCCCGCGATCTACGACCGGGCCTACCTGCAGGGGAACATCGCCGGTGGAGAAGGTTTCGACTGGTTCTATGCCAGCGCCGCCGATCGGTCGGCGCAGGTCCGGACCCCGATCACCGACGGTGCTGCCAGCAAACCCTGGGTCTTCCGCTACAAGGATCTGCGGGCCTGGTGGTCGAACGCGCACTACAACCGGCCGGGCGGGGTGGAGAGCGGGACGCCGACGGCGTGGGCGCCGCAGTCCAAGCCCATCTGGTTCACCGAGCTGGGCTGCCCGGCCATCGACCGGGGCACCAACCAGCCAAACGTCTTCTTCGACCCGAAGTCGTCCGAGAGCTTCACGCCGCACTACTCCCGCGGCTGGCGCGATGACGCCATCCAGCGCGCCTATCTCGAGGCGACCTATCTCTGGTGGGGCGAGGCCGCGAACAACCCCCTGTCCTCGGTCTACGGCGGCCGGATGGTGCATGTGCCGGAATGCGCCGCCTGGACCTGGGACGCGCGGCCCTATCCGTTCTTCCCGGCGCTGACCGACGTCTGGACGGACGGCGCGAACTGGCGGCTCGGTCACTGGCTGACGGGGCGGCTCGGCGCTGTGTCGCTGGCGGCCCTCGTGCGGCACCTCTGCCTGCGCGCCGGGCTGCCCGAGGCGCGGATCGACGTCATCGGCCTCTGGGGCGCGGTCGAGGGCTACGCCATCACGGCGCTGGAGAGTCCGCGCGCGTCGATCACCACGCTGTCGCGCCACTTCGGCTTCGACGCCGTGGAGACCGAGGGCGTGATCCGTTTCATCATGCGTGGCCGGGCCTCTGTCGCGACCCTCGCGCCCGACGATCTGGTGGCGGCCCGAGAGGGCGACGTGCTGGAACTGACGCGCGGCCAGGAGACCGAACTGCCGCAGGCGCTGAAGTGGCAGGTCGCCCGCGCCGACGAGGATTACGACGCGGCCCTCGTCGAGGCGCGGCGCATCACCGTCGACACGACACGGATCGCCTCGGAGAGCTTCCCGATGGCGGTGCCGCCCGAGGAAGCCGAGCGGCGCTGCCGCCGCGCGCTGATGGAGGCGTGGGTGGGGCGCGAGACGGCGGCATTCCGTCTGCCGCCCTCGCGGCTCGCGCTCGATCCGGCGGACCCGATCCGGCTCGCCCATGACGGGCGGCTGGTCGACCTGCGGCTCGTCTCCATCGCCGACGCGGAGGCTCGCGGCATCGAGGCGGTCCGCCAGGATCGCGCGACCTACGACCTGCCGCCCGGCGATCCCCGCGCGGCGTCGCTGACGCGCGCCGTGGTGTTCGGCGCGCCGGATGCGCTGCTGCTGGACCTGCCGCAGCTCACCGAGGACCAGCCCGCGCATCGGCCCCTTATTGCGGCGCACGCGGTTCCCTGGCCCGGCGAGATGGCAGTTTTCCGCAGCCCCTCCACGGATGGCTTCGAGCTGCTGACGACGTTCGGCAGTCGCGCCCGGATTGGCCAGCTGGTCTCCGACTTCTACGCGGGCCCCACCTCGCGCTTCGATTTCGGAAATGCGCTTGTGGTCGATCTGCTCACCGGCACGTTGGAAAGCGTCACCGACCTGACCCTGTTCGGGGGCGCCAACGCGCTTGCCATCGAGAGCGCGCCTGGGGTCTGGGAGATCGTGCAGGCCGGCGCGGCCGAGCTGCTCGCGCCCGGTCGATATCGGCTCACCCGGCTTCTGCGCGGACAGCGCGGCACGGAAGGTGCCATGGGCAACCCGGCGCCCGCCGGCGCGCGGGTGGTGGTGCTGGACGACAGCCTCGCGTCGCTGCCGATCGCCGAGGCCGATCTTGGCATCCCGTGGAACTGGCGCATCGGCCCGGCCAGCCGCCCGGTCAGCGACGAGACCTATGTGGCGCAGACCTTTACCCCCGCGGGCGCGGGACTGCGGCCCTTCTCTGTCGCCCATGTCGAGCAGCCGTGGCGTCGCCCACGCACGCCCGGCGATCTGACCATCCGCTGGACGCGCCGGTCCCGCGCTCTTTCCGCCGACAGCTGGGGCGGGCTGGAGGTGCCGCTGGCGGAGGAACTGGAAACCTACGAGGTCGAGATCCTCGACGGCGCAGCCGTGAAGCGGGTGCTGAGCGCGGCCACCACCAGCGCCGTCTACACCGCCGCCCAGCAGAGCGCCGACTGGGGCGCGCCGCTCGCCCCCGGCGACACCGTCAACATCCGCATCTACCAGCTCTCCGCCCTCGTCGGGCGGGGCGCGCCGAAAACCGTCACCCTCACGTTCTGAGGCCATCCCATGTCCGACGCCACGACCCATCTCCTGCTGCCCTACATCCTCGCGGCGCAGGCCCAGAAGCATGTCACTCACAACGAGGCGCTGCGGATCCTAGACGGGCTCGTCCAGCTCTCCGTTCTAGACCGGGATTTGACCGCGCCGCCGGCTTCTCCCGCCGATGGCGACCGCTACATCGTCGGCTCGGGCGCGACCGGCGACTGGGCTGGCTGGGATCTAAACGTGGCTCTGTTCACGGATGGTGCCTGGCTGCGCCTGCCTCCTCGCACCGGATGGCGGGCGTGGGTCGAGGACGAGGGCCTGCTGCTCGTCTACGACGGGTCTGGCTGGATCGGGACAACGCCGGACGTGCTGCAGAACCTTGCGCTTCTTGGGCTGGGGACGACGGCAGATGCGTCGAACCCGTTCTCGGCAAAGCTGAACGCCGCGCTCTGGACCGCTAGGACCGTGGCCGAGGGCGGGACCGGCGATCTCTTCTACACCATGAACAAGGAGGCGGCAGGCGGCGATCTCGGGCTGACCCTCCAGACCGGCTTCGTGACCAAGGCGCTGGTCGGGCTGTTCGGCTCGGACAGGTTCCGGCTCGCCGTCTCGGCCGACGGCAGTACCTTCTTCGACGGGCTGAGCGTCGACAACGCCACCGGCATCGTCGACCAGCCGCGGCTGCCGCGGTTCAAGGCGTACACCAACTACGACAACTATGTCGGCGTAGGAACCTGGACGAAGATCGGCCTGAACAACACCGATTATAACGATCAGGGGGCGTTCGACGCCGCGAACAACCATTTCGTGGCGCCTTCGGATGGCACCTACCTCTTCGGCGCGACGCTGCTTTACAAGATCAACGCCAGCGCCACGGCCCGCATGCGCGGGCGGCTCGTGCTGAACGGCACGACGGAAATCCGCGGCTCCCTCGGCGAAATCTCCGCCACCCATGTCTCGCTAGCCACCGCGATCTGGCTGCAGACCATGGTCCCGCTCACTGCGGGCGACACCGTCGAGTTGCAGGGGTATTTCCGGGTCGCGGACGGCTACTTCGCGGCTGACCACACCTCGTTCTGGGGCGCGAAGATCGGCTGAGCGGCAACAACGGGATTGCACACGCCCCTTTGACCTGTGCGGCGCTAGCGGAAAGAAATGCCTTGAAGCTCTAGTTGGTGGAGGTTGCATATCGAGACACGAAAGCGCTGCTCGTGCCTCGCGAGCCTGCGCAAATGCCCAGAACAAAGGCTGCCAAATGCTGACAAGACGACACTTCGTTCGATCAACCACAGCGCTGTTTTCAGCGTCGGTCTCCGGCCCACTCCTCGCCGATACCTGGCCCACCGAGGCGCAGAAGGCTGCCTGGGATGCACAGGTGACGCCTCCAAATTATGTCCCCGAAACCTCCAATCCTTGGGGTCTGCACCCGCGGTTCCTGCCGCAACGAGTCGTCGCGAAGGACGGTCTCGTACCGGGAGATATCCATGTCGATGCGGTCGCGCGATATCTCTACCATATCGAGGAGGGTGGAACCGCTATGCGTTATGGCGTGGCGATCGGGCGTGGCGACCTCTACGAACCGGGTATCTATACGATACAGCGCAAGGTCGAGTGGCCGCACTGGACCCCGACCCAGAACATGATCGAGCGGGAACCGGAGATTTATGCGCAGTTCGAGGGTGGTGTGGAACCCGGGCCCGAGAACGCGCTCGGATCGCGGGCCATGTACCTCTACGTCGGGGATCGCGACACATATTTGCGGATTCACGGTACCCCGTTTCCGCAAAGTATCGGCAGCCGAGCCAGCTCGGGTTGCGTCAGGATGGTGATGGCGCACATCAACAGTCTCTATCCACGTGTCGAGATCGGCTCGACGGCGTATCTCTATTCGGCGGAAGGCAGCCTTGCGGCACCAGAGGTTGGCGACCTGTGGTGATGCGCGCCGAGCGACGGATGCTGCCGTTCGCATTCGTCAGGCCTGCGCCTGCCGACAGATAGCCGCTCCGTTTCTTGCCCGAAGTGGCAGGAGCGTTGTCTCGACCTGACCGCGATGCTCGTACCAGTAACACCCGTCGTCAGGCAGCAGGCGGACGGTTGAGAGATCCTGACCGTCCGCCGCCAATTCGAGAACGATCTCGGGAACGCCGGACTCGGGTTCAGTGGCAGGCAACTGGCCGACCTCCTGCGAGCCGCAGCTTGCGGTCAGAAAGAGTGCGACGACAGCCATCTTCATCCGTGTCCGAGTAATACTCAGCATTGTTGTTCCTTCCGCTTATGCCACTCCTCGCGACGGTTTTCATGGGTAGTGCTAAAACCGCACGGATCACCGCACTTTCTAGCAAAAATACAAACTGAAATACCACCGTATTTTGCTCTTGAAGCTCTAGCTACTGTAGGGGCTATGTCATGGTGATGCACCCGAATCCAGAGGTCCATTCATGCCGTCCGACACCCATCACCACGATCACGATCATGCCGAAGACGACCAGGCAAACGGCGGCAACTGTTGCGGGAGCGCGGGAACGTGCGGCGACATCGAGCCGACGACGCCCGCGCCGACGGGCGGGCGCAGTTTTCAGGTGTCCGGCCTCGATTGCGCCGAGGAGGTCGCGATCCTGAACAAGGTGGTTGGCCCGAAGATCGGCGGGGCCGAGCATCTCGCGTTCGACGTGATCAATGGACGGATGACTATTCTCGACAGCGCCAAGAGTGTATCGGACGGCGAAATTGCAGAACTGGTCGCAAGCACCGGCATGACCGCCAAGCCCTGGGATGCCGAAAACGCGTCGGTCGACCAGGCGGCCCATCTTGCACGACAGCGGCTGTTTACGGCGCTCAGTGGCGGCTTCTGGGCCGCGGGATTTCTGTGGCACATCATCGAGACCGGCATGGGGGGGGCACTCGGCCTCTTCGCAGGGCACGGCGAAGCGCCGATGCCACTGGTCGAGGCAGGGCTATTCGCGGTTGCGATCCTGTTCGGTGTCTGGCTCGTGGCACCCAAGGCATGGTCGTCCGCACGGAGGCTGTCGCCCGACATGAACCTGCTGATGGTGGTCGCGGTGGCCGGTGCCATAGGGCTTGGCGAATTCTTCGAGGCGGCGACGGTTGCGTTCTTCTTCTCGCTCTCGCTCTACCTCGAAAGCTGGAGCGTCGGGCGTGCGAGGAATGCGGTCTCGGCGCTCTTGGATCTTGCACCACCGACGGCGCGCGTGATCCGCGAAGACGGAAGCGAGGCCGACGTTCCGGCGGCTCAAGTCGCCGTAGGCTCAAGCTTCATAGTACGCGGTGGCGACCGTATCCCCCTCGATGGTGAGGTGACGGACGGCGCGGGCGCGGTCGATCAGGCGCCAATCACCGGAGAGAGTGCGCTGGTCCCAAAGGAACGAGGCGACGAAGTCTATGCCGGCACGATCAACGGCGAAGGCACATTGACGGTGCGCGCCACGAAGGCCGCCTCGGACACCGTCTTGGCCAAGATCATCCGCATGGTCGGCGACGCCCATGCCCGCCGCGCGCCGGTGGAGCAATGGGTGGCGAAGTTCGCCCGCATCTACACGCCTATCGTCATGGCTCTCGCCATTGCAATTGCCCTGCTGCCGCCGCTCATTTTCGGTGGGGCCTGGGATTATTGGTTCTACAATGCACTCGTACTGCTAGTGATCGCCTGCCCGTGTGCTCTGGTCATCTCGACACCGGTCTCCATCGTCGCCGCACTCACCGCCTCAGCGCGGGCCGGAGTGCTGATCAAGGGCGGTGCATATGTTGAGGCACCGGGCAAGACCACTGCACTGGCCATGGACAAGACCGGCACGATCACCATGGGCGTGCCCGAGGTGGCGGCGGTGCATCCGCTGGGTAGAGCATCGGCGCAGGATCTGATGAGCCTCGCCGCGGGGCTCGAGGCACGTTCCTCGCATCCCTTGGCGCGCGCCATTCTCGCGCGGGCAGAAGCCGACGGCATCAAGGTGTCCGCCGCAGAAGATACCCGAACCGTTCCTGGTAGGGGACTTGAAGGACGCACTGACGGCCGGTCGATCTGGCTAGGGTCGGACCGGTTTGCCGAGGAGAAGGGTTTCGGCGACGCCATTCCGAAGGATTTGCGCGACCGCATCGAAGGGGCTGGCAGCACCCTTGTTGCCGTGGGCGACGACACCGGCGTGACCGGCATCCTGGAATTGCGCGACCGTATCCGCCCCGACGCCGAGGGCATCGTGGCACAGCTCCACGCGCAAGGCGTGAAGACCATCGTCATGCTGACGGGCGATAACGAGCGGACGGCGCGCGCCGTTGCAGCCGAGGTCGGCATCGACGAGGTCCGCGCCGAGCTTCTGCCCGAAGACAAAGTGACAGCCATCGAAGAACTGGTCGAAACGCATGACATGGTGGCCATGATCGGCGACGGGGTGAACGACGCCCCCGCCATGGCGCGGGCGCATTACGCCATCGCGATGGGTGCTGTTGGTTCGGACGCGGCAATCGAGACTGCGGATATTGCCCTGATGACCGACGACCTCGGCAAGGTGCCTTGGCTGATCGGTCATTCGCGCCGGACAATGTCGATTATCCATCAGAACATCGGTATTTCCTTGGCGACCAAGGGCGTTTTCGTTGTCGCTACCGCGTTTGGAGTGGCATCGATGTGGGGCGCTATTGCAGCCGACGTAGGAGTGTCATTGCTGGTGGTGGCCAACGCCCTGCGCCTGCTGAACAGCCAAGAGGCTAAGGCGCCGCCGTCCGGCGGTGAACAGGTTGGCCCACAAATGGCAAAGGCCGCGCTTGCCCACGGACATTGATCACGCAGCATTTGCAAGGTAACGTAATGTCCATATCAGACCTCACGAAAGAGGCATCGAGCAGTGAAAACCATCCGATTTCCCCGCCGCGCCGTCCTGTTAGGCGGGCTGGCAGCGTTTTTGTCCGGCTGTGCCAGCAAGTTCCGCAGCTATGGCGGACCCGAGGTGACCCGTGTTCGGCTCTACAAGGGGCAGCGCTTGCTTGTTCTCGACGGAGCCGATCGAGTATTGCAAACCTATCCGGTCGGACTGGGTTTCGCGCCCGAAGGTCACAAGCAATTCGAGGGAGACGGTCGGACCCCGGAGGGCAACTACGTTGTCGATAAGCGCAACCCTGAAAGCACTTATCATCTTTCGGTTGGCATCTCTTATCCGAATGAGGCCGACATCGCTTTTGCCGAGGCGCAGGGCCGATCCCCCGGGGGCGACATCTTCATCCATGGTGGTCCACGACCCGGCATCGACCCAACGGACGTCCGCGACTGGACAGCTGGCTGCATCGCGGTCACAGATCGGCAGATCGAGGACATCTATGCAATGGTGAAGGACGGAACACCTATCCACATCTTTGCATGACGGTGTTTCTCATGCGGCGGTAGCGCGCCGTCGCATTGGTCGCCATTGCCCAGCTCCACGAAGCCAAGATGAGCGCCAGCAGCATCCAGTCCCCGAAGCTCGCGTAGAGTGTCGGCGGTCGCGCGGAGGGCAGGCTAGCGTCGATGATGCCCGTTTCGCCGGTATCGAGCCGCGCAACGATCTCTCCGTTCGCGTCGATGACCGCGGAGATGCCCGTATTCGCGGCTCGGATGACAGGAAGGCCTTCCTCTACGGCGCGCATCCGTGCGGAAGCCAGATGCTGCTCCGGTCCGATGCTGGTGCCGAACCAGGCGTCGTTCGTCGCGTTGAAAATCCAGTCAGGTCGGAACAGGTCGTCGACCACATGGCCTGGGAAGATGATCTCATAGCAGATCGCTAGGGCGACCAGCGGCACACCCGGAAGTGCAAGCGTTCGTGGGCCCGGTCCGGGCGTAAAGTCGCCGAGCCCCGCCGTCAGCCGCTCGATGGGCAACCAGCCGCGGAATGGCACATATTCGCCGAAGGGTACGAGATGATGTTTCGCGTATCCGGTCAGGATTCTGCCGATCGCGCCAAAAGCCTAGACCGTGTTGCAATATCGGGTGCCATCTTCGCTCGGTACACGGTCCGGCACACCGGTGAGCAGCACCCTGCCGTCTGGTAGCGCAGCGGCAATGCGATCCCGTGCCTCCGTATCCTCATCGAGGAAACCCGGAGAGGCGGTTTCCGGCCAAAGAAGAACGTCGAAATCGCCGGGCTGGGTTGAAAGCTCAAGATAGCGCGCGAAGGTCGCCTCGCGGTTCTCGGGCGCCCATTTCTCCTCTTGTGGAATGTTGCCCTGGACGATGCGCAGGTCGACACCGGGTGGCTGTTGTGCATCCGACTGGAGGCGAAGCGTGCCGACAGCCCACATCGTCGCGATGCCCGCCAGCGCCATGAGCGAAACGGTCAATCGTTGCCGCCCGGACGCCATGACAGCCGCGCCGGGAAGTGCCGCGACGAACACGGTGAGAAAGCTTAGCCCATAGCTTCCGACCCAGGCGGCGGGTTGGCGAGGAGCGGCGTAATCGACCAAAGCGTAGCCGGCGAGGTTCCATGGAAAACCTGTCAGAACGTGACCGCGCAACCACTCGGCCACGGTCCAGGAGGTCGCGAACAGGAGGCAGGCCAAGAGACTGCCCATGGCTCCACGCCGCGCGATTTCGGCGAAAAGCGCGGCGGCAATGGCCGGGAAAATCGCGAGACCTGCGGACAATCCCGCGACGGCCGGGATCGCCATCGCCCCGAACCGCTCGGCCTCGACGTAGAAACTCTCTGCAATCCACGAAATCCCGAAACCGAACTGGCCGAGACCAAACGCCCAGCCGACGAGGAAAGCGCGCCCGAAGGAGAGATCGCGAAGCCCGACAAACAACGCGGAATAGGCAACGGGAACAAGCAGGAGAATCGAAAGAGGCGGGAAAGTCAGAACCGTCAGCGCCCCGGCGGCGAAACCAAGCGTCATCCGCGAAAGCAAACAGGGGCGCAGAGCGATGCGGTTCAGAATTTCCGTCTTCACGACTTGATCGGACGCCGCGCGCTGATCCATGGCGCGGCGAGCAAGAGCCCTACGCCACTGACGACAAATACATCGGCCATGTTGAAGGCAGGCCAATGTGTTGTGCCAATGTAGAAATCGAGAAAGTCTGTTACAGCCCGATAGCGCACACGATCGATGACATTGCCCAGCGCTCCGCCAATGATCGCGCCGTAGGCAAGTGTTTCGGCCGCATTTTCGACGCGAAACAGCATGACAGCAAGCCAAACACAGATGGCAAGAGCGAGAGCGGTGAGGCTCCACCACGGCGCGCCGCCCAGCATCCCGAAAGTCACGCCGTCATTACGAGAAAAGACGAGGTTGAATCCCGGAAACACGGAAATCCCGGCGCTAAAAGTGGCGGCATTCGCAACGACAATGGCTTTGGTGATCTGATCGATTGCGAACGCAGCAAGCGCGGCAAAGACGCCGATCACTTTGGGTAGTGACATTGCCTCACCCCAACCAGACATCGAGAAACAGCATCAGAACGAGCCCGACAGCCAGGCCGAGCGTCGCCCTGTTCTGATAGCCGCTGCGATGGGTTTCGGGGATAATCTCGTGGCTGATGACGTAGAGCATTGCGCCCGCGGCAAAGGCCAGTCCCCATGGAAGCAGCGGTTCCGACAGTGTGATGATGCCGGCCCCGAGCAGACCGCCAATCGGCTCGACCATGCCAGTCAGCGCCGCAATGCCCCAGGCGCGCAGCTTCGGATATCCCTCGCCCAGCAGCGACACCGCGACGGCCAATCCTTCGGGCGCGTTCTGCAAGCCGATGCCGATGGCGAGTGGGAGGCCACCTTCCATGCCACCGGAGCCGAACCCGACCCCGACCGCGAGACCCTCGGGAAAGTTGTGGATCGTGATCGCGATGATGAACAGCCAGACCCGCCGCAATGACGCCGCTTCGGGCCCTTCGCGTCCCGTCTTGAAATGCTCGTGCGGCAGCTTTTCGTTCATCAGGGCGACAGCCCCCATGCCCAGAAGGATCGAGACGCATACGATGGCCGCAGGCATCGCGCCGTTCTCGAACATCGGCTCTGCGGCATCTAATGCCGGGATGATCAGCGAAAAGAACGAGGCTGACAGCATGACACCGGCAGCGAAGCCGAGCGACAGATCGCGCGTGGCCCGGGACGGGATGCGCCCGAACAGCACGGGAGCTGCTCCGACTGCCGTGAGCGAACCGGCGGCGAGACTTCCGAGAAAGCCGAGCATTATCGGGGACAGATTTTCCATGGGCGGGCCAGATTATCCTTCGGCGTAGCTTGAAAAGACTTCCGTCGCCCCGTCCTCGCGGATGAGGAAGACATCATAGGCTTCGCGGTCATCCTCAGGCCCCATACCGGGCGAGCCATAGGGCATCCCCGGAACGGCGAGGCCTACGGCGTCCGGGCGCTCCTCGAGAAGGCGGCGGATGTCAGCGGCCGGGACATGGCCCTCGATCACGTAGCCATCAATGAGCGCGGTGTGGCAGGAGACCATGCGCTGCGGCACGCCGTTGTCGAGCTTGAAGCGAACCAGCGATCCACCGAACATGTCCTGGCCGGTCGGCGCAAAACCGTTTTCTTCGAGATGGTTCATCCACGAGAGGCAGCAGCCGCATCCGTTCGTCTTGCGGACGTCGATCGCCGTTGCCTCTGCGAGGGCCTGTGCCGCCGGGGAAAGGGCGAGCGTGATGGCCAGAGCTTGGGTCATGCGTTTCATGGATCAGAGCCTTTCGGTTATCGTTTCGGCAATCTCGCTGCCGAGGTTTTCATTCAGAAGCGCCCGCGCCTCGGCCAGACGCGAGAGCGCGGCGGTATCATCCGCTTCGCGCTCGGCTGCTTCGGCGAGCCGGTCGTCAGAGAGGGGGTCAGTCGGGCGCCCATCCACGAGCACCTCATAGTGCAGGTTCGGACCTGTCGCCGTGCCAGTCGCGCCGACGCGGCCGATCACGTCTCCCGCCGCAACGCGTTGGCCTTGTGCCAAGTCTTCCGGCACGGCGCTCAGATGCGCGTAGCGCGTCATGGTGTCGGAGCCGTGCAAGATTTCGACCACGCGACCATATCCGCCGCGCCAGCCGATGAAATTGACCCGCCCCGGTGCCGTCGCTTGAACCGGTGTCCCACGTGCCGCTGCGAAATCGACGCCGGTGTGCATCCGGACGTTGCCAAAGACCGGATGCGTGCGGCGTCCGAACACCGAGCTCAGGCGCGCACCCTCGACCGGCTGTGCGAAGACGCGCAGCACCTCGCCATCGACGTAGATCGTCGCCTGACCGCTGCCGTCGTCCGGCCATACGATCTCGTAAAGCGAACCGCCGATCTCCAGTGCGGCGAAGGCGAGTTCGGGCTGTCCGATCCTGTCCTCGCCGACCCGCGCCTCACGCCAGAGAAGCCTTAGTGCTTCGCCGCCGGCCATCTCGCGGCGGAAATCCACGGTCCCACCCAGCATCTGCGCAAGGTCCACGGAAAAACGGGCGGGTATGCCGGCTTCGTCGAGTGCCGCGAAGATCGAGCTGTCGATCACGGCTTTGCCGGCAAGGGTTACGATTTCCGGATCCGGAGTCACGACCTGTGTGGACAACTGCTCGCCGAAAACCACCTCGATCCGAACCCCGTCCTCGACGGCAAGTGAGACGGTGCGGGGGCTGCCGTCCATGGTCGAAGCGACAGTGACCGAGTGCCCCGGCCGCAGCCGTCGCAGATCGTATTCCGCGCCAAGCGCGAGGGCAACTTCGGCTCTGTCAGAAGCCGCAAGTCCAGCTTCGGACAGCAAGAAATCGAGCGTCTCGCCTGGTGCAATGTCGCGCGACCACGTCGACAGCGGTGGCTCGATCGCCCTTACCGGCCTGTCGGCAAACGCGACCTGCAGAAGGGGCAGCGGGCTGAGGTCGGATGCATCGTCTGCCCATGCCGCCGCGGGCAGCATCACGGGGATGTCAACGTTCTGGGGGGCTTCAGGACCTTGGGGCATCCAGCTACCTGCCTGGGCAAGTTCCGGCGGCACGGGTTCTTTCGACAAAAGATCGGAGATCGCGATAGCTGCCCCGGGAACCGTCCCCGCAATTGCGACACAAGCCGCCAAAGTTCTGAGCCTCATGTCGCCCCCTCCATTTCTTCTTCCAGCGCGCGGCGAATTTTCGGCACCGCGAATTCTCTGGGTTCGTGATAGTCGATCATGGTGACGAACCGCCCAGAGGCTGCGAACAGGAAGACGCTCGCGCTGTGGTTCATCGTGTAATCGCCGCTCTCCGTCGGCACCCTTTCGTAGGTGGCGTGGAAGCCGTCCGCGACGCGCGCTATCTGCTCCTCCGGCCCCGTCCAGCCGCGAATCGCCGGATGGAAGTAGCCGACATATTCGGCCATCGTTTCGACAGTGTCGCGCTCGGGATCGACCGTGATGAAAACCACGTTCATCTCGTCGGCCTCGTCTCCCAGATCGTCGAGCCATCCCGAAATGTCCGAGAGCGTGGTCGGGCAGACATCGGGACAGTAGGTGAAGCCGAAGAACGCCATCGTCGGTCGCCCGATCAGGGTTTCCGGCCCGACCGCGTTGCCCTCATGATCCGTCAGACGGAAATCCATCGCGGTCAGAGCCACAGGCCGCTGCCCGATAGGCTCAGGTCCACCGGGGCCATCGACCTGCCACCAACCGGCAAAGAGCATCAGGGCGACCACCCCGACACCAGCCGCGCCGTACCCTAGGATCGCCCGTCGCCGCATCAGTCCTCCGGCCCCCGCGCGGAGATGCCGAGGATCGTCACCTCGACCGTCACTTCGCCTCCGTCGTCGAAAAGCAGGGTCAGCGGAAAGGTTTCCCCTTCCGTCATCGGTTCTTGCAGCCGCATCAGCATTGCGTGCAGGCCCCCCGGTTCGAGCGCGACGCTCTCGCCCGGGGCGATCGCGATTTTCCCCGCCGGGCTCATGGAACTCACACCCTCGGCATTGGTCTTCGTCTCGTGAATTTCGGGCATCATCGCGAGCGGTGTTGTAAGGCCGATCAGCGTCACCGGCTCGTCGCCAGTGTTGCGGATCGTCATGTAAGCGGCCCCGGGACGGTTCACCCCGATGGAGGCGCGGGACCACGCGTTCTCGACGACAACATCCTCGGGTCCGGCCAGCGCGGGCACTGAGAGGCCTCCAAGGGTCAAAAGCGCCGCCAGTATGCTGGTCAAAATATACTTTTTCATCGTTTTGATCCTGCCCTTTCCATTCAGCTTTGCGCGGCAGCGACTTCGGCAGCCACCAATCGCCGCAGTTCTGCCTCCCCGAATGGATCGAGCGGCTTGCCGTTCACGAAGAATGTGGGCGTCTGGCGAACTCCCACGGTCTCTACATCGGCACGATCCTGATTCAGGATCGCCACGACATCGGGTGCCAGCATTTGCGTGCGCGCGGCCTCGGCATCGAGTCCGGCCGTGGCGGCGATCTGAAGGATCAGGCCAGGCGCCGGGGCACCGTGTGACGCCCATCTCGGCTGTTCCCGCAGAACGGCCTCGAGCACCGGCACGTAAACGTCCTGCATGTGCGCCGCCTCGAGCACGCGGATGGCTTCCTCGGATGCCGCGCCGTGGAAGGGCGTGTAGCGGATCACGACGCGGACAGCATCCCCATGCTCGGCCATGATGTCCTTCAAGAAGGGGTGAAAGGCGCGACAGGCCTCGCAGGCCGGATCGAAGAATTCGACGATCGTGACGGGCGCTTCCGCAGGCCCGAGGATGGGCGAGTAGGGGCGGATCATCGCGTCCGCGAGTTCCGGCGCAACAGGCTCCGCTTCGGCCACCGGGCCGGGGCGGGTTGCAAACCAGGTGGCTCCGCCGAAACCGGCGACGCCGAGGGCGAGAACGGACAGGATCAGGCCGCGTCGGTTCATGTTCGTGTGTCCTTCAATGAAAGGGCCGACAGCGCCCCGATCAGCGCGAAGGCGGCGAGCGCCATCAGCGGGATCGGGATGCCGAAGACCAGTTGGTTGTCATCGGTGCAAGAGGGGCCGGTGGCCGTGCAGGGCTGGATGCGTTCGGGAACAAGACCGACGTACAGCCCCATGTGCCAGAGGGCGATTGCGCCGCCGCCAAGCGCCAATGCGATGCCGTAGCGCCCCACGCGGCCGTCCCGCCACCAAAGGCCGAGCCCGAGGACAATGGCCAAGGGGAACATGAAGGCGCGCTGGAACCAGCACAGCACACAGGGCGTCTGCCCCAGCACCTCGCCGATGAAAAGCACGGCAAGCGAGGCGACGAGCGCGATGATCCACGCTAGCCCGAGGGCTGTTTCTCCGGATATGCGGTTCATTTCGGTCAGATCCTCTCTTCCAGATCGGCGAGAATCTCCTCGGCGGAGGTGCCGTAGGGCCACGAGTCGGCGAAGCCCGCGTCGGGATCGAAGAGGAACAAATGCGACGTGTGGCCCATCGTGTAACCATCCGGCGCCGCAGCCTCTTCGACGCGTTCAAAGAAGATCGGAAACGTCTCGGATGTGGCGGCGATCTGTTCCGGCGTGCCGGTCAGACCGATGATGCCCGCATCGAACAGCGGGACGTATTCGGCGAGTGCGGCGGGCGTGTCCCGTTCGGGGTCGATGGTGATGAAAATCGGCTGGACCTTGGCGGCATCGTCGCCCAGACTGTCCATCACCGCCGCGACCTCAGATAGGGTCGTCGGGCAGACGTCGGGGCAGTTGGTAAAGCCGAAAAAAACAAGCATCCAGCGCCCCGCAAAGTCCTTCTCGGTTCGAACCATACCCTGGTGGTCCGTCAGTTCGAATTCAGCGAAGAAAGGCGGCTCGGCGTCAGTTCGGGCGCTGTCGGCACGATAGTCGGACCAGAGTAAAAGCCATACGAAGGCAAGCGCTGCCACGCCTGCCAAAACCCAAAGAAACTTCTGTGCCGATGTAAGAGACAATCCTGTTCGCCTGCCATTGATCCTTGTGTGTCTGCGCGTCTACATCCTCTAGCCACTGAAGGTTCAAGCATGAAGATGGCGCCTTGATGCGACATCACGCGCCTGTGAATCCCGCACTTGCCCGCTCACACCGCAAAACCTACAAGGACTGTATACTTTTTCTGGAGGCGAGAATGCTCACGATCGGCACTCTGTCAAAGAAGACCGGCACGAAGGTGCAGACCATCCGGTACTACGAGCAGATCGGGCTCATGCCCGAACCTGGCCGGACCGAGGGCGGACAGAGGCGCTACGACGGTTCACAACTCGATCGCCTGTCCTTCATCCGCCACTCGCGGCAACTCGGCTTCTCGCTCGATGCGATCCGCGAGCTGCTCGACCTCAGCGACCATCCCAATCGGCCCTGTGATGAAGCTGATGCCATCGCGCGTCGCCAGCTCAAACGGGTGGAGCAGCGCATGGCCCGCCTGAAGGCGCTGCGCACGGAACTGAAACGCATGGTCCACGAGTGCAGCGGCGGGCGGACAGCGGATTGCCGGGTGCTGGAGGTATTGCGGGACCATTCTGAATGTCTGACCGAGCACGACGAGATTGGGGCCTGATTGGACCATGCCGATGTCGCGGCAGGAACTTAGACCAGCCGCAGGAGTTCTTCGATCGTAAACCACGAGCCGAAAACGAGAAATGGCCGCAGAACAAGATTCAAAAGAGAGACGCACGCTCTGGATCGTTCTGGCGCTCAATATCGGTCTGGCCGTGGCTTTTTTTGCAACCGGTGCGTTCGGCGATTCCAGCGCCTTGATCGCCAACGGCCTCGACAACCTTTCCGACAGCTTCGTCTACGCTATCAGCCTGTTTGCGCTGTCCCGGTCCGGCAAATGGAAACGCGGAGCGGCGAACATCTCCGGTGGGCTGCTGATCCTGTTCGCTGCAGGCATCCTCTACGATGCATGGCGCCGCTACATCGGCGGGTCAGATCCGCTCGGGACGATCATGATCGCCATGGCCCTGATCGCCGCGGCGATCAACGCGGTCTGCGTCTGGTTGCTCGCCCGACTCCGCGAACCGGACGTCAACATCCGCGCGGCGAACACCTTCAGCTGGAACGACTTCGCCGCGAACCTCGGGATCGTCGTGGCTGGCGGTCTCGTCGCCTGGCTGGGAACGAACTGGCCGGACCTGGTCGTGGGTGTGGTCGTGGCCGGGATCGCGGCGTGGGGCGGTATCGACATCCTGCGCGATGCACACGGCGAACACCACAAAGCCGTTCATGCCGACGACCGGTAGCGATTGATCGCCTTCTGAGAAAAAGGACTTGAAGCTACAGTCGCTGGAGCATTTATGTAGATCCTCGCCAGACTCGAGGAGATGCATCTTGCCCGCCGTTGACCCCTTGCTGACAGCCACGCGGCTGCTGGATTTCGAAGCCGCTCCTATTGCGGATCTGGTCGCGGGCCGCGGCTGGCAGGATTTTGGCGAGCATGACCGGATCGGTGCCGCCTATGATTTCGTCCGAAACGAGATCGCTTTCGGCTACAATCGTGCCGACGACATCCCGGCCTCAGAAGTGCTGTCGGACGGCTACGGCCAGTGCAACACCAAGGGCACGCTGCTCATGGCGTTGCTACGTGGCCTTGGCATTCGGTGTCGCCTGCATGGCTTCACCATCCACAAGGCGCTCCAGCGCGGTGTCGTGCCCGAGTGGGTTTATCCGCTGGCCCCCGCGGAAATCCTCCACTCCTGGGTAGAGGTCGAGACCGAGAATGGATGGATCAATCTCGAAGGGTTCATCCTGGACACGCCCTTTCTGAAATCGCTGCAACGGGCGTTCATCGAGATGGAAAGCCTTTGCGGCTACGGGGCCAGCACCGACTGCTTGAGCGGCCCACCGGTCGAGTGGACCGGCGACGACACATATATCCAGAAGACCGGCATCGCCCGCGATCTCGCAACATACGCTATACCAGACGAGTTCTACCGGGGGCATCGCCAGGACTTCGGCGCCTTGCGCGACTGGCTCTATCGCCACGTCATCCGCCACTGGATGAACAGACGCGTGCGCGCAATTAGGCGGGGCAAGGTGCCGCAAATCCCCGGCCTCGCTCGCCCGAACCATCTTCATGAGGAGACGCACCGTGCCGCATGATCACGGCCATGCCCACATCGATCCCGCATCCGGTGACCGGCGCGTGTCCATCGCGATCTGGGCGAACGCCCTTCTGACCGTCGCACAGATCGCGGGCGGCGTCGTTTCGGGCAGTCTCGCGCTGATCGCGGATGCGCTGCACAACTTCTCGGACATGGCGTCGCTGGTGATCGCTTTCGCGGCGCGCAAGATCGCGCGGCGGCCCGCCGACGAACGCATGACCTTCGGATACGGCCGGATCGAGATTGTCGCTGCACTGATCAACTACACGACACTCATCCTCGTCGGCGTTTACCTGATCTACGAGGGCGGTATGCGCATGATCGATCCGCCCGAGGTTCAGGGTTGGACCGTTGTGATCCTCGGCGGCGTGGCGCTCGTGGTCGACGCTCTGACTGCGGCGCTCACCTGGTCCATGCAGAAGGGCAGCGTGAACATCCGCGCGCTCTTCCTGCACAACCTCTCGGATGCGCTCGCCTCGGTCGCCGTGATCGTCGGCGGCACGCTGATCATTCTCTACGACCTGCGCTGGGTCGATCCCGCAATCACCATCGGTATCGCGCTGTATATACTGTATCTCGCACTGACCGAGATCGGCGGCCCGATCCGGACACTGATGCTGGGCAGCCCGCCGGATATCGACAACTCGGCCGTGATTGCCGCGATGCGGGACGTGGACGGCGTTACGGATGTCCACCACGTGCATCTATGGCAGATGCAGGAACACGAGGCGGCGCTCGACTGCCACGTGGTCGTCGCCGAAGATGGATGGACAAGAATCGAGGCCATCAAGGGCGAGATCAAAGCACGACTGAGCGAGCGCTTCGGCATCGCTCATTCCAGCCTCGAATTCGAGAATGAAAGGAACGCCCACACCAACGCCAACCTCTACGGTCACGGTAGTAATGGCCATGAATGATCAGGAGCACGAATTGACGGAAGAACGATATTATCTCGCACCTTCATACACTTAAGCGCAGGGCAGGCAGTGTCAGCTTGGTGGAGAAGGTTGGATATCAGGCCCATCCCCTCCGCCATTATCCCCATTGCGAACCAGTGACACCGCCCTGACGGGCACGGTTTTTTCCGTGTTATCAAAGCGGTTTACAGGGGCCGACCGAACCTCATAGACGCGCCGTCTGGCCAAAACTGGGCTCAGAATGGCCCTCAGTCTCAGTTTGGGCGAACCTCGCCCGTTCCGGTTCGGTCCAGTTTTCTCATTACCTTTCAATGGCCTGCTTCCAAACCCCGCCAAAACCCAAATCGGCGATCCGAAAGATAACGATGGCAACGTAGACGGAACACGCGGTAGGCGCGTTGCTCGGGATGCCAGCGTAAGCAGGCGGATTGCTGGGGTTGGTTCGCATCCCAATCCCCCATCGAAACCGCTGATGACAAACGATTTTGGCACCGCTAGCGTTCAAGAACCTCGGATTGGTTCAGATCGATGCGGAGGCTGAGCTAAACCAGATACCGAGAACAATCCCAAGATGACTGCATGAACCCATTTGACATCATTCCAGACACCCACGGCCAATCCGCCAAACTCGACGCTGCCCTCACTAGACTGGGGTGGAGGCGGAGTGCTCTCGGATGGACCCATCCGGATCCGGATCGACAGATCGTCTTTCTGGGAGACTTCATCGACCGTGGGCCGGATAATCGGGCTGTTCTAAAGACCGTTCGCGAACTTGTCGATGCAGGCAAGGCCAAGGCGATCATGGGCAATCATGAGCTCAACGCTCTGCATTTCCACACGACGCATCCCGATGATGGCGAGCCGCTTCGTGCGCATTCGCCAAAAAACATCCGGCAGCACCGGACGTTCCTCGACCAGTTCCCGCCCGGCGATCCGCAGACGCGCGACGTTCTGGACTGGATGCGCAGCCTGCCTCTGTTTTTCGAGGAGGACGGGTTTCGTGCCGTGCACGCCTGCTGGATTGACGCCTCAATGGATCGGCTCAAGACGCTGACCGGGAATGGCGTATTGACTGAGGATCAGCTGATCCGGGCTGCAGATCGCAATGAGGCCGACGAGATGTTCATCTTGGCCGAGCAGATCACGAAGGGGCCAGAGCATCGCTTGCCCGATGGCTGGTCGTTCACGGATAAGGACGGGACGGAGCGGGATCATGTGCGCCTGCAATGGTGGAATGCCGCCGCACACACCTGGCGCGACATCGCGATCTCTGTGCCATCGGTTGAGGACCTGCCTGTCGATAGCTTGCCGGAGACGCTTTCGGCACAGACCTATCCAGCCACTGCGCGACCGGTGTTCTTTGGCCATTATTGGCTGAGTGGCGACCCGGTCCTGCAGGCACAGAACGCGCTTTGTCTCGACTATTCTGCGGGCAAGGAAGGCCCACTGGTCTCTTATGATATGTCCGACCCGGTCGGACCGCTTTCGAGGGACAAGATCCGGGTGCATCCGGCGGTCAGCTAAAGCGTGTGGCTCTCAATCAAACACCCGACCCGGTTGCTCGGCCCACGGCATTTCCGCAATGCCGCAAAGGTCGAAGATCGACAGCACAGTGGGCTCGCGCCGCAGAACCAGCCGTTCCAGCACCGATGGTGAGAGCCATGCCAGCCGGATCACGCGGCTGACATAGCGGTCCGAGATGCCTTCCGCTCTGGCGAGATCGGCGATGGTGTTGACGTCGCCGCGCTCCAGCTTGCGCCGCCAGTCCCACGCGCGGCCGATGGCGCGCAGCAGGCGGGCATCCTGTCCGCGATCCATGGCGACCTCGATCTCTTTGGGTGGCAGAATGCGAGGGCGGCCGCCGCGATTGCGCAGGGTGAGCGGAATGTGGACTCGCAGGGTTTCGGGCTCTGCCATCACGCCACCTCCGGCTTGGACGGAGCCATCAACGCGGCAATCGCACCCAAGCCCTCATGGCGGAGATCGACCGACAATCCGGCCTCGCTGGCGGTGACTCGCGCCACCAGAAGCCGGACCACGCGCGCCTGCTCGGCCGGGATCAGCGCGTTCCACATCTCGTCGAACTGGGTGAGCGACGCGCTGATTGCGTCCTCACCAAGGTCCGGCCGATCTTTGCGCAGGGTCCGCGACACCCGTGCGGCAACCTCCGGCGTTCGCAGCAGGCGACGGATTTCGCCGACCACGGCATCCTCGACCATGCCGCCGGGCAGCCGCTGCGGCCCGCGCAACTCGGCTTTCGGCCGTTTCTTGATCACGTCCATCGAGACATAGTAGCGATAGCGGCGCGTACCCTTCTTGGTGTGGTGCGGGGTCATCGCCACGCCGGTCTCGGTGAAGATCAGTCCGCGCAGCAGCGCCGGTGACGGTTCCTGAGCCGCGGCCTTCCTAAGATACCGGTTGTTCGCAATCGCCTCGTGCACGTCGTCCCAGAGCTTTTCGTCGATGATCTCATCATGCTCGCCGGGATAGGCTGTGCCTTTGTGGACGGCGAGGCCGCGATAGGCCTTGTTGTGCAAAGTCTTGAGCAGCGAGGTCTTGTCGTAAGGCCTGCCGGTCTTGGTCAGGATCGCGCGTGCGTCCAACTCGCGGACCACCTGCGCCGTGGAACTGGACCGGGCATAGAGCGTGAAGATCGTCCGCACCGTCTCAGCCTCGGCCGGGTCCACGATCAGCTTGCGGTCCTTCACGTTGTAGCCCAGCGGCACCGGCCCACCCATCCAGATGCCCTTTTTGCGCGACGCAGCGACCTTGTCGCGGATCCGCTCGCCGATGACCTCGCGCTCGAACTGGGCGAAGCTGAGCAGGATGTTCAGTGTCAGCCGCCCCATGGACGTGGTGGTGTTGAAGGACTGCGTGACGGACACGAAGGTGACGCCGTGCTTGTCGAAGATCTCGACCAGCTTTGAGAAATCCATCAGCGCGCGGCTGAGGCGGTCAATCTTGTAGACCACGACGATGTCGATCAGCCCGTCCTCGATATCGGCGATCAGGTGCTTCAGCGCGGGCCTCTCCAGCGTCCCGCCCGAGAATCCGCCGTCGTCATACCGGTCGCGCAGGCAGACCCAACCCTCCGCCTTCTGGCTGGCGATATAGGCCTCGCAGGCCTCCCGCTGGGCATCGAGGCTGTTGAATTCCATGTCGAGCCCTTCCTCGCTCGACTTGCGGGTGTAGATGGCGCAGCGCAGGCGGCGGGGCGGTTGTGGCTGTGGTTGGCGTGTCATTTGCTGATCCTCGGGCGTGGGGTGAAGCCGAAGAATTTCCAGCCATTCCAATTCGCGCCGGTGATGGCCCGCGCCGCGCCAGAAAGCGATTTGTACCGACGACCTTGCCACTCGAAGCCCTTTGTCAGCACCGTGACAGTGTGCTCGACGCCGTTCCATTCCCGGACCAGCTTGGTGCCTGGCAAAGGCCGTCGTGGGTCGGTCATCACCTGACCGGGTTCGCCAGAAGCCACCTCCGCTGCAAGCGCATCCAGCGTCCGCCGTGTGTCACGGCCAATGCCGCCAAGGGCCAGTTCCTGGATGCGGTAGCCAAGCCGCAGCTCGAGGTTCTGGCGGCTGGTGTTCGGCGCGGGCGCGTCAAAGATCGCCGCCCATTTCTCACGCAGCTCCGGCACGGTCATGGCCTTCAGCGCCACCAGGTCCGCCAGGACAGCGTGATCCTGCGCAGAGCCAAGGCATGTTCTCTTTCCTACTGATTTCATTTTGGTTTTCGTCATTCGTCCTCTCCAACTCGGGTTCGCAACTGGTGACGACGACGGCGAACAAGGGCGAGGATGTCCAGCGAACTGTCTCCTTTGTCCGGAGATTTTTCGGTAATTGTCCGTGGGTTGGCGCGATCTATGGCTGCGGCGAGGATCTGGGCGACTTCCGCCAGCCGCTCATTGGTGGTGAGCTTGTCAGGCGGAGGGGCGAAATTGACGTTGGTATCGGGCATGGCGGGCGAACCTCAGGAGCTGTTTTGCCCTGTGATGGTCGCTGTGAGGATGGGGTTTCAAGTTAAAACAACAGGTTGTCGAAGGAGAGTGAAAGTAAGCGAAACCTTGCGTTTATTCAATTACCAGCGTCGATGGTAAGCGTCCGGCCTGACCGCTACCCGCGCCATTTCCAAGGCAGCAGGTCATCGACCTTTGTGATCTTGTAATCAGGGATACGGGCCAGGGTGTCGGCGAGCCAGGCATGGGGATCGATGGCGTTGAGCTTGGCTGTTTCGATCAGGGTGTAGGCGATGGCGGCGGCCTTTCCACCTGCCTCGGAACCGACGAATAGGTAGTTTTTCCGCCCGAGGGCGATGGCGCGCATGCCGCGTTCGGCGGCGTTGTTGTCGAGCTCGAGGATGCCGTTGTCGAGGTAGGGGCGCAGGCGTTCCATCCTGGTGAGGGCGTATCGGATGGCGGCCGCTAGGGGGGATTTCCCCGAGATCGTGGTGAGTTGCATGGCCAGCCAGACTTCCAGGTCATCGAAGACCGGGGCGGCATGTGCCTTACGGAGTTCGGCGCGGCGGTCCGGTGGCGAACCTCGGGCTTCCTTCTCGACGGCATAGAGCCGGGCGATGCGGCCGATGGCCTCCTCAGCGATCGGCGAACCTTGCGATCGGTGGATGTCCACGAACTTGCGCCTGACATGGGCCATGCAGGCGACCTCGCGGATGGCGCCGGAACGGTAGAGATCCTCGAACCCGGCATAGCCGTCGGCATGCATCCAGCCGCGGAAACGGGCCAGATGATCCTTGGGGTGCTGACCCTTGCGGTCGCCCGAGAAGCGATACCATGCGGCAGGCGGAGCATCGCCATCCCATGGGCGCTCATCGCGGGCATAGGTCCAGAGCCGGGCCGTCTGGGTCTTGCCGGTGCCGGGCGCCAGCATCCGCACCGGCGTATCGTCGGCGAAGATCGCCTCGGCCGACAGGACATGGCGCCCGATGGCCTCGGCCAGTGGCTCCAGAAGGGTGGTGGTCTTGCCGACCCAGTCGGCCAGGGTCGATCGGTCGAGATCGAGCCCTTCGCGGCCGAAGATCTGGCTCTGGCGATAGAGGGGGAGATGGTCGGCATACTTGCTGACCAGCACATGGGCCAGCAGACCCGGCCCGGGCGACCGCGCTCGATCGGGCGCGACGGCAGCGGGGCCTGGACGAAGCGTTCGCAGCAAGCGCAGGTCAGCCGGGGCGGACAATCCGGTTCACGATGAAGCGCCCAGGAACATACTCCAGCTCTTCCGTGACGTCCTCGCCGATCCGGCGCAGGCGACCGCCGCAATCGGCACAGGCATCGGCGCCGGGCATCAGTTCCACCTCCATCCGGGGGATATGATCCGGGATCGGACGGCGCTTGGGTTTGCCCTTCTCCTCGATGTCCGGCAGACGCATCCGCGCCGTCATCGCGGCGGCCGCGATCTCGCTGGCCTCAAGAGCCAACTGAAGCTGTTCTGCCGTCTCCGAGGACGCGCCGAACCGGTGTGCCCGGTGCCCGGCCAGTTGGTGCCGCAGCTTCTCGATCAGGATCGCCTGCGCCTTCACCTCGGCCAGAAGCCGCGCGGTGAAGCTGCGCAACTCCTCGGGATCTTCCGGCAGGGTCAGGGTCTGATCGAGCATGCAAGGAGTTTATCCCACGGGATTCCTTATGGGAATCATTCTCTTGTGGCCCCCCCCTGATTATCCCGCTGCCAAGGGCCGCCACGTTCGCTCCGGGGCACGCCAGTCGATCCCTTCCAGGAGCATCGACAACTGCGCCGGTGTCAGCGCCACCTTCCCTCCTTGGCCGAGGGCCAGACGAACCGGCCCCGCTCCAGCCGCTTCATGAACATGCAGGCCCCCTGGCCATCCCACCAGATGACCTTCACCAGATCACCGCGACGGCCGCGGAAGACGAAGAGATGCCCGCCGAAAGGATCCTGCTTCAGCACCGCCTCGGCCTGCGCCGCCAAGGAAGCAAAGCCCTTGCGCATGTCGGTGACCCCGGCAGCCAGCCAGACCCGCGTGTTGGCCGGAACCGGGATCACGCCGAAAGTCCCCGGATCAGCCGCGCCAGCGCCTCAGGATCATAGCTGCCGCTGATCCGCATCCGGTGACCGCCCGCCAGCTCGATCTCGATGTGGTTCTCGGCGGCAGGTGCCGCCGGAGTAGACCTGGTCTCCGCGACGATCTCTACGGGCAGAAACCGCGCCTCCTCTGCTGGGGGCGCAACCGAGGTGGGGTCCGGCGCATAACGGGGATCGCGCAGCCACTTGAAGATCAGGTTCGCGTTCACCGCGTAGCGCCGCGCCACCTGAGCCACGGAAACGCCCGGCGCCGCCGTCTGGAAACAGATCGAACGCTTCTCCTCATCCGTCCAAAGTCGCTTCGTCCGACGCGCCACGCCATCACCATAGTGTCCACTATCAATGGTGGACACTATCCGCCTCTTTCACCACGCGGCAGGGCGGTCAGGCCGGACGCTTACCGTCGATGTGCCGAAAGGTGTAATTCACCGGAAAAGCCACGCGGCACTCCACCATGACCGGTGCGCAGTGGTGACCGACCTCAAATTGGCAGGCAGCGCGGCCACATTAAATGCAACCGCGTCAAGCTTGATACTGCAAAACAGATAGTGCAGCCTCGGCCCTCGAAAGATGATGCGAAAGTGCAGGCTCAAGGTGTCTGAGACGACGTATCATCATGAGGAGATTGCCGGAGCGAACTCTGGCAGCAAGCGAGAAGCAAATCTCATTGATCCATTCGCCCACGAATACAGCCCAAGCTTCGTTATCTTCGAAGGCCGCTGCGGCGATAAGTGCAATGCGCACGTCGTTTTCCGGATCTTCATCGAATAATCCTTGCCGACGCTTGATACGTGTGAGAACGCAAATGTGCCGAGCAAGATCTTCATTTCGAGCGGCTGCTCCGAGAGTCGAAAGAGCTGCAAGAACTTGAAATGATGTTGGCTCTTCCTCCCCAGTCTTTACGATGTAGTCAAGCCGCTTGAGCGCATTTGCGGCTAGCGACGCGACTTCGTCGACATCCCCGGATATGTAAGCGATGTTGATTGCCCTGAGAAAGGTGCTAGGGCTCAATACTTCGGCCGAAAAAACCTTCCGAGCATCTTCCAATATTTCTTCTGCTAGCGGCGTGATTGCTCTGCAAGTTCCTTCCAATGGACCAGGGAGAAAAGGACGCGGCCATCTTTCTGCTTGGCTGAGTTTAGAATCAGGCCCGATGAGTAGTGCTCTCAGTGCTTCCGATTCGATATCTTCGTTGTGAACCTGCGCAGCTACATGAAGTCGACCAATCATCTCCGCACGTAGTTGCTCAGCCGTCGCATACTCAGGCAGCCAGCGTGGCTCGCGCCGAAGGTCAATCAGCTCTTGAAGGAACGCGATCTGAGGCGATCCACTTTCCGTTAACCATTCTTCAACCCCCAATGGGTCGGATCCTACATCATTCAGAGCACGAACGACGAGGGACGCATGGGCGAGAGCGGCCTGCCGACGAAAAAACGGAGGCGCATCTGGAAACACGCGCTCCCTTGCGATTACCCCGATGGATGAAGCGAAAACTGCCGAAAGGGCCTTATATGGGCTAACGTTGCCGACATCTTCTGCGAGGATCGCATCAACAATACGGATCGCCGTATCTTCAAGTTCAGAAAAGTCTGCCATATTAGCAAAATAAACTTCGACGGCCGCAATTCGAGATATGGGATCACCATGAGCTGCAAGCCACTCGAAAAGGTCTCGAACTTCGTTGATAGCCAGCGGCGTCAATGAAATCTTCCCTGTGATCTCAGAGTGTCCACAGATCAGTAGCGCCCAACGCAAGCCGTCTACACCCTTCTGGCCTACGAGCTGTTCGATAAGTGGCCGGGCGACTTCTTCGAAGTACTCCACGGTTGTCGTTTGCGCCTCGAGTTTTCCAACTAGACGCGTATAGTATTTGGCTTGATTGGGTGCGAATAAGCGAAAGTCGGCGCGACGACGCTCCAAGCCATTCCTTAGAGCCACATCCATCATTGATGGCATGGCCTCGATGTCCTCCATCAGACTGGCGAACGCGTCGTCACTCAGCGGCGCTTTATTGAGCTCCAGCCTCCGACTTCTGACCCAATCGGACGGAAGAAGAAACATCTCTGAAACCCGATCCAACCATGCGATGCGGATCGAGCTATCACTTGCAAGTGGCGAGTGATCGTCTAGATGAAAAACTGTTTCTTCTCTGAAAAGCTTGAAGTGAAGCGTCCAATTGTCGCCTCGTTCGACAACAATACTCCAGATCACTTCGTTTTCATCAGCGATATCAGCAGCAACACCAAGAACATCTATGGCCGAACGTAATGTATCGTAGAGAGCGGAACGCTCGAAAGATGGGCCGTCGGGTCCAAGCCTTACACCTCTTCGGATGCCGACCCCCCACTTCTGGAGCATATCCTCATCCAAGAGGACATCGTGCCTCATCATTGGCGGAACGGCTTCGAGCGCCCGTTCGAACAAGAGCCGCGCGTATAAGTTTGTATCAATTGTCATCAAACAACTCGTCGGTGGAATCGGATTCCCGGAGGTGACACACGAGTGCGTTGATCCGTGCCTTCACATCGGCAAGAACGTCAGCATAAAGCTCCGGCTCTTCCTCCTTCAAGCCCGCAAGTACGCGATCCTCAAGCCATTCACCGTAGGCAACTGCGACATGTTTATCGCGCCCCGTTGCAAGCATTACGAGCATTGAGAGCCAGGTGCGTCTTGTCCGCTCCAGTATCTCCCCTTTTTCATTCATCCGATGCGCCCACCACGAGGGGTCACCTAGATCAAAGAGCCAGTCTGAACGGGCTCGGCATGCGGCATGATCGCCACCACCCTCCCAAGCAAGTAAAATTGCGTGAAGGCAATAGGCTGTGATACGATCTAGCCATGGAGCCTCTGAAGGAAGCTGAAGTGCATCGCTCATTCGAACACGCGCGACACTTTCTCTCACTGCTCGAAGTTCAGCGGTCTCGATTAGGACGCCGTCCTTCACATCGGCTTCCATAACTAACTCGGACAGTTCTTCCCTGTCGACAGGGGCAAGCGAATAGCCTGACTGTCTGAGCATCGTCCGCGCCTCCCGCCAGTCCAACAGGCTGATCGAACCTCTCGCGCGAAGTATATCAAGCAACGACCAAGAGGTGAGGATTGGTATTGAGCCTTGGTCAGATGCCATATTTATGTGTGCGTTAACGAAGCGGTCGTCAAAAACACAGGCGTCGACTTCACCAGCCAATTTAAGCGTGGCCATTGACGGGTGCGTGAACCATCGCGGACTATGATCTTGATCGTCCCGCACTGCACACCCAAGCTGGATCCAGCCGTCTTGGATGCCCAGCGATAACCAAGCCCTAAGTCTTTCAACGATCGAAAGCGCTTCTTCGGCGCGCGCGTCATGCTCGATGAGTTGGCGTGCCTCCTCCATCTCCGAAGCTGGGACCACCACATCAAAACCGGCCCGACGTAGAGGGTTTAGCAGGTTCGAGTGGGAAAGCAGTGACGCTGCGGTATCATCAAGTAGCAGAATTGAGTTTTTCGGAACCTCTCTTTTTGTAGCGCCCTCGGGTCGCTTGTGCACTCGACGAGCTGCGGCAATCGCTCCTTCCGTGAGCACACCGTGCACGGACAATGCATCGACGATGTCGGCAGTGGAACAAACATGTTGATCATATTCCCCGAGTTCTGCTGCGACAGACATAGCAGAACCAACCTTCCAGATAGGTCCACCAACAACAACGATCTGCTCTCGGCCATCGTCCTGAATTGTTGCCGCCTGAGTAAAAAGTTCGGCCAAGGTGCGCCCTACTTCCCGAAAAAGCGACTCGGACGCCGGACCGGTTGCCTCGTGTATCCTTACGGTCCCATCAGTGACTGATCGCTGCAATGCATGAGCGGCATGAACTTGGCTCGGTTGGTGAAAGCGTAACTGCGTCCGCTCCTCAAAGAGCCATGCCAAGGTCTCATGCGACACGAGCACCCTGTCGAAGGTCTTGCGACATGCTTCCAGAAACCCAATCATTGAAATAGTTAGGAGTGCGACGGGATCGAGCGCGATGGATCGAAGGTCTCCAGATGCTGGCCTAGCTTTTCCGGAGGTGGTGAGAACCATAGTTTTCTTGCGGACATCCGACTGGTTCGCATTCCACAGCGCTTGAGAAAGGACCAACTGCGTCAAAGACCGGTTGAGCGACTGAGCCACCAGAAACAGTGGAATTTCTCCCCGCAGGGCTTTCTCGATGATGCGCGTCTCTCGTGCCTCCCACTCGGGCATTTTCTTGACAATCTGGTCGAACGACGCTCGTTGCACCGGCCCCTCCCCATCGGAAGATTCTGAGAGCTCTGCCGCTCGCGCAATCCAGCTTGCTACGGTAGCGTCATCTTCCCAGCCCGCACTCGTTGCAGCATGGTAACATGCTGCAAGGATGGCAGGGTCGTCCAGTGCGCCGTTAGCGGCTTGGCGAACAAGAGCCTCCCCACGCGAAGCTCCGATGAACTGTGCAATTTGGCCCGCCTGCAGCAATTCGACTGCTGACCGCTCGTCACGATACGACCACTGCTCCTCGACGTAGGCCTGAAGAGCCTCCCAGTCACCGGCCGTGATCTTTAGTTGGAGAAGCAACAGGCGCGCTGCTTCGCTGTCATTCTCACTTCGGAGGGCATTGAGCGCCTTGGCCGCCTCCTGAAGCCTCCCCAGCTCAAAGAGTATTCGAGCGTGGAGAATCTGCATTTGTCGGTCCGCCCTGAGGACGGGGTAGATATCAAACACCTCGAGCGCTTTGTCTTGCTGGCCGGACTCGTAGAGGGCGATCACTAACATGCGCGCATCGCCAGCATCTCCACTGCGCTCAACAAGCCGTTTCCCTAACTCAATTACCTCGCCAAACGCCTCGCGCTCAGCATAAGCAGCAGTTAAAGCCCGTAGATCAACGATTGAACCGGAGCGCTCGAAGTTCGCTTTATGTGCTGCAAGAACTCCGTCTTGACCTCCAGTCAAGTCGATTAGCGTATGAAGGCGCGCCGATATCGCGTGATCCATGCCGGCTCTCTCGGCCTCTGAAAGGCGCGCTCGCGCACGCGTTTTCTCTCCAGAACGCGCGAGCATCTCCGTTTCCATGCCAAGGACGATTGTCGCATCCAGATGACGGAGCAGATGCTCTCGATGTCGTTCAATATATTTGACGCCATCCATTGGTTCATCTCTTACCATCGCCATGGCGATCCGGGCAGCTGCGTGCTCGAAGCGCTTCCCACCGGTCAGAGCGACCTGGCGTTCAATTTCTCGATCGACAGCTGCCAAGTCGACGTCAATACCGCATTGCTTGGCCCACAGAAACCTTCTCAGAAGAGGTTCCGGTTCGGCGAGGCACTCCTCAAGTCTCCGTCGAGAATCCTCTTGCGTTGATGGATCTTTTAGGTCGAGCCACATGCTCCAGTCTGAACCGAGCCGTGCTGCAGTCGAGAGATCGAGACCACCTGCGAGATCGGCCAATCGCGAAAAACATGCAGACGCACACCTACGGAGTTGAAAACTATGCGGATCGTCCTTCAAGGGCAGGCTATCCAGACTAATCAGCGCAGTGTGATGGACAATGTCAAACTTCGCGTCCGGGATTGCGCCCGCGAGGTAAATTCCTGCAACTACTCCATTGAGGGCCGCGCAGCGTTCGAGCCGGGAAATATCGATCCGCTCAGCGAGATCGAATGAAAGTTGCCACTGTTCTTCTTTATGCAGTCGAGCTAGATGATGTAAAAGAGCTCCATCATCGAGGTCGAATGGCTCTGTCGCAGTCTTGGACAACCACTCGGATGCTACATCAAGGCCCCGATCATGAAGGATCGCGAGGTAGCTTGCTCCACGAGAAATCTGGGTTTCGTACGGTGCGATGTCATTCAGAGCCTCATCGAGTTCACCCTCGGCCGCCCGAATTCGAAACCGCGCTATGGCGACCAGTTCGCCGTCTAGCTCTGGGTGGCGGGACAGAATTGCCCTGGCTTCGCCTGGTTCCATCGGTGCTAAGATCCGGGCACACCACGAAATAGTATTTCGTCGATCATCAGAAGAGGCAATTTGGAACTCGCCTTGCTCAACTTCCCTAACAAGCGCACGTGCCTCGGCAACGGCATCTACCTC
This sequence comes from Paracoccus jeotgali, assembly GCF_002865605.1. Classification (NCBI taxonomy): domain Bacteria; kingdom Pseudomonadati; phylum Pseudomonadota; class Alphaproteobacteria; order Rhodobacterales; family Paracoccaceae; genus Paracoccus; species Paracoccus jeotgali. Next base: position 875,019 of record NZ_CP025583.1, read on the forward strand.
GGGGAAAAGCCGCCGTTGCTGTAGCCTTTCTAATTTTTGACGGAGTGCACTGTCCAGTGTTTGAGTGTCTTCTAGGGCCTTAAGTGACAAATCGGAGCGCATTTTTGCAATAGATTCTTGCGTAAGCTTGTGCCCCAGTTCCGAGGCGCCCTGCATTTCATCAACCTTCGCACCTACCGTCTGGAGCGCATCGACCAATTGCGTAGTGGCCGCACGTCCTTGATCTGGTCGTCGCAGAAATGAAAGAATAGCTTTGTAAACTTCATTCTCTCTACTGCCCGGTCTGTTGATCGTCTGATGGGTTTCATCTACGATAGTCGGGAGGTCGACAAGGCCCGCATCCGCACTTTCGGGCGTTACGACCTTTGCTGAGAGGAGCCCACCGAGACGGGTTCGCAGACCTTCGGCGAGTCCAAGCGTTAAAACCTGATTGTCGCGCACATACTTCCGAAACCAGCCGCTTAGATCTCGGAGCTGGGCTGTCCCTAGCCGCAAATCCTGAATTGCTTCCGTTGGCAAAATTGGTGCTGCCCAGGATAACTTTGAAGCCAGCGAGGAGCCGCGGTGAGGAGTACCCAAGAACGCAATCCGGCGTACCCTACATCCAAACGCTTCCGCATCCCGATCCGCCCGGTCGCGTTCGATGCACCGGAGAACTTGAATAGCAACCAATCCACCCATGCTGTGGCCCACGAATGCGATTTCGCCGCGCTGCAATTGCGGTTCGCTGCGCAGCTGGTGCCAAATGTTTTGCCCTCTGTCCTCCAATGGAAGGGCATGGCCCGTCCAGTTACTCACGGCTGCATCATACTCGACAGCCCATACTGCCACATCGTCCAAATCATCGTGGAGCCAAAGAGGCCAATAAACTCTCTTGCCCGATATGCTGACAGACCATGTGCCGTCGATCGACCCACTCAGCCCGTGAAAAAAGACTACGTGACATTGAGCAAGTTCAGCGTTTCCACCTAGCAGCCTGAGCGTGGACATTAAGATCTTCCTACCGCTGCAATGCTGCTCGTTGCAGTAAATTCCGAAATCGAGGCCATTTTAGTAAGAACGCGTGCTGCTGCTAGAGAGACGATCCACCTTTTTTGATGCGCCAGATTTCGCATGGTTTCTTTCGAGATCCGATGAGTTGAGACAGCATCAAGAAATTTGGACAATATATGAGGCAGAAAATTTTTAGGTCTGTTGGCGATTCCCAGTTCAGATATGCTGCGCTGTGGCAGCGTATCTAGGTTCGGATTATAAGTCTGGATCTTCAATGTCTAGTCGCCCCCTGTGCCACCCCATCCGTATCCAGCCGCAGCGCCGCTCTCCACAACGGCGTCTTAGTGAACGTCCTCTCGCGCGTCCGAAGCAACCCCTTGGCTCGGTTCTCTTCCAGCAACCCGGTCCAGCACAAAGGCCGAAGCACCTGAATATACAGACCGCTCAGCACATCGTCGAAACCAACGGCAGGGTCGTGCGCGCCGAACAGCACCTGCCGGAGGTCAGCGCCGGTTGCGCCGTCCTCGGTCTCGACGTTTAGCACGTTCAGGAACAGGTCCCAATTGCCCAAGATCGGCTCGTCTTCGAAGCGCGAGAAGCGGGCGTGGTTGACCTCGAACAGGTAGAAGGGTGTGACGATGCCGAAAATCCGACCGGGATGCCCGACCAATTCCTGGCCTGCCTTGGTCAGTTTGAACTGCCCCTTGTAGTGCCGTCCGATCTTCAACGCGATCATCACGTCGTGCAGATCCATCAGCGGCCCAAAGTCGATCTCGTTCAGCACCTTGTTGATGGCGAAGAGTTCTTCCTCGGTATAGCCGGGCCAGTGGAACTCCCGCGCCGCCCAATGAACGAACACCCGCTTGAAGGCCTTCGACGGCGTGAGCCCGATCCCGCCATGTTCGGCCATGTAGGCGAAAGTCTTTTCCAGCGCCCGCACCATCGGCGAATGCGCCAGCGCGGGGTTTGCATCGTCGATCTGGCGGACTTCGATCATCTCAAATCTCCCGCGCGAACCAGCGGATCCGGCCGATGATGTGGATTTCCTCGGCACTGCGCTCGTAGGGACTGTAGAAGCTGTTGTCCGAGATGACCCGCACGGCAGGCGGATCGCTGTTGGGCACATGCTCGAGCCGCTTAGCCACCAACCCCATGCCGTCGTCCAGCACGAAGATCCCGGGCGGGTTCGGCGCGCGCCGGGTCATGTCGACCAGCACGGTGTCGCCGTCCAGCAGGGTCGGCGCCATGCTGTCGCCCTCCACATGCATGATGCGCAGCTGCGACGGGCTGGCCTTGAGGCTGCCCTTTATCCAGGATCGGCGGAAGTGATAGGCGCGGCCCGGTGTGTCGTGATTCTCGGTCACCACGGCACCACCGCCCATAGAGGGGCGTGGGCTGGCATGGGCGATCGCCACGAACGTCTCATCGGGGTTCTCGATGAAGGGTGGCTCGCCTTCGACCTCACCGATGCCATGGATCAGCCATTCCCGCTCGACCTTCAGCACGCGGGCGACCTCGGCCAACTTGTCTATTCCCGGTCGTGCTGAGCGGCCGCGCAGGATGTCGTAGACGAAGGATCGATTGACCCCGGCCATCTCTGCGACATGAGCGGGGCTTAGCCCGAGTTGCTGAGCCCGGGCGCGAAGGCGGTCGGAGAGCGTGTGATGCTCGGTCATGTTTTCCCCAGAGGGCTGTGGATCAAATAGGATAAAACAGGATTGATCGGAGGTCGTCAAGGATTTAGAACAAACCCTAAACATTCAATGGCGGGAATCGGGGGTCAGATGGAGATCGAGAAGGCGTATTTTACTCTGCCGGAGATCCTCGATCGCTGGTCCATCTCCGAGGCCGACCTGATCTATCTGGCGGAGAACGACAAGCTGCGGCTGTCGGTGCGTGTCTTCGGTGTGCCGTTGGAACTGGGCGACTACGAGGAGACCCATGAGGGTGAGCACTTTCGTGTGCCCACCGAGCAGAGCTACTACAGTGGGCTGCTTGAGCTGCATGCGCGGGATGTGTTCCAGATATTTCGGACCGCCGAGTTGACAGTGAGCGACTTCCGAACGCCCCGGTCGGACTATGCTTCGATCTGGGGAGATCGAGACGGCGTGCCCCTCACCATTGAGGATTTGCTGCTAAGGCGCGAGGAACGTGACCGTTTCGAAGCTGAGACAGGGTTCTCCGGCGCAGAGACCGGGCCGCAGCTGCCTGTCTTCATCGCGTCGTTTGACTATCACGAGGTGCGCTGCGGCGGGCATCAGTTCCGCCTTGGCCCGATCCAGGCGCAGGTTGTCCGTGCGCTGCATGAGGCTGCGCGCCGGGGTGAAGCATGGCAGAGCGGCAAGGCGATCCTGTCGGCTGCGGGATCAAAGAGCCTGAAGATGTCCGACGTGTTCAAATCCCAGAAGCAGTGGCGATCGCTGATCGAATCAAACGGTCGCGGAAACTACCGTCTGAACTACGGTTGATTCCGGTCCGTCCCGTTCGAGCGCGTGCGTCCCTCCGGCTCCGCAGTGGGATGCGCAGGGGGATGAGAGTGGGATGACAATCCCCCGCCACGGCGTTCGCCGCTGAGTTGCAAGGCTCAAACTGATCCCCCTCCGTATCCCACTTCGATCCTGACGACATCCCACAGCAGGATTTCGCATCTTTCTCCCAACGCAGCGAGCGACAGGAGACGAAAATGCAGCTCAAACACCTCAATCAGAAAGAACTGGCCCGGCGGTGGAACATCTCGCACCGCACGCTAGAGCGGTGGCGGTGGGCCGGTGAAGGCCCACAGTTCATGAAGCTGGGCGGCCGTGTGGTTTACCGCATGGAGGATATCACCGCATTCGAGCAGGACCAGCTGCGCCACAGCACCGGCGCGAATGCCCATGTCGGTGCCGCATGATGGTCCGGATCGATGATTTCGCAGCCGACCGGGTGGTGCCGTTCTGCGCTGCTACAAGTCTGGACGAGGTCGGGCTCTGCGCATGGATTGCTCAGGCCGAGCCCGGCGAGACGCTGATCTATCACCGCGGGTTTCTGGCGGTGGATGCCACAGCAGTTCTCTCGAAGCTGTCTGCCGACCGTCAGCGCGCCTTGCGTCAGGTCGCGGCCGCCGCCCTGCGCGCGGCCGAGCAGAACCTTGTCCATCTCGTCCAGGCGCGGATCGGCCCCGACCACTTCGCCTACATCGCCATCGCCCGGCCCAAACCCCGATCCAGCGGTACCGCCCTGTCGGTCCGGCTGCTCGAGGCCGCGTGATGCCCGCCTTCCAATCCTTTTTCAACGATCACGGAGACCATTTCATGCCATTCCCCGAGAACACCCCCACGCCTGACGATCTGCCATCCCTCAGCGCCGCCGAGGTTGCGGCGCTGCCGGTCGAGTTGCTGGCGATCCTGCAGCGCGAAATCGACGAGCGTCTGAAGCGCGACAAGACCGCCAAGACCCGCTTCGATGCCGGATTGGCCGTCCGCTATGCTACCCGGGCCGCCGAAGAACGGCAGGTTTCGGGCAAAGACACCGGCACGGTCCGCTTTGATGACGGCGATTTCACCGTGGTCGCTGATCTGCCGAAGCGGGTGGATTGGGATCAGGAGCGGCTCGCCGACATGGTCGCTCGGATCCAGGATGCCGGGGACGATCCTGCCGAATATGTCGATCTCGCTTACAAGGTGCCGGAGCGTAAATACGCGGCCTGGCCCGAGGCCATCCGGCAGGGTTTCGAGCCCGCACGCACCGTCCGGCCCGGCACGCTGAAGGTCGAGATCCTCGCGCAGGGGGCTGACCAGTGAGCCTCCCCATCATCAGCGCCGACCAGCGGCTTGCCGAGCCGCGCGGCATCAAGGGCTGCATTTTTGGGAAATCCGGAATAGGGAAAACTTCCCTCCTCTGGACCCTCGATCCTGACCGCACCTTGTTCATGGATCTCGAAGCGGGCGATCTGGCCATCGAGGGCTGGGCAGGTGACAGCATCCGTCCGCGCACATGGACGGAGTGCCGAGATTTCGCGGTATTCATCGGTGGGCCCAACCCGGCGCTCCGCGACGAGCAGCCCTACAGCCCGGCGCACTATGCCGCCGTCTGCGAACGCTTTGGTGATCCGGCAGCGCTCGATCGCTACGACACCATTTTTGTCGACTCGATCACCGTCGCCGGGCGGCTGTGCTTCGGGTGGTGCAAGGGGCAGCCAGAGGCGCTGTCGGAGAAGACCGGCAAGCCGGATGTCCGTGGCGCTTACGGTCTGCACGGCCGCGAGATGATCGGCTGGCTCACGCATTTGCAGCACACGCGCGCCAAGAACGTCTGGTTCGTCGGGATCCTCGACGAGAAGCTCGACGACTTCAATCGCAAGGTGTTCCAGCCGCAGATCGATGGCTCAAAGACCGGGCTGGAGCTGCCGGGGATCGTCGATGAGGTGATCACCATGGCCGAGCTGACCTCCGATGGCGGCGATCCGTACCGCGCCTTCGTCTGCCAGACGATCAACCCCTGGGGCTTTCCGGCGAAGGATCGCTCCGGCCGCCTGGCTCAAGTCGAAGAGCCCCATCTCGGCCGCCTGATGGCGAAGATCCGAACGCCCGCGATACCGGCACCCGACCGGCTGACCTACGCGCCACCACCCGCCGATCCGGCCAATGACGAGCAATCCCAACCGCAATCCTGAAAATAGAAGGAGGTTCCCCATGGGTTCCTGGAACGATTTCAACGACGCGCAGAGCAACACCAACCTCATCCCGAAGGGCACGCTGGCCAAGGTGCACCTGACGATCCGCCCCGGCGGGTTCGACGACGCCTCACAGGGCTGGACCGGCGGCTATGCCACGCGCGGCTCCACTGGGGCTGTTTATCTCAACGGCGAGTTTACCGTGACCGAGGGCCAATATGCCCGCCGCAAGATCTTCACGCTGATCGGGCTTTACAGCCCCAAGGGGCCGGACTGGACCAACATGGGCCGCAGCCTCGTGCGCGGCATGCTGAACTCGGCGCGCGGGATTTCCGACAAGGACATGTCCCCCGAAGCGCAGGCGGCGCGGCGGATCAGCGGCTTTGCAGATTTGGACGGCATCGAGTTCATCGCGCGCATCGACATCGGCACGGACGCCAGCGGCGACGACAAGAACGAGATCCGCAGCGCGGTCACGCCCGATCATCGCGACTATGCGCAGGTCATGGGCGCGGCGCCGTCGCTGGGCCAACAGTCGCCAGCCGCCAATACCGCACCCTCCCCGCAACCTGCCGCTGCACCTATGCCGGGTCGCCCGGCATGGGCGCAATAGGGGGTAGCGCGATGCGCCTTCGTCCGCGCCAGAGCCTCTTCGTGGAGCGCAGCCTCGCTGCGCTCTGCGATCACGGCAACACGCTCAGCATCGCCTCGACCGGTTTCGGCAAGACCATCGCGCTGTCCGCCGTCGTTGCGCGCTCCATCGAGGGCAGCGAGGCCAAGGCGTGCATCCTCGCCCATCGCGATGAGCTGACATCGCAGAACCGAACCAAGTTCGGCCGGGTCGCGCCCGAGATTACCACTTCGGTGATCGATGCCGGGAGCAAGGACTGGGCCGGTCAGGCGACCTTCGCCATGGTGCCGACGCTGACCCGCCCCGCCAATCTCAAGGCGATGCCCGCGCTTGACCTGCTGGTGATTGACGAAGCGCACCACGCGGTCGCCGACAGCTATCGCCGGATCATCGACCACGCGCGCACTGCCAATCCCGATTGCCGGATCTTCGGCGTCACCGCCACGCCGAACCGGGGCGATCGCAAAGGTCTGCGCGAGATCTTCGACAATGTCGGTGACCAGGTCAGGCTTGGCGAGTTGATCGCCTCCGGCCATCTCGTGCCGCCCCGCACCTTTATCATCGACGTCGGAGTGCAGGACGAACTGCGCGCGGTGCGCAAGACACTGTCGGATTTCGACATGAACGAGGTGGCGGGCATCATGAACCGCGCCCCGGTCACCGACGAGGTGATCCGGCATTGGCGCGAGAAGGCCAGCGATCGTCCCACGGTCGTCTTCTGCTCCACCGTTGCTCATGCCGAGAACGTCGCCGCAGCGTTCAACGATGCGGACATCGCTGCGGCTGTCATCCATGGCGACTTGGACGGGGCGACCCGGCGCAGGATCCTGGCCGCCTATGCGTCGGGCGAGATCCGGGTGATCGTCAACGTCGCCGTGCTCACGGAAGGCTGGGACCATCCGCCCACTTCCTGCGTCGTGCTGCTGAGGCCGAGTTCATACAAGTCCACCATGATCCAGATGATTGGCCGTGGCCTGCGCACGGTTGATCCGGAGGAATACCCGGGCGTCATCAAGACCGACTGCATCGTGCTGGATTTCGGGACGTCGAGCCTGACCCACGGCACGCTGGAACAGGACGTAGACCTGGACGGCCGCGAACCGGTGCCCGGGCCAGCCCCGAGCAAGACTTGCCCGGAATGCGAGGCGGAGATCCCGCTCGCCGTCACCGAATGCCCATTCTGTGGCGCTGACCTGTCACGGGAGGGCTCGGCCCCGATCGACAGCTTCATCATGTCCGAGATCGACCTGCTGAAACGCTCCAGTTTCGCATGGGTTGACCTCTTCGGCGACGATGCGGCCCTGATGGCCAACGGGTTCAACGCATGGGGTGGGATATTCTTCCTCGAGGGCCGTTGGCACGCTGTCGGCGGCGGCAAAGGTCAGGCGTCCCGGCTGCTTGGTGTGGGCGAACGTGCGGTTTGTCTCGCGCAGGCCGATGACTGGCTGAACACCCATGAAACGGACGAGAGCGCATTCAAATCGAAGGGATGGCTGAAACAGGCCGCGACCGAAAAGCAGCTGCAATACCTGCCGACGGAATTTCGCAGCGACTATGGCCTCACCCGTTATCGCGCCTCGGCGCTGATGACCTTCAAATTCAACAAGCGCGAAATCCGCCAGCTGGTTACACGGGCCGCCCCGTCCCTCGGGAGGGTCGCGTGAGCTATGTCGCGCAAATCCCATCCTCGCCCGAACCGGCTGCGGATTGCCCGGAGCGTATTCGGCTCTGGAAGCCGCGCATCAAGCCTTGTGCCGTCTGCCTGCGCCCTGCGCGCAGCTTAGGTTTTTTCAACCCAAACCAACCTCGCCCCCGCGAACATCGCTGGTTCTGCTCGATGCACTGCCAGTCGTTCTTCGCGGCCCGCCACCGGAAAGGACTGACCATGCAGGGAACCACTGACGAAGAACGCCTCGCAATCGCGCTGGTGATGAAGCGGCTTGGCACGACCATGGACGAGATCGGCTGGAACAAGCGGCTCTGCGATCTGGATGCGACCGAAGTCACCGCGCTGATCGAGGAGGTCCTGGAAGGCTACAGCGCCGAGATGTCGCGCATCGCCGCCGGGGGCGAGGTGCCGTTCTGATGCTGGATTTCAACCCACGCCCTTCCGTGGCCGAGCGGATCAACACACTGGTGGACGCAGCCCTCATTGCTGAACGTGAGGCCACGCCACCCCGGACCTATCTCGGCGCGTCCCGCCTCGGGCATGCTTGCGAACGCGCGCTGCAGTTCGAGTTCGCCGGTGCGCCCAAGGATGAGGGGGCCGATTTCGGCGGGCAGACGCTGAGGATTTTCGCGATGGGTCATCAACTCGAGGATCTGGCGATCCACTGGCTGCGCGCGGCCGGGATCAATCTGGTCACCCAAAAACGCGATGGCGGCCAGTTTGGGTTCGAAGTCGCGGGCGGTCGTATCCGGGGCCACGTCGACGGGATCATCGCCGATGCCCCGGCAGCGCTTGGCATGCGAGTTCCCGCGCTTTGGGAATGCAAGACCATGAACGCGAAGAACTGGCGCGCTTGCGTCAAGGACGGGGTGACTCTCTCCAAACCCGTCTATGCCGCCCAGATCGCGATCTACCAAGCCTACATGGAACCTTCGGTGCCGGGAATTTCGACCGCACCTGCGCTGTTCACGGCGATCAACAAGGACACGGCCGAGCTTCACCACGAATTGGTGCCTTTCGATGCCGATTTGGCGCAGCGCATGTCCGACCGCGCAGTGCGGATACTGCAGGCCACCGACGCGGGCGAGTTGCTGCCTCGCATCGCCGCCAATCGCGACTTCTTCGAGTGCCGGTTCTGCGCCCATGCCGAGCGGTGTTGGGGGCTGGCTGCGTGACTGACGAGCCCACCAAACCATCCGACAGCGAGCAGGACACACCGATGCGCGACGACAGGACGCCCGACACCTCCAAGGAAAACATCATGCATTTCAATCCGTGGCGCGACTTCAACGATGCGGCCCCGCAGATTGACGTGTTCGGCGACGAGCCCGATCCCGAGCAGATCGCCCAGTTCATGCAGGTCGTCTTCGGTTACTGCGATGGCCTGATCCCGGTCCGCAGCTTCATCGACAAGGGTCAGGGCATCGATGGCCGCCCGCATAACATCTGGCTTGAGGCGGATCAGGCCGCGCCCGAAAAAATGACGACCTTCGCCACATGGGCCTCCCGCGAAGGCGCAGCGGTCTATGTGATCCCCGGCACCGTGGCCGCGCCCGGTCAGGCCAAAGCCGCCGAAATCCTGCAGATGCAGACCGTCGTGGTCGATCTGGACACCGGAGACATTGCCGCCAAGCGCGCCCATCTCGAGCGCCACCTTGGTGCGCCAACCATGGTTGTGGAGAGCGGTGGCGTGACACCCGAAGGGCAGCGGAAAGCCCATGTCTGGTGGACGCTGACCGAGCCTGCCGAAGGCGATGATATTCGCCGTGTCTGCCGCCTGCGCGGTGACATTGCCGCCAAGGTCGGCGGCGACATGCATTTCCGCTCCGCCCACCAGCCGATCCGGGTAGCGGGTTCGGTCTATTACAAGAACAGCCTCAAGACGCAGGTGCGGATCGTTGAGTTGAACGCCGACCGCGAGCGTGATCTGGCCGAGTTCATCGAAGCGGTCACTGACATGCCGCCCGCGCCGGGGGTGTCGCTGCAGCCCGAGTTTACGCATCCTGACAAGCCCGCCATGGACGATGTGCTGGTCACGCCCGTGCGCGAGGGGGCGCAGGACGATTGGTCCCGCTTCGAAGGGGCATCTGCCGCGATCGGGCACTTCATCCGTATGGTCCACGAGGGCCGGATGACCACGGACGAGGGCTGGGAAGGTATCTGCGGCTACAACGCCGCGATGCTTCGGCCGCAATGGCCGGTCGAACGGCTCAAACGCGAGTCCGAGCGGCTCTGGGACCGGCATGTCGAGAAATACGGACCGCCGCTGGTCCGGTTGGAGTCTGGCGCACCGGGGCCGCAGGAGATGCCCGCCTTCACGCTTGGTGCGCTGCTGGACGACCAGAGTCCGATGCCGGAGGACATCATCGCGCCGCGCGTGCTGACGCCGGGCGGACTGCTGGTGCTGGGCGGCGCGCCCAAGGTTGGCAAAAGCGACCTGCTGATCTCCTGGCTCGTCCACATGGCTGCAGGCGTGCCGTTTCTCGGCTTCACGCCGCCGCGACCGCTGCGGATCTTCTATTTGCAGGCCGAGATCCAGTATCACTATCTGCGCGAGCGGCTGAAGCAGATTGCCCTCCCCCCGGAGGTGCTGGCCGCTGCGCGCGATACTTTCGTCGCCACACCCAAGCTCAAGATGCTGCTCGACAACGAAGGAAGCGTGCGGGTTGCCCGCGCTGTCCAGACGGCTTTCCCCGATGCGCCGCCGGACATCCTTTGCGTCGACCCGATCCGGAACCTCTTTGACGGCGGTCCCGATGGCGGCGGCGAAAACGACAACACCGCCATGATGTTCTTCCTGAAGGAACGGGTCGAGGTCCTGCGCGACCATATCGACCCCGACTGCGGGGTCATCCTGATCCATCACACCAAGAAGCTCAGCAAGCAGCAGGTGAAAGACGATCCTTTCCTCGCGCTTTCCGGCGCCAGCGCGCTGCGCGGGTTCTATACCTCCGGCCTGATCCTGCACCGGCCCGATGAGGATTGCTCGCAACGAAAACTGGAGATTGAGCTCAGGAACGGTCCTGCTTTGCCGCCAAAGGTGATCGACAAAGTCGGCGGCCAATGGGTCGAGATCAACCCGATGAACGAACGCCTCGTCCGCCAGGAAGTTGGTGCGAAGCATGATGCCGAGCGAGACCGAAAGCGCGATGTCATCCTGTCGATCCTGATCGACGAGGCAGCGGAGGGCAAACTCTACACCTCGACCCAGTTCCGCGAGGCGTTTGAGAACCAGCGCGGCCTGGGCAGCCAGTTCACCATCCGCGACCGCATCAATGTGCTGGCCACCAAAGGCGACATCCGCTTCCTACGCGACGGCACAAAATTCGGTCACTCCGTGGTCCGGTCGCGCTTCGGCTACCTCTGCGCCGAAGGCATGGTGTTCGGCCGCAAGGGCCGGGTCGAACCGGAGACCGGAGAGGTCCTGGACAGCGTCATTCCGGTAGTCCCGAGCCACTATAAATCGCCCTCCAACGGGCAGTGCATGGACCTCGTAGACCCTTCCGATTGGTCGATCCGGGAGGATGAAAATGCCTGATTTTGGCTTGTACGTCCTCTGTTCGACCTCAGGACAAACATGTTCGACCTCCGCCGTTGTTCGTCCTCAATCCAATGAAATCAATCACTTGGAGCAAAAAGAGGTCGAACAAGTTCGTCCTCTTGTACGTCCTCTGTACGTCCTCGAAACCCAAATGAATTCAGCATCTTACGCTGATTGGAGGACGAACAATGAAAGCCCCCATACTACGTATGGGGAGGCCAACCGGCAGGTTTGGCCTCTCTTCCCATACGTCGACGGGTATCCGCGCGCACGGGCTCTGACGCTCCCTGCACATCCCGATCCGACGACGGCGGCCCGTACCGCCAAGCACATGACCGCCGTCGTCTTCCACCCCCGCAGCCAACCCGAAAAGGAGACCACGATGGCTGAAGCGACTCTGACCACCAGGATGCGGGAGGCAATCCCCGATCTGCCGCCTGCTTTCCGCGCCGACCGCACATTGCTCGCGCTCGATCTCGGTACGACGACAGGCTGGGCCCTGCATGGATCCGACGGGCTGATCACCAGCGGCACCGTGTCCTTCCGTCCCGGCCGCTTTGACGGCGGCGGCATGCGCTACCTGCGCTTCAGCAACTGGCTGGGCGAGTTGGACCGGCTGTCCGGGCCCATCGCCGCCATCTGGTTCGAGGAAGTCCGCCGCCACGCGGGCACCGACGCAGCCCATGTCTATGGAGGTCTGATGGCCACCCTGACTGCATGGGCCGAGCTGCGCGGTGTGCCTTACGAGGGCGTTCCCGTCGGCACCATCAAGCGGTTCGCCACCGGCAAGGGCAACGCCAACAAGGAGGCCATGATCGCCGCTGCCCGGTCGCGCGGGTTCAGCCCAGCTGACGACAATGAGGCCGATGCTATCGCGATCCTGTTCTGGGCGCTGGAGACCAAGGGGGGCATGCAATGAGCGGAATGCGGTTTGTGCCCAAGGGCTATGGTGGGCATCGCCGCAGCCCCGACGATGTGAAGCGCGATGGCTGGCAAGAGCAAGGCCTGCTGGCCGTGGCCATCGACGATGATCGCCTGACCTGGCCGGAACGGGAATTGGTACGGCAACTCGGCGAGAAGCTGTACGGGCACTGCCCGCGAGATCGAAAGGTATCGCAATGACGGACTGGACACCTGACCTCGTGGAAGAACGGCTGGCCGAGGCCGCCTTCGTCCTCAAACGCCTGCCTGAGCCGCGCAGGCAGGGGTACTTCAGCACATGGCCCGAGATGGTCTACAGCTTCGCCGACAAAGTGGGCCAGGAGCCGAGGCCCATGCGCGTGTTGCCCTCGCCGCTGGCGATCAGCCGGATGGAGGAAACGCTGACCTGGACCGCCTGTCTCGAGCCCATCGATGGCAAGATCGTCTGGATGAAGGCGCATGGCGAACGCTGGAAGGAGATCTGCTGGGCGGTTGGTCTGCAGCGCTCTGCAGCCCACCAGCACTGGCAATTCGGCATTTCCGTTATCGCGCTCACCCTCAACAGGCGACGGTTCAACCGCAACATGTCGAAGCGCCGCGTGATCGAACTGGCCGCTGGCGCGTAAGCGCCCGCAGCTACTAGGAAAGTGTCCGCCGGACAGTTTTCGATGAGACAGAAAGCCCGGCTGGGGGTTAGAAAAGGGATATACTCGGGAGAGGCGCGCGCGGGACGGCCCGCGCCGCTGGACCCCGGGGTCCAACCAAGGGTCCAGCCGGGGTCCAATCTGCTAACTAATTGAATTCGCGGTTCCTTCTGGGCCACTTTTGTATGCTGGCGGGCGAAGCGCGCAATATCGCCAGCGACAGGGCGGTTTTTTTGGGAAGCCACCCCGGCGGGCATCAACCCGCGAGCTGCTGAAAACCACACCAAAACAAACTCTTGGAACCGGACACGTCCGGTGGCCGCTGGACCCGTTGCGGAGTCCAGGCTGGCTGCCGGTGTCCGGAGTCCAGGGTTCCACCGAATTGAGGCGAACCGATCATCATGACCTTGAGCTTTGCCCCGGACGCGATCGAGACCTGGCCGCTGGCCAAGCTCCAGCCCTACGCGAAAAACGCGAAGGCGCATGGCTCGGATCAGGTCGCGAAGATCGCCGCCAGCATGGCGGAATTCGGCTGGACGGTTCCGTGCCTGGTCGCGGACGACGGCGAGTTGATCGCGGGCCATGGCCGGGTGCTGGCGGCAACCCAGCTCGGGCTGACCGAAGCGCCAGTGATCGTGCTCGGGCATCTGACCGAGGCGCAGCGGCGGGCTTACCGGATCGCGGACAACAAGCTGACCGAACTGGGCACCTGGAACGAGGCGCTGCTGTCTGCGGAACTGAACGACCTGCTGGCGGAGGACTACGATCTGTCTCTGGTCGGTTTTTCCGATGGTGAGTTGGACAAGCTGCTGGCCTATGTGCCGGAGGAGGATGGCGACGAAGGTGGTGCCGGGGGCTCTGTGCCGCCGGTGACCATTCCCGAGCCGCCGCGCAATCCGGCATCGCAAACCGGCGACCTGTGGATCCTCGGCGATCATCGGTTGCTCTGCGGCGATAGCACCAGCGCTGCCGATGTACGCCGCCTGATGAATGGCGAGCGGGCGATCCTGTTCGCGACCGATCCGCCGTACCTCGTCGACTACGACGGCTCGAACCATCCGACACGGAACAAGGATTGGTCGGCGTCTTATGGCACCACCTGGGACGACAGCAGCCAAGGTGCGGAACTGTACGATGGCTTCATCGCCGCTGCAGTGGCTGAGGCAATCGCCGAGAACGCGGCCTGGTATTGCTGGCACGCCTCGCGTCGTCAGGCGATGCTGGAAGCCTGCTGGGAGAAGGCTGGGGCATTCGTTCACCAGCAGATCATCTGGGTGAAAGACCGCGGTGTCCTGACCCGGTCGCACTACCTCTGGAAGCACGAGCCCTGTTTCATGGGCTGGCGCCGCCCCAACCGGCCGCCGAAGGTTGCCGAGGAAACCCTACCGTCGACTTGGGCGCTGCCCAGCTTCGCCAAGGACGACCGGCCCGAGCACCCAACGCCGAAACCACTCGACGCCTTCGGGATTCCGATGCGCCAGCATGTGGCGCGGGGCGGTCTCTGCTACGAGCCGTTCTGCGGCTCCGGCTCGCAGATCATGGCGGGCGAGGCCAACGGCCGCCGCGTCTTCGCGATGGAGATCAGCCCGGCTTATGTCGATGTCGCAGTCGAACGCTGGCAGGCCGAAACCGGTCGCGAGGCTATCCTCGATGGGGACGGTCGGACCTTCGCCGAGTCCAAAGCCGAGCGGCTGGGCCAGCCCGCGAAGGACGAGGAGGCGGCCGCATGAAGCAATCGCGCGCCATGTCGCTGGTCGAGTCCGTCGCCAATGTGACCGTCGGCTACGGAGTCGCGGTCGCAACCCAGATCGTTGTCTTCCCGATTTTCGGGCTGCACACGACTCTGGCGCAGAACCTGAAGATGGGGTCCATCTTCACCATCGTGTCGATCGGCCGTTCCTTCGCCTTGCGGCGGCTGTTCGAGGCGATCCGGGTAAAAGCGACGAAGCCGCCGCTGACAAGGCGACGGCTTCCCTATAGTAGGGACTTCAGCGGCGAGGCGGATCGAAATCAGCGCTCGATACGATAAACCCGTCCCCGGTTCTCAACCTTCTTCGAGGTGATCTCGAGGCCGAGCTTCTTTTTCAGCGCCCCGGCCATCGCGCCGCGCACCGTGTGCGATTGCCAGCCCGTCGCTGCCATGATCTCCTCGATGGTCGCGCCGTCCGGCGCGCGAAGCATGGCGATCAGCGTGGCCTGCTTGGTGCCCTCGCGCGGCGTGCGCGTCTTTGGCGCGGCCTCCGGTTCGGTCGGAACGTCCTGCGCGAGAGTGTCGGTCGGCGCGTCCGTCGCGCCCGCAGGCGCGATGTTCGAGTCCTCGGGCTTGATGCCGATGGCGGCGAGGCCTGCGTCGGTAGCGACCAGCGTGACACCGTGGGCGTCGCCGGTCTCGCGCCAGACGGGCTCGCCCTTGCGCATGTCGGCTTCGACCTCTTCGAGGAAGCCCTTGGTGAGCATCGCGCCGACCACCTTGGCGGCGGCCCCGCCGCGCAGGCTGTCGGGCAGCGGCAGGGCAATGCGGTCCTTATTCTGGGCCGCGCGGGACAGGATGATCGTCTGGGTGTCGGAAAGCTTGGTCATGAGGGTCGTCTCCGTTCTCGGACCGCGACCGTCGCGGTCTTCTACGATCCCAAGCCGCGCAGGGCGCGCGGCCGGAGTTCGGGCGAAGGCCGAGGTCAGATCAGCCCGAGATCCCGCAGGAGTGCTGCAGCATCAGGCAGCCGGTCGGTGGCGACATCGATGGCGATGGTCATGCTGTCGGCGGTGAGGCGCGCGGGAATGTCGGCTTCCTCGCGGAACGATGCTTCGATTTCGTCGAGAACCGCCGGGATGCGGCTGGTGTCCCAGGGCTCGTTGAGGCCGCGAATGGCGATGCGGATGGTGCTGGTTTCCATGGCGTTGGCTCCTGTCATTCGGCGTGCTCGCCTTCGCTGAAGGCGCTGTCGGTGATGCGCTTCAGGAGGCTTGCGTAATGCTCAAGCGTGCCGACATGGCCCCAATTCACCTCGTCGGGGTGGGCGTCGAAATGGTCGTCGCTCAGGCTCGACAAGCGGGCGAGCATCTCGTCGATCTCGGCCTTTTTGCCGATGAATGCGTTGAGCGCTGCCTCCTTGTTCCGCGCAGCCTTCTCTGCACGCAGTTGGTGGCGGGGTGTGGTGATCGGGTTCAGGCGGGTCATCGCGGTCGCTCCGTGCTGAGTTGCATCGTTTTCGTAGGATCACGTTCGCTCTGGCGCAGAGGCTTATCAACTACATAAGCACATGATTTTGAATGATAATCGGAGCGCGCAATGGAGGGTCTGAGCGAGCGCCAATACGCCGCCCGCGTCGGCCTTTCACGCGGGGCGATCCAGAAGGCCAAGGCCACGGGACGCGTGGTGCTGCACGGCGATGGCAGCATTGACGCGGTGGCCAGCGATGCCCTGCGCGCTGAGGCGACCGATCCGTCCAAGACACGGAAAGCACCGCAGCCAAAGCTCAAACCCGTCCCGGAGGCGGCGGTATCTGCCGTAGGCGAAACGCTGCGCGAACAGGGAATGGCAGCCCCGCCTGTCGGCAGCGGCACCACGTTCCTGCAGGCAAAGACGGCCAATGAAGTGCTGAAGGCGCAGGAACGCCGTATCCGGCTGCAAAAGCTGAAGGGCGAGCTGATCGACCGGGCCCGCGCTCTGTCGCTGGTGTTTCGGCTGGCGCGGCAGGAGCGCGACGTCTGGGTGAACTGGCCCGCCCGTGCGGCGGCGTTGATGGCGGCTGATCTGGGTGTGGAGCCCGCAGCAATGCAGAAGGTTCTGGAGAAACATGTCCGTGCCCAGCTCGACGATCTTGCCGAGGTCAAACCCGATCTCCGGTGAAACGGACGACATGCTGGAATTTGACGGCGCTGCGGAAATCCTGCGCGCCTGGGGTGCTGGCCTCACGCCGGATCCGGACCTGACCGTGTCCGAATGGGCGGACAGGCACCGGATGCTCTCGGGCCGCGCGTCAGCTGAACCGGGCCGGTATCGAACCGCGCGCACGCCCTACATGGGCGAGATCATGGATCGGTTGTCTCCTGGCGATCCGACACAGCGGATCGTGTTCATGAAGGCCGCGCAGGTCGGTGCGACAGAGGCAGGTAACAACTGGATCGGCTTTGCGATCCACCAGGCGCCGGGCCCGATGCTCGCGGTGCAGCCGACGGTGGAACTGGCCAAGCGGAACTCGAGGCAGCGGATCGATCCGCTGATCGACGAAAGCCCGGAGTTGCGGCAGCGGGTGAAACCCGCGCGCTCGCGTGACGCGGGCAATACGATGCTGTCCAAGGAATTCGCGGGCGGCATCCTGATCATGACCGGGGCGAACTCGGCCGTAGGTCTCCGCTCGACCCCGGCGCGGTACATCTTCCTCGACGAGGTCGATGCCTATCCAGCCTCGGCCGACGAGGAAGGCGATCCGGTCACGCTGGCCGAGGCCCGGTCGTTGACCTTCGCCCACAGGCGCAAGGTGTTTCTGGTTTCGACGCCGACCATTCGGGGGATGAGCCGGATCGAGCGGGACTATGAGGCCAGTGACCAGCGCCGGTTCTTCGTGCCCTGTCCGCATTGCGGCGCGATGCAGTGGCTCAAATTCGAACGGCTGCGTTGGGAAAAAGGGCAGCCGGAGATGGCTGAATATCACTGCGAGGGCTGCGACCAGCCCATCGCAGAGCACCACAAGACGGCGATGCTGGAAGCAGGCGAATGGCGCGCGACGGCCGTTGCGGCTGATCCCGGTACCGTTGGTTATCACCTCTCGGCCCTCTATTCGCCGATCGGCTGGCTGAGCTGGGAGCGGATTGTGCGGGCCTGGGACGCGGCGCAAGGGTCGGACGAGGCGATCAAGGCGTTCCGCAACACGATCCTCGGCGAGACATGGGTCGAGACCGGCGAAGCCCCTGACTGGCAGAGGCTCTATGACCAGCGCGAACGCTGGAAACCGGGCGTTGTCCCGGCGGGCGGGTTGTTCCTGACCGCCGGTGCCGACGTCCAGAAAGACCGGATCGAGGTCGATGTCTGGGCCTGGGGCCGTGGGCTGGAAAGCTGGCTGGTTGATCACATCGTGATCGAGGGCGGGCCCGACCGGCATGAGGCTTGGGGCGACCTGACCGAACTGCTTGGCAAGACATGGCCACATGAACGCGGCGCGCATCTGAAGATCGCGCGACTTGCCATCGATACCGGCTACGAGGCTCCGGCGGTCTATGGCTGGTCGCGGGCGCAAGGGTTTGCACAGGTCGCACCAGTCAAGGGCGTCGAAGGCTTCAATCGCGCCAGCCCGGTGTCGGGCCCAACTTATGTGGACGCGACCGAGGGCGGCAAGCGTCTGCGCCGAGGTGCACGCCTCTGGACCGTGGCGGTGTCGACCTTCAAGGCCGAGACCTATCGCTTCCTGCGGCTCGAGCGGCCGACCGAGGAGGAAATTGCCGCCGGGGCGGCATTCTCACCCGGCACGGTTCACCTGCCGCACTGGATCGAAAACGAATGGCTGAAGCAGTTCGTCGCCGAGCAACTGGTCACCGTGCGCAGGAAGCGCGGCTTCGCCCGGCTGGAATGGCAGAAGCTTCGGGAACGCAACGAGGCGCTGGACTGCAGGGTCTATGCCCGCGCTGCCGCTTGGATCGCGGGCGCGGATCGCTGGACCGACGAGAAATGGCGCGACCTCGAGGATCAGCTTGGGGTCATCGACGCCTCTGCGGATCCGGCGGGGCAGATCAACAGGCAAACGCAGACGTCGCAGGGCAAACGCCGATCCGACTGGCTCGGACGGCGCGGAGGGTGGTTTTGAACATGACGGATTGGACGGAAACCGAACTTTTTGCGCTGCGCCGCGCCTATGCCAGCGGCACGACCCGGGTCAGCTATGACGGAAAATCCGTGGACTATGGCTCGGCCGAGGATCTGCTGGCGCGCATCCGCACCATCGAACGCGCCATCGCCGGGACGACAAATCCATTGCCGATCGCCGGGCTCGCGGGCTTCTCGCGCGGAGATCGCTGATGTCGGCGAACTGGTTTGACCATGCGATTGCCACGGTGGCTCCGCGCGCAGCGGCGCGCCGCGTTCTTGCCAGGCAGGCGTTTGGAACCCTGACGCGGGGCTACGATGGTGCCGCGAAGGGGCGGCGCACTGAAGGCTGGCGCGCGCCAGGCACTTCGGCTGACACAGAAGTCGGCGTGGCCGGGGCGCTCTTGCGCGACCGGATGCGCGATCTGGTGCGCAACAACCCGCACGCGGCCAAGGCCGTGGCGGTGCTGGTGAACAACATCATCGGAGCGGGCATCATGCCCCGGGCGGCCAGCGGTAATGACAAGCTGGACCGAAAGGTCGATGCACTCTTCGCGCGGTGGTCGGACGCCGCTGACGCGGACGGTCAGCTCGACTTCTACGGGCTGCAAACCCTGATCTGCCGCGAGATGGTCGAAGCGGGCGAGGTTTTGGTGCGCCGACGCCTGCGCCGGGCGAGCGACGGCTTGCCTGTCCCGCTGCAATTGCAGGTGCTTGAGGCCGACTTCCTCGACGCCACCAAATCAGGCGCGCTCGGTGCAGGACGCCTGGTGCAGGGGATAGAGTTTGACCCGCTCGGAAAACGTCGGGCTTATTGGTTGCACGCCGAACATCCGGGCGATGCCTATGGCGCGATGCAGAACGGTCTGCAGAGCCGCCCGGTGCCGGCCAGCGAGATCGCCCATGTGTATGAGAAGCAGCGCACACAGGCGCGCGGCGTGCCCTGGGGCGCGCCGGTGATCCGCAGCTTGCGCGATCTTGACGACTATGAGGTTGCCGAACTGGTCCGAAAGAAAACTGAGGCCTGCGTGACCGCCATCGTCTTCGGCGATGACGAGGCGCAGCAGGGCATCGCGCCGTCTGTGGTCGATGCCGATGGCAACCGGGTCGAGCAGTTCGAACCGGGCCTTATCGCCTATGCGCGCGGGGGCAAGGATATCCGGTTCAACCAGCCCTCGGCCACGGGTGGCTATGGCGAATACAAGCGGGCGAGCCTGCACACGATCTCGGCCGGGTTCCGGGTGCCCTATGAATTGCTGACCGGCGATCTCAGCCAGGTGAACTATTCCTCGATCCGGGCGGGGCTCGTGGAGTTCCGCCGCCAGATCGACGCCGTGCAATGGCAGCTGTTCATTCCGATGTTCTGCGCCCCGGTTTGGCGCTGGTTCACCGAGGCCGCGTGGGCCGCAGGGCAGATCCCATCGCCGGACGTACCGGTCGAATGGTCGCCGCCCAAGTTCGAAGCGATCGATCCGCAGAAGGACGCAATGGCCAACCTGCTGTCGATCCGCTCCGGCACCATGACGCTGGCCGAGGTAATCGCCCGGCAGGGGCGCAACCCTGACGCCGTGCTAGCGGAAATCGCCGCCACAAACGCCAAGCTTGATGCACTCGGGCTGGTGCTCGACAGCGATCCGCGCCGCGTCACCAAGACCGGCAGCGCACAGACCAGCGATCCGGCGAATGATCCTGCCAATGACCCGGCGAGCGATCCGGAAGCCGACTCCAATACGGACCCGGCGCGGCCCGACTCCGACGAACAGGACTGACCAACATGGACACGATGATCGAATTACCGGCCCTGCGCCGGTCGGCGGAGCTTGCGCCAAACTCAGCTGATACTGACGCCCGCACCGTTGAGGTGATCTGGTCGGCGGGCGCGCGTGTTCGCCGGTCGACCTTATTCGGCGAGCCCTATGACGAAGAGCTGAGCCTCGACCCGACCCATGTGCGGCTTGATCGTCTGAACGCGGGCGCGCCCTTCCTGAAGGTGCATGAGATCGACACGCTCGACGCCGTGATCGGCTCGGTCGTGCCGGGTTCGGCGCGTATCGAAAACGGTCGCGGCATTGCGCAGGTCAGGATTAGTGAGCGCGCGGACGTCGAACCGATCTGGCGGGACATCCAGGCCGGGCACATCCGCGCGGTCTCCATCGGCTACCAGGTCCATCGCTTCGAAGTGTCCAAACCTGAAGCGGCCCGAGAACTCTGGCGGGCGGTCGACTGGACGCCCTTCGAGGTGTCCGCCGTGCCCGTTGGGGCAGATCCCGCCGCAGGGTTTCGCGCCCAATCCCCACTTCACGACTGCGTCCTCCATCGCCGGGACGTCCCAGCCACCCAAACAGGAGCCATCCCGATGACGGACAAACCCAACGCCCCGGCCGCAGAGGCCAAAGATCAGCCCAGCGACCCAATCGCGACCGAGGACACTACCATGACTGAACCGAAGACGCCTGTGGCCGAACCGAAAGCTGTTGCCAGCGAAACCCGCGCGCAGCCGAAGCCGCAGAAGGCCGACACTGCGGCCGCACCCGATACCGAAGCCGTCGCGACCCGGGCCCGCGACACCGAACGCGACCGAGTCTCCACGATCTATGACCTGGCGGGCCGCCTGAACCTCGAGCGCAGCTTTGCCGAGGATTTGGTCAAGCGCGGGACCGAAATCGGCGAAGCACGCCGTCTGATCCTCGATCAGGTCGCCGCCAAATCTGGGGAAACCCGCACCTTCAGCCAGGTGTCGATCCCGCTAGGTGGCCGAGATGAGCAAATCACCCGCCGCGATGCTGTGGCGAATGCGCTGCTGCACCGCTATAGCCCGACGCTCTTCACTCTGGAAGATCCCGCCCGCCAGTATCGTGGCATGACGCTCATGGAACTGGCCCGCGAAAGCCTCGGAAATGCGGGCGTGAACACGCGCGGCCTGTCGCGTGACGAGGTGGCAACGCGCGCGCTGCATTCGACCTCGGACTTCCCCGAGATCCTGTCGGCGGTCACCAATAAGACCTTGCGCCAGGCCTATGATGCCTATCCCCGGACCTTCATGCTGTTCTGCCGTCAGGTGCTGGCCACCGACTTCAAGGCGATGCACCGGGTCCAGCTCGGCGAAGCGCCGCAACTTCTGGAGGTCAGCGAGAGCGGCGAGTTCAAGCGCGGCACGCTCGGCGAGAGCAAGGAAAGCTACAAGGTCAAGACCTATGGCCGGGTCGTCGCCATCACGCGCCAGACGCTGATCAACGACGATCTCGACGCCTTCACCCGGATCCCGGCGATGTATGGCAACTCGATCGCGCAACTGGAGTCGGACGTGGTCTGGGGCATCATCACCGCCAACCCGGCAATGGCCGATGGCAACGCGCTGTTCCACACCACCCACAAGAACCTCGCAGGCACCGGGGCGGCGCTGGCGGTCGAGGCGGTTGGTGCGGCCCGCGCTGCCATGGCCAAGCAGACCGGCCTCGACAAGAAGACGGTGCTGAACGTCCGGCCCGCCTTCCTGATCGTGCCCGCATCGCTCGAATTGAAGGCAGAGCAGATGGTCGCCCAGAACCTAGTGCCCGCAGCGACGTCGAACGTCGTGCCGCAGTCAATCCGGACGCTCGCGCCGATCAGCGAGCCCCGGCTCGATGCGGCGAGCGAGACCGCTTGGTATCTGGCGGCCAGCCCGAACCAGATTGACACCATCGAGTACGCTTATCTCGAGGGCCAGCAGGGCGCATACATCGAAACCCGCAACGGCTTCGACGTCGACGGGGTCGAGATCAAGTGCCGCCTCGACTTCGGCGCCAAGGCCATCGACTGGCGCGGTCTTTACAAGAACCCGGGCGCATAACCGGGTCATCCCTGACATCTCACCTCCGCCGGGCGGCCCAATCGGGCCGCCCGTTCCCTTTTGCAAAGGATCCCGCAATGAAAAACTACGTGCAGCCCGGCAACACCATCACCCTGACCGCACCCTATGCGGTCTCATCCGGCGACGGCCTGCTTGTCGGCTCCATTTTCGGCGTGGCCTCCGGGGATGCTGCCAACGCCGAAACGGTCGAGGCCGCGCTCGTCGGCATCTTCGACCTGAAGAAGGTCGCCAGCCAAGCCTGGTCCGCCGGTGACAAAGTCTATTGGGACAACACCAACAAGGAAGCCACCAAGACCGCCACAGCGAACACGCTCATCGGTGTGGCGACCGAAGCTGTCGCTGGCGGCGCGGGCGACCTGATCGGCCGGGTGCGCCTGAACGCGAGCTTCTGATGACGGCATTTACCGCCGTCGTTGATGCGCTGTACGCGGATCCCAACATCGGACGAGAGGCGGTCTACACTTCCGATGGCGGCGCACCCGTTCTGGTGCGCGTTGTTTCCCGGCAGGCTGATGCGATCACCGACTTCGGCGACGCGCGGCTCTGGTCGGAAACGACCCGGGTCGATCTACGCGTCGCGGAGGTTCCGGCCCCACGTCCGGGCGACCGATTGGAAGTCGACGGCGAAGCCTTCCTTATTCAGGGCGAGCCCACCCGCGACCGGGAACGGTTGGTTTGGACTGTGGACCTGAGGCCCGCGTGAAACTGAAGGTCGACATCGATCCGGACATCGTGGCCATGATGGCAGCCGAGGTCGCGGCGGGCGAACGCGCCGTGACAGCTGCCATGCGCGAGGCCGGGAGCGGGCTCAAGACTGCCTGGCGCACACAAATTACCGGCGCGGGGCTTGGGCGACGGCTTGCCAACTCGATCCGTAACCAGAACTTCCCGCGGTCGGGCGAAAGCCTTGATGCGGCGGCATTGGTCTGGTCCAAAGCCCCGGTGATCGTCGGCGCTCACGATACCGGCCCGCTGATCCGCTCGAAGGACGGCTTCTGGCTGGCAATCCCGCTGCCCGCCGCAGGCAAATCCACGCGCGGCGGCCGGATCAACCCCGGCGAATGGGAACGGCGGCGCGGTCTGCGCCTGCGGTTTGTCTATCGCCGGACGGGTCCGAGCCTGCTGGTGGCGGAGGGACGGCTGAACACCAAGGGCCAAGCGGTGGTGTCGCGCTCGAAGACCGGGCGCGGAAAGGTCACCGCGCCGATCTTCTTGCTGGTGCCGCAGGTGAAGTTGCCGAAGCGGCTGGATCTCGCGCGGGATGCAGACCGGGCGTTGGACATGGTGCCGGGGCTGATCGTGGCGAATTGGGTGGAAGCGAGATAGACAGCGCCCCAAACCAACATCGACGCGAAGCCCGCGATCCGATATGCGCTTGAGATAGATTGGGATATCGCCTTCGATGGAAACGAATAATGGGATTGGATGCAGAGTCTTCGGTTTGGCTGACTGGTTTTTGGGGCTTCGCTCCCGAAGAGGAAGGAATTCTCGGCTTTACTGACCCCAAGGACAGAGACCGGTTGTTCTCAATGATCGAGGATCGCCAACTGGTTTGCATCTATGGCGCGGCGAGCCCGGAGACCGATAGCAAGATCGTTCACCATCTGCTGGGTGTGCTGGAGGTGGAGAGAACCGCAATCGATTCTTGGGACAAGATGTCCGAAGCGGCTAAGGAACGAAACATCCGTCTCGGGCGCCAAGACAAGTGGCGGAATGCCATGCCCGTGCGACGCGCCTGGCGGACATCACACACACTCGACGTCAAACAGGTCTTCCCAAAGAGCTATGATCCGAGCAATGGCCGATACCTTGCACGCTTCGGAACTTGGCTGGTCCCCGAGGAAGCTCGTTGGCTTTTGGAAAAGGTCCCGTTTGTTGAAACCAACGTCTATGGCGAGCCGCCTGTCCAAGTTGAAGAAGATGCAGCCGCCGTCGCTTCAATTGCCTCGTTCTTGAAGCCATCGAAAGGCATTTTCGGGGCGTTTGGTGACCGCTCCTATGAAACTCAGGATAAGCCGCATGAATTGTATTTGGCGCGCTTTCCCGATGGGGCTGACCTGCTGGCGGGACGGCCAGTTCCCAGAGGCGCAGGGCTGGTGAAGATCGGGATAAGCGGAGATATCAAGAACCGCCTAAAGGCTTTGAATCTCAGTTTTCCTCAGTCATCGACCATTGGGTGGAAGATTATCCGTACCGCCAAGTTTCCAAATCGTGCAAGCGCCGGTGATGCCGAAACCGCCTTCAAATCGCACGCCGTTGAGGAGTTTGGCGCGACATCGTTGGGCAAGGAATTCTTCGTGATGGACCTGAACAAGGCGGAATCCCTGTTCAATTCCTTGTCGCCCGCTTCCGGTCTTGATCTTCGGCTTACGACAAAACGGAAATAGTGAGGCCTCAATGCCCACCCCTCGCGAAACCATCCTCGCCGCGCTGCACGCGCGGCTCTTGGCGCTGCCTGCCACGGCCTTGCGCGGCGAGGTGCTGCCTGAGCGCGTGCCGACGGATGGCTTGCTGATCCTGCGCGACGGGGAACCGGGGGAGCCGGAGGTGACGCTGTCGCCGCTGCGCTACCACTACCAGCATCGCGCCGAGATCGAGGCGGTTGTGCAGGATGCCGACCGCGATGACGCTTTCGACACACTGACCGCGGGCATCGGCATAGCGCTCGCCGCCGACCGCACGCTGGGCGGCCTCTGCGACTGGATCGAGGCTGAAGCGCCGCGCCCGGTTGATCTGCCGGTCGAGGGTGCGGCGAGCCTGAAGGCCGCCGTCATTCCGGTGGTGCTGCACTATTCAACGGTCGATCCGCTCGGCTGATCCCCAAAGTTCAAGGAGAACACGATGGCACGAGCCCAAGGGGCGCGGGCGCAGATGGCGCTTGCGTTCGAGACGACCTATGGAACGCCGCCGGTGGGTGGCTTCACCAAGATGCCCTTCGCCAGCACCTCGCTTGGCGCGGAGCAGCCGCTGCTGAACTCGGAATTGCTGGGCTACGGCCGCGATCCGCTGGCGCCGATCAAGGATGCGGTGACGGCCGATGGCGATGTCGTCGTGCCGCTCGATGCCGAGGCCTTCGGCTTCTGGCTCAAGGCAGCTTTCGGCGATCCAATCACGACCGGCACCGGCCCCTGGACCCATGAATTCCAGTCTGGGTCCTGGTCGCTGCCCAGCATGTCCATCGAGACCGGCATGCCCGAAGTGCCGCGCTTTGCGATGTATTCTGGATGCGTGCTCGACCAGATCAACTGGCAAATGCAGCGATCTGGTCTGCTGACCGCGACGGCGCGGCTGGTGGCGCAGGGCGAGACCGTGGGCACGACGACCAGCGCCGGGACGCCAGCTGCTCTTGAATTGCAGCGCTTTGGCCATTTCAACGGCGCGATTACGCGCAACGGATCGGCGCTCGGCAACGTGGTTTCAGCCGACATCACCTATGCCAACAACCTCGACCGGATTGAGACCATCCGCTCGGACGGGCGTATCGATGGGGCAGACCCGTCTATTGCCGCTCAGACCGGCTCCATCGAGGTGCGTTTCGCCGACCAAACGCTGGTGACGCAGGCGATCAATGGCGATCCCTGCGAGCTCGAGTTTGCCTACGTCCTGCCCTCTGGCGAGAGCTTCACCTTCACCGTGCACGCCGTCTATCTGCCGCGCCCCCGGATCGAGATTTCCGGACCGCAGGGCGTGCAGGCCACCTTTGACTGGCAGGCCGCGCGTGACAGCACGGTCGGCCGGATGTGCACCGCCACCCTCGTGAATGACGTGGAGATCTATTGATGCTGACCCTCGATCTGACGAATGCACCCCGCTGGCACGACCTCGCGCCGGGCGTCCGGGTGCAGCTGCGTCCACTAACCACGGCGCTAATGGTTGCGACGCGCAGCGACCCCGTAGTGGAGGCGGTCCCCGAGGCCGCATCCGACGAGGAACGCGCTGTTGCCTTCGCCAAGGCGCTGGCGCGCCGGGCAGTTCTCACTTGGAAGGGCATCGGCGACGCAGATGGCAATCCCATCGACCCCAGTCCCGAGGCCATCGACGCGCTCCTCGACATCTGGCCGATCTTCGAGGCTTTCCAACTGACCTATGTCTCCAAAGGCTTGCTGCTGGAACAAGAAAAAAACGTCTCCGCGCTCTCGCCGAATGGTCCTTCGGCGGGGGCGAGCGCTACTGCGACGCGTGCGAAGCGACCTGCGAAGGCTGCCCGGCGCGGCTGAACCAACCCATCACATTTGAGGGCTGGCAGGTCTGGGACCTCGTTGGCCGTCTTGGCGGCCAGCTGCGTGTGCTTCCCGGCGCGATTGTCGGCTGGGACATGTCGGCGGCGCTGGCGCTGGCCGATGCTCTCGGCGTGCCACCTGCCGCAGCAGCTGAACTGTTGCCCGTCATCGAAGCGGTGATGGTCGCCAAACTCAACGAACAGATGGATCATTCCAATGGCTGAGAAGCGCGTTTCTGTCCGCCTTGCTGCGGTAGGCGGCCGACAGGTGCGCGCCGAGTTGGAAGGCGTGGGCGAAGCCGGGGCGCGCGGCTTCGGCCGCCTTAGCAGGGAAATGGAAGCGGCCAATACACGGCTCGCGGCGTTTTCCCGCCGTGTCACAGTGGCCGCCGCTGCCGCCGTGGCCGCCGCTGCTGCTGCTGGCGTGGCGATGGTCCGATCCGGGCTGCAGACCGTCGACGCGCAGGCCAAATTGGCTCAGTCTCTCGGGACCACGGTCGCCTCGATCCAGACGTTGGAGCGGGCGGGTGAGTTGGCGGGCGTCTCCATCTCCGGGATTGAGCAGGCGACCAAGGATCTAACACGCCGCCTCAGCCAGGCCGCCGCCGGGACCGGACCCGCTGCCGATGCGCTGGAGCGGCTGGGGCTGTCGGCTGCCGATCTGATTTCCCTGCCGCTGGATCAGCGAGTGGAGGCGATCAACGCCGCCATCGAAAGCTTCGTGCCCGCCGCAGAACGCGCCGCCGTCGCGGGCCAGCTTTTCGGCGAGGAAGGCTCTATCGCAATGTCGCGGATCGACACCGCGACGCTGCGCCAGGCGACAGAGGATGTTCTGGCCTTCGGTGTCGTCGTATCGGAGCAGGATGCCGATCAGATCGAACGGACGAACGATGCGCTCTCGCGGCTCGGTCTGATCTGGCGCGGGCTGTCGAACCAGCTGGCCGTCGCAGCAGCCCCCGCGCTGGAAGCCGTGGCCAACGCCATGGCGGCTGTGGCAAGCCGCACCGGTCCGCTCGGCATCGCGATCCGGGGCCTGTTCGACAACATCGGCCGTCTAACCAACTATGCCGCCACGTTTGTGGCTTTTCTTGCAGGGCGTTGGGTCGCCGGGATGGCGGTTGCTGCCCTGTCGGTCCGTGGGCTCGCCACCGCGCTGGTCCTGCTGCGCGGCGCACTGATCCGCACCGGCATCGGGGCGTTGATCGTCGGCGCGGGCGAACTCGTCTATCAGTTCACCCGCCTCGTGTCTGGCGCGGGCGGATTTGGCGAGGCAATGTTGCTCCTGAAGGACCTCGCCGTCGAGGTCTGGGACCGCATCAAGATGGGGGCTGCGGCGGCGGGCGCTGCCGCCACGGCGATGTTCTTCGATCTGAAGGCCGATGCCGCCTCGGGCATGCAGAGCGCCATCGAGAGCGTCGTGGCTTTTGGCAACACGGCTGCAAACACGTTTGAGGGCGCCTATGAGGCGATCAAGGCCATCTGGGGCATGCTGCCAGCCGCCATCGGCGATCTGGCGTTTCAGGCGGCCAACAGCCTGATCGATGGCGTGGAAGCGATGCTGAACGGCGTCGTCTCGCGGATCAACACGTTCATCGGCGGGATCAACCAGGGGCTGGAGGCGCTCGGCTCCGAACGGCGTATTTCTATCATCTCCGATCTTGATCTGGGTCAGATCGAGAACCGCTTTGAGGGTGCCGCGACGGCCGCGACGACCGCTGCCCAGACTGCCTTTGATCGGGCTTTCGAGGACAACCCGCTCGCCGCACCCGATCTCGGGCTCACCCAAGCGGCCAATACTGCGCTTGCCACCGCAAATACCTATCGCGGTGCCGCGCGCGATCTGGCCGAGGGGGCACGCGCGCCGCTCGCCAGTTGGCAGGCGTTGCGCGATGCGGTGCGGGGCAGCGATGAAGGTAGCGCGGACGCGCTGACCGAGGCGACCAACGCGGCGGCGCGGTTCGAGACAGCCCTTGGCGATGCCGGACAGGCGGCCACGAGTGCGGGCGCAGCGGCCGGGGCTGCTGCCACTGCAGCCGAACCTGACACCGACGCCGCAGTTTCCGGCTGGCAGTCGGTCACCGCAGCGCTCAGCGACTATGCCAGCAAGGCACGCGAGATTGGCGGGGACATCGGCCAAGCGCTGGTCGGCGCATTCCAGTCGGCAGAGAACGCGGTTGGCGAGTTCGTCAAGACCGGCAAGCTGGATTTCCGCGATCTCACCACCTCGCTGCTGGCCGATCTCGC
Organism: Paracoccus jeotgali; assembly: GCF_002865605.1. Taxonomy (NCBI): domain Bacteria; kingdom Pseudomonadati; phylum Pseudomonadota; class Alphaproteobacteria; order Rhodobacterales; family Paracoccaceae; genus Paracoccus; species Paracoccus jeotgali. The sequence continues at coordinate 904,185 of NZ_CP025583.1, forward strand.
CAAGCTGGCGGCGCGTCGGTTCATCCTCGGGCCGATCGCCAATGCGCTTTCCGGCGCGCTTGGGGGTGCGGGCGGGATTTTCGCGAACATCTTGCATGCAGGCGGCATGGTAGGTGCCTCCGCGCCAGGCAGAATGGTTCCGGCGATGGCCTTTGCGGCTGCGCCCCGGATGCATTCCGGCGGTGTGGCGGGGCTGCGCCACGATGAAGTCCCGGCCATCTTGCAACGCGGCGAGCGCGTGCTGTCTCGCCGCGAAGCTCAGAGCTACGGCGCAGCCGGTGGCGTGAATGTCACCATCATGGCGCGCGACGCCGAAAGCTTCCGACAGTCGCGGACACAGGTCGCGGCCGACATCGCTCGCGCGGTGTCGCTCGGGCGAAGGGGCATGTGATGGCGTTTCACGAAGTCCGGTTTCCCGACAATATCAGCCGGGGTGCGCGCGGCGGGCCCGAGCGGCGGACCCAGATCGTCGAACTCGCTTCTGGCGACGAGGAGCGCAACGCCAGTTGGGCCAATTCGCGTCGCCGCTACGATGTCGCCTATGGCATCCGCCGCGCCGACGATCTGGCGGCCGTGGTTGCCTTTTTCGAGGCGCGCAACGGTCGGCTACATGGGTTCCGCTTCAAGGACTGGGGCGACTACAAGTCCTGCCTGCCTTCGGGCACGCCATCGCCGACGGATCAGTCGATCGGCACCGGCGATGGCACGACGACCGCCTTCCAATTGGTGAAGCGCTACGCGTCCGGCGCACAATCCTGGACGCGCGCCATCGCCAAGCCTGTGACCGCAACTGTTCGCATCGCGCTTGGCGGGGTGGAGCAGCCCTCCGGTTGGTCCGTCGACACAGCGACCGGCGTCATCACCTTCAGCGCCGCGCCGGGCTCCGGTGTCGCGATCACCGCAGGCTTCGAGTTCGACGTGCCCGTCCGCTTCGACACTGACGCGCTCGACGTGACGCTTGATCTCGAGCGGCTGGGCTCGATCACCTCCATTCCACTTCTGGAACTCCGCCGATGAAAAGCATCACCCCCGATCTGCAAGCGCATCTGGGCGACGGGACAACAACGCTATCCTGGTGCTGGCGCATCCTCCGCGCCGACGGCGCGAGTTTTGGCTTCACCGATCACGACCGGACGCTGACGTTCGACGGCACGAACTTCGAGCCGGAAAGCGGGCTGACGGCTTCAGAGGTGCGCTCGGGCTCGGACCTGTCGGTCGATGCGCAGGATGCTGAGGGCGTTCTGACCTCCGACCGGATCACCGAGACCGACATTCTGGATGGCCTCTGGGACAACGCCGAGGTGGAGGTCTGGCGGGTGAACTGGGCGGACACCGGCCAACGCGTGCTGATGCGACGCGGCGCCATCGGCCAGATCCGACGCGGGCGGCTCGCCTTTGTCGCCGAGGTCCGCTCGCTCGCCCATGTGCTCGGCCAGACGGTCGGACGGACGTTTCAGGCGACCTGCGATGCCGCACTCGGCGACGCCCGTTGCGGCATCGATCTGGAGAACTCCGCGTTCAAGAGCACGGGTGGCGTCATTGATCTCCTGCGCGACCGGGCCTTCACAGCCTCAGGGCTCGGCAGTTTTTCGTCCGGCTGGTTCACCTTCGGCACCGTCGAATGGACAAACGGCACGAATGCCGGTCGGCGCGCCGAGATCATCGCACATGACGTGACAGACGGCATCGCAGTGCTGACACTGCTCGAAGCACCAGTGCGGTCTATCGCGGGCGGTGATGCTTTCGCGATCCGCGCAGGTTGCGACAAGCGTATCGAGACCTGCAGCACGACGTTCGCCAACACTGCCAATTTCAGGGGTTTCCCGCACATCCCGGGGCAGGATGCGGTGCTGAGATACGCCACGAAGGATGGCGGGCATGAGGGGACGGTACTTTGAACGCTGATCCCGCACGCGTCATCGCCATCGCGCGCTCTTGGCTGGGCACGCCGTATCACGACCAGGCCAGCCTTCGGAGTGTCGGCTGCGACTGCCTTGGATTGGCCCGCGGCGTCTGGCGCGAAGTCGTCGGGCCAGAGCCGTTCCCAATCCCGCCCTACAGCCGGGACTGGGGCGAAACCGGACCGCGCGAGGTTCTGGCCGAGGGCGCCCGGCTCATGATGCCAGAGATTGCACCCGCTGACGCCGGTCCCGGCGTGCTGGTCCTGTTCCGGATGACGCCCCGCGCCATCGCCAAGCATGTCGGGATCCTCACCGGGCCCGACACCTTCCTCCACGCCTACGAGCGCCTCGGCGTCATCGAGGAACCGCTCACTCAAGCCTGGCGGCGGCGCATCGCCTTCGCTTTCCTGTTCCCGCAACGCTGAGATCATCCCATGGCGACCCTCGTTCTCGGTGCCGCTGGCGCTGCCATTGGCGGCAGCATTGGCGGCGCAATCCTCGGCGTCAGCGCTGCCACCATCGGTGGCTTCATCGGCTCCACCATCGGCTCGGTCGTGGACAGCTGGATCATCTCGTCATTGGCGCCAACCCAGCGGATCGAAGGTGCGCGGATGGACAATCTGCGCATCACCTCGGCCACCGAAGGCGCGGTGATCCCGCGCCTCTATGGCCGCATGCGGATCGGCGGCAATATCGTCTGGGCAACCGATTTCCGCGAGGAGACCAAGACCACCACGCAGGGGGGCGGCAAGGGTGGTGGCGGGGGCGGCAAGGTCAAGACAACCGAATACTTCTACTATGCGAGCTTTGCAGTCGCGCTCTGCGAGGGTCCGATCACCGGCATTGGCCGGATCTGGGCCGATGGGAAACTGCTGGATACCGCCGGGATCACTTGGCGCTGGTATCCGGGAGACGAGAACCAGGCGGCCGATCCGTTCATTGCGGCGAAGATGGGGGCAGTAAGCACACCGGCCTATCGCGGCACGGCCTATGTCGTTTTCGAGGACCTGCCGCTCGGCAACTATGGCAACCGCATCCCGCAGCTAAGTTTTGAGGTGTTCCGCCCGCTTGCCGATCCGGACACGGCGGAGGGGCTGACACAAGCGGTCACCATGATCCCGGCGTCTGGCGAGTTTGCCTATGCCACGCAGGGCATCCGGAAGGGCGGCGGAGGGTCGTCGGAGCCAGAGAACCTGAACGCGCTGACCGACACTGCCGACATGGTGGTCGCTCTGGACCGACTTCAGGCGATGGCCCCGAAAGTCGAGAGCGTATCGCTGGTGGTGGCCTGGTTTGGCGACGATCTGCGCGCGGGCTCATGCAAGGTGCGGCCAGGGGTCGAGGTATCCGCCAAATCGACCACGCCGTCGGCTTGGTCCGTGAATGGCGTCAGCCGCGCCAATGCCTTTCTGGTCAGCCGCGATGATCAGGATCGCCCTGTCTATGGCGGCACGCCCGCCGATTTCGCGGTGGTGCAGGCGATCCAGGAGATGAAGGCGCGTGGGCTGCGCGTCACCTTCTACCCGTTCATCCTGATGGATGTCCCGCCCGGCAACAGCCTGCCGAACCCGTATTCCGACAACGCCGCTGAGACGGGGCAGCCCGCGTTTCCCTGGCGCGGCCGGATCACCTGTTCTCCGGCTGCTGGTTACGCTGGGACGGTGGACAAGACCGCCACGGCCGCCACGCAAATCACGGCGCTGTTCGGTTCGGCCACGCCCGCGAGCTTCAGCGTCTCGGGCAACAGCGTCAGTTGGACCGGATCGCCCGGCGACTGGGGTTTGCGCCGCATGGTGTTGCACTATGCCCATCTCTGCGCGGCAGCGGGCGGGGTCGATGCCTTTCTGATCGGCACCGAGATGCCGGGCCTGACGACCATCCGCTCGGGCGTAACCACCTATCCGGCGGTGCAGGCCTATCGGGACCTTCTTGCGGACGTCCGCTCCATCCTCGGATCGGGTGTGAGCCTTGGCTATGCGGCCGACTGGAGCGAGTATTTCGGGCACCAGCCGGACGACGGCACCGGCGACGTTTTCTTCCACCTCGATCCACTCTGGGCCGATCCGGAGATTGATTTCGCCGGGATCGACAACTACATGCCGCTCTCCGACTGGCGCGACGGGTTCGAGCATACGGACGCGGCTGACGGCTGGCCCGCGATTTACGACCGCGCCTATCTGCAGGCGAACATCGCGGGCGGCGAAGGCTTCGACTGGTTCTATGCCCGCGCGGCTGACCGATCCGCGCAGGTCCGGACCGCGATCACCGACGGTGCCGCCAGTAAGCCATGGGTCTTTCGATACAAGGATCTGAGCGCCTGGTGGTCGAACCCGCACTACAACCGTCCCGGAGGCGTCGAGAGCGGCACGCCGACGGCATGGGTGCCGCAGTCCAAACCGATCTGGTTCACCGAGCTCGGCTGTCCCGCCATCGACCGGGGCACCAACCAGCCGAACGTGTTCTTCGACCCGAAGTCATCCGAGAGCTTCACGCCGCATTTCTCGCGGGGCTGGCGCGACGACGCCATCCAGCGCGCCTATCTCGAGGCGACTTACCTCTGGTGGGGCGTCCCGGCGAACAACCCCTTGTCCTCGGTCTACGGCGGCCGGATGGTGCATGTGCCCGAATGCGCCGCCTGGACCTGGGACGCGCGGCCCTATCCCTTCTTCCCGGCGCTGACCGACGTCTGGACGGACGGCGCGAACTGGCGGCTGGGGCATTGGCTGACCGGAAGGCTGGGAGCGGTGTCGCTCGCAGCGCTCGTCCGGCATCTATGCCTGCGCGCCGGGCTCCCTGAGGACCGGATCGACGTCACCGGCCTCTGGGGCGCGGTAGAGGGCTATGCCATCGGCGCGCTGGAGAGCCCGCGTGCCTCGATCACCACGCTGTCGCGGCATTTCGGCTTCGACGCAGTGGAGACCGAGGGCGCGATCCGCTTCATCATGCGCGGCCGGGCCTCCGTCGCCACCCTCGGGCCTGACGACCTGGTGGCACCCCGCGAGGGTGACGTGCTGGAACTGACACGCGGCCAGGAAACCGAACTGCCGCAGGCGCTCAAATGGCAGGTCGCCCGCGCTGACGAGGACTACGAGGCTGCGCAGGTCGAGGCGCGCCGCATCACCGTGGACACGACGCGGATCGCGTCCGAATCCTTCCCCATGGCGGTGCCGCCCGAGGAGGCCGAGCGCCGCTGCCGCCGCGCGCTGATGGAAGCCTGGACCGGGCGGGAAACGGCGGCGTTCCGTTTGCCGCCGTCGCTGCTGGCGCTCGATCCGGCCGATGTCGTCACATTGGACCATGACGGTCGGCACATCCCGCTGCGGCTGGTCTCCATCGCGGATGCCGAGGCACGCGGGATCGAGGCCGTTCGCCAGGACCGGGAAGCCCACGACCTTCCGCCCGGATCGCCACGCCCGTCCTCGCTCTCGAAAGCCGTTGTGTTCGGCGCACCCGAGCTGGCGCTGCTGGACCTGCCGCAACTGATAGAGGATCAACCCGCGCATCGGCCCTTCGCCGCAGCGCACGCCGTTCCCTGGCCGGGCGAAATGGCGGTGTTCCGCAGTCCCTCTACCGATGGCTTCGAGCTGCTGACGACATTTGGCGGCCGGGCCCGGATCGGAACGCTGGTCTCGGATTTCTTCGCAGGCCCCACCTCGCGCTTCGATCTCGGCAATGCGCTGGTGGTCGACTTGCTGACCGGCACGCTGGAAAGCGTCACGGACCTGACATTGCTCGGCGGCGCGAACGCGCTCGCCATCGAGAGTGCGCCCGGCGTCTGGGAAATCGTGCAGGCGGGCGTTGCGGAACTGATCGCCCCCGGCCGGTATCGGCTCACCCGGTTGCTGCGCGGCCAGCGCGGCACGGAAGCAGCCATGTCCAATCCGGCTCCGGCAGGCGCGCGGGTTGTGGTGCTGGACGACGCTCTCGCCTCATTGCCAATCGCCGAAGCCGATCTCGGGCTGCCATGGAACTGGCGCATCGGCCCGGCAAGCCGCTCTGTCAGCGACGAGACCTACGTTGCGCAAGCCTTCACGCCGGTGGGCGTCGGGCTACGGCCGTTCTCCGTGGCCCATGTGGAGCAGCCATGGCGCAGGCCGCGCACGCCCGGCGATCTGACCATCCGCTGGACACGAAGGTCCCGCGCGCTTTCCGCCGACAGCTGGGGCGCGGCCGACGCGCCACTAGCAGAGGAAACCGAGGCTTACGAGGTCGAACTCCTCGACGGCGCAACGGTCAAGCGCACGCTGACAGCGACCGCGACCAGCGTGGTCTACACGTCCGCCCAGCAGACCGCCGACTGGGGTGCGCTGCTTGGGCCCAGCAACACGCTCGACATCCGCATTTTCCAGATCTCTGCCATGATTGGGCGAGGTGCGGCCAAAACTGTCACGCTCCAACTCTGAGGACCACTATGTACGACACCACGACCAACCTCCTGCTCCCAAACATTCTTGCAGCGCAGGCCCAGAAGCATGTCACCCACAACGAGGCACTGCGCATACTCGACGGGCTGGTTCAGCTTTCCGTCCTCGACCGCGACCTGACCGCGCCGCCCGGCAGCCCCGCCGATGGTGACCGCTACATCGTGGCCAGCGGGGGCACCGGTGACTGGGCGGGGTGGGACCTGAACGTGGCGTTGTTCTCAGACGGCGCATGGCTGCGCCTGCCACCCCGGACTGGCTGGCGCGCATGGGTTGAGGATGAGGACTTGCTGTTGGTCTACGACGGCGCGGCGTGGATCGGCTCAACCCCGGAAGCGCTCCAGAACATGGCACTGGTCGGCGTCGGTACCACTGCCGACGCCTCGAATCCGTTCTCGGCCAAACTCAACGCTGCGCTCTGGACGGCCAAGACCGTGGCCGAGGGTGGCACCGGCGATCTCTTCTACACCATGAACAAGGAGGCCGCGGGCGACGATCTCGGGCTGACGCTCCAGTCGGGCTTCGTGACCAAGGCGCTCGTGGGCCTCTTCGGCTCTGATCGCTTCCGCGTCGCGGTGTCCGCCGACGGCAGCACCTTCTTCGATGGTCTGACCGTCGACAACACGAACGGCATCGTTGATCAGCCGCAACTGCCGCGCTTCAAGGCGTACACGAACTACGACAACTACATGGGCGTTGGGACCTGGACGAAGATCGGTCTGAACAACACCGACTATAACGATCAGGGCGCGTTTGATGCCGCGAACAATTGCTTCGTCGCGCCCGTCGACGGGACTTATCTCTTCGGCGCGACCCTGCTTTACAAGGTCAATTCCAGCACTTCGGCCCGCATGCGCGGTCGGCTCGTGCTGAACGGCGCGACGGAAATCCGGGGCTCCTTCGGCGAGAGCTCCGCCACCCATGTCTCGTTGGCCACCGCGATCTGGCTCCAGACCATGGTGCCACTGACGGCGGGCGATACCGTTGAGCTTCAGGGGTATTTCCGCGCTCAGGATGGGTATTTTGCGGCCGACCACACGTCCTTCTGGGGCTGCAAGGTCGGCTGAGCGGCGGAAGGAGGATCCGATGACACCACCTCGATCTGATCTGGGCTTTGTGCGCATGCCCGACGCCGAGTTTGAGGCAATGTTGGCACGCGCTGCCGAGAAAGGCGCCAAACGCGCGCTCGCCGATGTCGGCCTCGATGGCGAAGAGGCAGCGCTCGATATCCGGGACCTGCGATCCTTGCTCGACTGCATCCGGCTGGTGCGCCGCACCGCAATGCAGACGGCAGTCCGAATAATCACCACCGGCGTGATGTTGGCGCTGCTGGCGGGTATCGCGATCAAGCTCAAGATCTTCGGCGGGGCCCCGTAGCTCCGCCGCATCCCAATCCGTTAGCCCAACCGACCCGCCCATGTGGCGGGTTTTTTCGTTTCTGGAGGATACCATGACTACGACCTTTTACGACCATTGGCACGATGTGCCGGAGAAAGCCTGGCGCTGGACCAACTTCTCGCCTGCCGAAATTGCCTGCCGCGGCACCGGCAAGCTGCTGATCAACGAGCCCGCGCTCGACAAGCTGCAGGCGTTGCGCGACCGTCTGGGGAAACCGCTGATCGTCCGCTCTGCCTATCGCAGCCCGGAGCACAACCGCGCCGTTGGCGGCGCAACCCGCTCGAAGCACATGGAAGGCGCGGCCTTCGATATCGCAATGTCGAACCACGACCCGTTGGCCTTCGAGGCTGCGGCACGAACAGTGGGATTTCTCGGATTCGGCTTCTATCCGCGCTCGGGTTTCATCCATGTTGATCTCGGCCCGGCGCGCCAATGGGGCGAGCGCTTCCCGGTCCGGGCGACCGCATTCGCCGAGGATACGCCGCCCGCGCGCGAGGTTCTGGCTGAAAGCCGCACGATGAAAGGTGGCGGAGCGGCCGGGGTGGCGACGCTGGGCGCGGCGGGGGTCGAAGTCGCACAGAGCGTCCTGTCCGAGACCGGGTCCGCCGTCCTGCCACTGGTGCCATATCTGGACTCGTTGCGCTGGGTGTTCATCGCGGTGGCGCTCGTTGGCATTGCTGTCACGATCTACGCCCGCCTCGATGATTGGAAGCGGGGGCAGCGATGATCACCACCATTCTCGGCGGGATCGCAGCCAGCACATGGGCGCGGGCCATTTTGCGCTACGGTGCCATCGCCGTCGCCATTGTCCTGTTCCTGCTGTCGATCCGCCGCTCCGGCGAGCACGTCGGGCGGATCGCTGAAGTCTCGAAACCACGGAGAAGGCCAATGAAATCCAACGCCAGATGCTGGAGGCTGCAGCTCGCCGTCCTCGTGATCGGTGCGAGCTGGTTGACCGGTTGCGCAACGGCGGGTTTTGAAGCGAACGGCTTGGCGGCATGTCCGCCGGTCGTGGAATACAGCAGGGAGTTACAGGCGCGGGCGGCCGAGGAATTGGCGATGCTGCCGGATCGGTCGGTGGTCGTCGAGATGATGGGTGATTACGCCGTTATTCGAGATCAGGCGCGCGGCTGCAGATAGAGTCAGCGCATCTTGGTCTTCAGCGCAGTCTGCAGAGTATCGATCACTCGGAATGCTTGATATCCTTTTCGCCAATTTCAAGCTGCCTGCTGTCTGAGAGCAGCCAAGCCGCAAGAACTTCAACCGTTGCGGCCAATTGGTCGGTCTTGCGCAATGAACACTCCCACACTGTTGCGACCCGCCATCCTGTCTCTATCAACTGGTCCCGTATGGCAGCGTCCCGGATCACATTCGCGTCGAACTTCGCCTGCCAGAACTCTGAACGTGTCGATGGAGTGGTTGTGTAACGACAGCCCTCATGGCGGTGCCAGAAGCAGCCATGCACGAAGACGATTGCGTGATGCTTCGGAAACACGAGGTCCGGTCGCCCGGGGACATTTTTCGAATGCAGCCGGTAACGGAAGCCACGCGCATGAAGTGCCCGCCGAAGCACCAGTTCGGGCTTCGTGTCCTTCCCCTTGATCCCGGCCATCATCCGGGAGCGGGTCTGTTTGTCTACGATATCGGTCACGTGCACCCTGGTCTTCGGTCTGGAACCTGGTATACACCGACTGAATGAATTTCGTCAGGAGCCGGATTTGTCAGCCACTTTCGGCATTGTCGATCTGTTTGCCGGTCCAGGCGGACTTGGCGAGGGCTTTGCCTCCCTCGTCGAGGATGGACATGCGCCGTTCCGGATCGGCATCTCGGTCGAGAAAGAGGCATCGGCTCATCGCACCCTGACGCTGCGCGCGTTCCTGCGTGAATACCAGGCGCTTCACGGCGCCTTGCCCGACCAGTTCATCGATTTTCATGCGGGGCTTGTCCCCGAGCCGGATTGGTCAGCAGTCGACGCCGAAGCGTGGCAGCTTGCCATTGATGAGGCTCGTGCACTCGAACTCGGCACTGAGGCAGCTGCGACGGCGATTGACGGTGCCATCGCGAAGCTGCGCAAAAACCATGACGATACGATTCTGATCGGCGGACCGCCCTGTCAGGCTTATTCCCTGGTCGGGCGTGCGCGGGCCAAGGGCAAGATCGGCTATGTGCCTGAAGAAGATGAGCGGCACTACCTGTTCCGAGAGTACATCCGCGTGCTCGACAGGCTTCGTCCCGCTGCTTTCGTGATGGAAAACGTCAAGGGCATGCTCTCCTCGACTGTTGAAAGCCGACTTGTCTTCGAGATGCTGATGGAGGACCTGTCCTCGCTTGGTACGGGCCAAGGTCATCACTACGATCTGCTGGCAGTCCGCGTGGTAGATGGAAAAGCCAGCCTGCAAGAAGCAGCGCGACCGTCCGATTTCATTGTGCGTGCTGAGGAATTCGGGGTCCCGCAAAGACGCCACAGGGTGATCATCGTCGGCATCCGCTCCGACCTTGCGGGCAAGGCTGCGAGCACCGAGATTGCTGTTTCGGGTCTGCCGCGAACGGTCAGCGACGTTATCGGGACGATGCCCAACCTGCGCAGCGGCATTAGTCGGGGTCGAGACGATTCATCGGCGTGGCGAGACGAGGTTGTCGAAGCGGCGAAACTACTGGCCAAAATCCATAAGGGGAAAGAGAATGCTCCGCTTCGGGAGGCATTCTCATCCGTTGCCAAGCGAATGAAGTCGGAAGCGCAGAGACGTCGGACAGCGTCATGCCAGCCGGATGGCTATGGCACCTCAAACGATGAATTGCTGCGCTGGATTGAGCGGCCAGAATTGCGCACCATTGCCCAGCACGAAACACGCGGGCACATGCCCTCGGATCTTGGAAGGTATCTGTTCGCCGCTGTGTTCGGGGCAGTGCGTCGCTACAGCCCGAAGGCCGCCGATTTTCCCCTCGCGCTTAGCCCGGATCATCGGAACTGGCACAGCGGCGTCTTCAACGACCGATTTCGAGTCCAACTGGCCGATGCGGCAGCCACTACGGTAACCAGCCATATCTCCAAGGATGGACATTACTTCATCCATCCTGACCCTATGCAGTGCCGCAGCCTGACCGTGCGCGAGGCCGCTCGGCTACAAACCTTTCCTGACGACTATCTGTTCCTCGGCAATCGGACCCAGCAATACGTCCAAGTGGGGAATGCCGTACCTCCCTTCCTCGCACGGCAAATCGCAGCTTTGCTAGGGACAGTCCTATCCTGAATACTGGGCATAAAGTCAGATTTTGGCACACTGAACTCGGGTTAATACGCCGCTTGCTTTAAAGAAGGCATCACCCTTGCCAGTCAGGGACTCCGCCCCAGGATCGTCCATGATGACTCGGCTTTCGGTAGAGCTTTTGACGCGCAATGCGATTTGCGCGGGGAGGTTTGACCGCAAGTTGGTGCTGATTACCGAGGCATCTGGCTTCTGGGTGGCAATTATTACGTGAATTCCCGCAGCGCGGGCTTTCTGAGCAAGACGCTTCAAATGTCCTTCAATTGTCTTTTTTGCGTCCGGCTCTGATGTCAAATCAGCGTATTCGTCTAAAACGATAATCCACCTCGGAATTCGCTCACCCTCGGCTACATTTGCGTTGAAGTCTCCGATCGTTCTGACCTTCGCGTTCTTGAAACTTGCATAACGGGCCTGCATTTCCTCTACGGCGCGGAGAAGAATCCCGATTGCATCCTCTTCGTCCCAGCCAATCTCTCCATCGAGATGTTCAGATTCTGAAAGATGCTCGAGCTCGGTTCCCTTCGGATCGATTAGCTGCAGCCTTACTTCATCCGGTGTGTAGTGCTGGGTAATACCGGCTAGGATTGTATTGAGGGCTTCAGATTTACCACTCCCGGTGGTGCCGCCGATGAGGAGATGCGGCGAGTTGGAGGAGGTGAAGTCGATTTCAACGACGTTTCCGAAGCGATCCTCTCCCAAGGGCACCCTGAGGCCAAACTCAGGACGTTTCCAGCGCGACCAGAGATCCGATGCTTCCACAAAATACCGGTCCTTGTCCAACTTGGGTACATCAATGGTGACGTAGCCCTTGTCTATGTCGAACCGCATATCCTGAGCGGCGTCCAGCTCCAGGGCAAGCTTGAGGGCGTCATGCTGGGCAGACAGCTTGTTCGGTGCCACGCCCTTTCCTGGACGAACCCTGAAGAGAATTGATGCGGGGTGACGTTGCCCCCTCTGCCTAATCCAGTTTGAGGTAGACTCTGGCCTAACCGAAAGGACCAGAGATGAAGCGCAGCAGGTTCACCGAGGATCAGATCATCGGCATTCTGAAGGAGCACGAGGCGGGGGATTTCCGTTGCCGATCTTTGCCGTAAGCACGGCGTCAGCGATGCGACCGTTTACAAGTGGAAAGCCAAGTATGGCGGCATGGATGTCAGCGAGGCGAAGCGTCTGAAGGCGCTTGAGGATGAGAACGGCAGGCTGAAGAAGCTGCTGGCCGACTCCATGCTCGACAATTCGGCCTTGAAGGATCTGCTCGGAAAAAAGTGGTGACGCCCGCCGCGAAGCGGCAAGCGGTCGCGCATCTAGTGGCAAGTCACGAGATGAGCGAACGGCGGGCGTGCCGGGTGATCGGCTGTTGCCGGATGACCATGCGGTATGAGGTGGTCCGCCAAGACGACCCTGTGCTGCGCGAGCGGCTGAAAGAATTGGCAAAGGTCCGGCGCCGGTTCGGGTATCGTCGGTTGCATGTCTTCCTGCGGCGCGAGGGCCACGAGGTCAACCACAAGCGCCTGTTTCGCATCTACCGCGAAGAGCAGTTGCATGTCCGTCGCCGGGGCGGGCGCAAGCGGGCCATGGGCACACGGGCCCCGATGGTGCTGCCTTTGCTGCCAAACCAGCGCTGGTCGCTGGACTTCGTGTCAGACCAGCTGACCGATGGCCGCCGGTTCCGGATCATGACCGTGGTCGATGACTGCACGCGGGAATGCTTGGCGCTGATCGCGGACACGTCGCTCTCGGGGGCAAGGGTGGCGCGGGAACTGGCGACGCTGTTCGACACCCGCGGCAAGCCTCAGACGGTGGTCAGTGACAATGGAACCGAGTTCACCTCGAATGCGATCCTCAAATTCGTGGATGACCGCAAGTTTGACTGGCATTACATCGCGCCCGGAAAGCCGACCCAGAATGCCTTCATCGAAAGCTTCAACGGTCGCCTGCGAGACGAACTCTTGAACGAAACGCTGTTCCCGTCCCTGCACCATGCCCGCGCAACGCTGGTCGCCTGGCGCACGGACTACAACACCGAACGCCCCCCACTCCCGCCTCAGCTGGCAGACCCCAGCCGAGTTTGCCGAAACCTTCACCCCGCAACGGGGCCTGACGCTGCGCAATCCGCAAAGCTCCGCGCCAGCCCCCGTTGCCCAACCCGCCCAAATGGGCAAAACTCAGTCCCGGAGTCTCGCTCACGCTGGATAAAAGTTGGGGGCAACGTCAATATGTCTGTATCGAGCCGGTAAGCCATGTTGCGGGGGCGAGTTCATTTTTTCGGGGTGCTGGAAGAGAACTTTGGAGACTGCAACCGCGCCAACAAGTGCGGGCTTCCGTTTCGCTTCTTTTTTCCGATCTTAATAATGCATGAGCTGACAGGATAGAGTTTTACCATCGCCACCCGCACAAGGCCTTTGGCGGCTAACCACCGGTCGTGGTCCACTCATTATAAATCGACGCAACGCAACCGGATCAGCAGGAGCAAAAAGGAGCTTAAAAAGCGCGAGCTCCGTCCAAGCGATGGGGGGCACGTCAGAGTTGCCTGAAGCTCTTGGGCGAGCGGATCATGTCCCGAGACCACCGACCGCCATACCGCCGAAATCCAGAACCGAATCGCCATCATGAACCGCCTCTCGGCCCTCGGCAGGGCCAAAATCGAGGCCATGGCATGAAGGACCACGGGAAAGGGCCCTTCACCCCGAGAGCTCATTTTCGCAACAACTCCGACACACGGTATCGGTGACGGCGTGCAGATTGAGTTCATACCGCCTCAAACCGATCAGGCGGCCACCCACCCAGTTTTTTCGTAGTCAGGCTCGAAACTGGGCGATGCGTCTTGGAATAAGTTGCAGCGCCTTCCCTTTCATGATGTTGCTTTTTGTTTTGGCTTAAGGTCTGTTTAGCGGGAACGTGAATGACTGGGGTTCCGCCTTAACTGGGTCGAACCGGAGAGGACTTAGTGAACAAGATTTCTGCCAGCGCCGCCGCCTGTTTCGCCGCCATTCTCGCCGCCGCACCGTTGCTTGCCGCTCCGTTAACCGATGAGCAGCGCGCTGCCATTGAAGAAGGTGTTGCCGCCTACGAGCCCCGCATGATGGATGTCGCGCAGCAGATCTGGCAGAATCCGGAATTGGGTTATTTGGAAACAGAGACCGCTGCCCTGTTGATCTCCGAACTTGAAGGGCACGGTTTTCTGACGGAGGCAGGCGTCGGAGACATGCCGACCGCCTTCGTCGCCCGTCGTGGCAGCGGCGATGGACCTGTCATCGCCATTCTCGCCGAAATGGACGCGCTTCCAGGCTTTTCGCAGGCAGCTGTCCCGCATGAAGAGGCTGTCGCAGGCCTTTCCAGTGGCCATGCATGTGGTCACCACCTCTTTGGCGCTGGCTCGGTTGCAGCCGCCATCGCACTGGCAGATTACGCCGAGGCCCAGGGCCTGGCTGGTGAAGTCAGGCTCTATGGCACCCCCGCAGAAGAAGGCGGCTCCGGAAAGGCTTACCTGGCCCGCTCGGGAGCTTTAGACGATGTGGATGCGGTGCTGCATTGGCACCCCGGCGGCTCCAATAGCGCTTCACAGGGAGCATCACTTTCCAATGTGAGCGCCAAGTTCCGTTACCGCGGTCAGGCTGCCCATGCCGCACTCGCCCCCGATCAAGGACGCTCCGCGCTTGATGCGCTGGAAGCAACCACATTCATGATCAACCTCATGCGCGAGCATGTTCCTCAGGAGGCGCGAATTCACTATGTGATCTCGAACGGTGGGGCCGCTCCAAACGTTGTGCCTGACTTCGCCGAGCTATATCTCTATGTGCGCCATCAGGATCCCGCCGTAGTGGCTGATATCTACGCGCGCATCCAGCGGGCAGCTGAGGGTGCCGCAATGGGCACTGAAACAGAGGTCGAGTTTGAGCGGATCAGCGGCGTTTATTCGGTCCTGCCCAACGACACCCTCGGCCGACTGATGGACCAGAACCTTCGGGCCGCCACGCCTATCGAATGGGACGCTGACGAAACCGCTTTTGCCAGGGAACTTCAGGCGACGCTTCGCAAGCAGCCGGACATCTCGGAGGCATTCGAGATCGAAGACTACGACTTCGGGGGAGTTGGCTACTATTCTTCGGATGTTGGCGATGTTAGTTGGATCGCCCCAACCGTTGGCCTTAGCACCGCAACCTTCGTGCCGGGAACACCGCAGCATTCGTGGCAAGCAGTTGCCGCAGGCGGCATGTCCATCGGCCACAAAGGAACGGCTTACGCTGCGCGCGCGCTGGCAGCGACGGGGGCAGAGTTGCTTCAGACGCCTGAACTGATCGACCAGGCCAAGGCGGAGTTCCTTAATGCCTGGGGAGAAGGCTTCGAGTATGAGGCACTGGTCGGCGATCGAATGCCTCCCCTCGACTATCGGGTGGAGTAGGAACGGAGGGAAGTAGGCACGGCATTTCGTCAGCTTAAGAAGCAGTCATCCATCGTCTTCGCGGCGTCGTAGGGTGAGTTTCCGTCATCGCCCCTCAGTGACCGGCGATGCTAGACAGGGTGCAAACCGGAACGGATAAGCTATGGTCCAGGTGAAAGCATCTGCGTGGAGACAACCTTGAGCATTGAAAAGACCCTGTTCACTGCGGCCGACAAGATGCGCGGCGCCATGGATGCTGGAGAATACAAGCACATCGCCTTGGGCCTGCTATTCCTGCGCTACGTTTCCGAGGCCTTCGAACGGCGCCAGTCCTATATCCTCGAAGACGGTGGCGATCCCGAGGATCGCGATGAATACCTGGCCGAGAACACCTTCTATGTGCCGCCGTCTGCCCGCTGGTCCACCCTCGCGGAAAAGTCCAAGGACGCACGCATTGGCGTCATGATTGACGACGCCATGCGACTGATCGAAGCCGAGAACACTAGCCTCAAGGGCGCGCTGCCGAAGGTCTTCGGCCGCGAGAGCATCGACCGTGCGATGCTGACCGGGCTGATCGACCTGTTCTCGAACCTGAAACTTGAAGGCACCGGCGCTGATTTTGACCTGATCGGCCGCATCTACGAATACTGCATCGGCGAGTTCGCCAGCAGCGAGGGCAAACGCGGCGGCGAATTCTACACTCCGAAATCTGTAGTCGACACGCTGATCGAGATGATCGAGCCGACCCGCGGCCGCGTCTACGACCCCTGCTGCGGCACCGGCGGCTTCTTTGTCCAGTCCGAGAAGTTCATCGACGCCCACCAAGGCCAACGCGACGACATCGCCATCTACGGGCAGGAGCGGAACCATACCACCTTTGGCCTCGCCCGCATGAACCTCGCCATCCGCGGCATCTTTGCCGACATCCGCTGGAATTCGGAAGGCACGCTGCTGCGCGACGAGTTCCCGGACGAGCGCTTCGACTACATCCTCGCCAATCCACCCTTCAACATCTCGGACTGGTCCGGCGACCTGCTGCGAGAGGATCACCGCTGGCGCTTCGGCGCGCCACCAGTCGGCAACGCGAACTTCGCCTGGATCCAGCACGTCCACGCGCACCTATCCTCGGCAGGCATCGGCGGCGTAGTCATGGCCAATGGTTCCATGTCCTCGATGTCGGGGGGCGAGGGCGAGATCCGGCAGGCGCTGGTTCAGGGCGACGCGGTGGACTGCATGGTCGCACTGCCGGGGCAGCTGTTCTATGGCACGCAGATCCCGGCCTGCCTGTGGATCCTCGCACGTGACAAGTCGAACGGCATCGCCATGGACGAAAAGCTGCGCGACCGGCGCGGCGAGGTGCTGTTCATAGACGCCCGCAAGATGGGGGCGCTGGTCCCCGGCTCCCGTAAGCAGAAGGAGTTGTCGGCCGAGGAGATCCGCCGCATCGCCGCCACCTATCACGCCTGGCGGGGCGAGGCGCGCGAGGGCAGCTACGAGGACGTGCCCGGCTTCTGCAAGTCCGCCACGCTGGAGGAAATCGCCGACCACAACTTCGTCCTGACGCCGGGCCGCTATGTCGGCGCGGGTGCAGCCGAGGAGGACGACGAGGCTTTCGAGGAGAAGTTCGAGCGGCTGATGGGCACCCTGCGCGAGCAGTTCTCCGAGGGGCGGCGGTTGGAGGCGGAGATCGAGACCCGGTTGGGGGCGTTGGGATGAGCGCAGAATGGTCCTCAACTTCTCTAGGGGCGCTTATCGACATAAAGCACGGATTTGCGTTCAAAGGAGAACACATAACAGATCAGGAGACACAGAATCTGTTACTGACACCGGGGAATTTTGCCATCGGCGGCGGATTCCAACCTAGAAAACAAAAGTTCTACTCAGGGAAAATCCCCGATGATTATATTTTAGCGGTTGGCGATCTTATCGTTACAATGACCGACTTAAGCAAGGAAGCGGATACTCTCGGTTATAGCGCTTTGGTGCCAAAATCATCTTTTTTGATGCTCCACAATCAGCGCATCGGAAAGGTTGTCCCTAAGTCTGAAGATGCGCTTCTTGGCTTTTTGCACTGGGTGATGAGAACGCCGGATTACAGGAACGAGATACTTGCCAACTATTCCGGTTCCACGGTCAAGCACACGTCCCCCACCAAGATCCTGGCTTACAAGTTCAATCTGCCCCCACTCGCTGAACAAAGCGAGATCGCGGCTACACTTGATGCGCTGGAGGACAAGATCAAGCTGAACCGCAAGACGGCGGCGACGCTAGAGGGGATGGCGCGGGCACTCTATCGCTCGTGGTTCGTGGATTTCGACCCGGTGCGCGCCCGCGCCGAGGGCCGCACCCCCGCCCACATGGACCCCGCCACCGCCGCGCTGTTCCCCGACAGCTTCGGCGAGGATGGGCTGCCGGTGGGGTGGACGCTGTCCAGCATCGGAGAGGTAGCCGAGATCGTCGGTGGCTCGACCCCGTCGACCAAAGAGGACAGATTCTGGGTCGGCGGCGAGCACGCCTGGGCAACGCCGAAGGACTTGTCGAACCTTGGGCAAGCCTTCCTGTTCGACACCGAGCGGAAAGTGACGTCGGCGGGACTGGCGAAGATCACCTCGGGCCGGTCGCCTGCCGGAACGCTGCTTTTGTCCTCTCGCGCGCCCATCGGATACCTTGCCTTGGCCACGATGCCGGTTGCGATCAATCAGGGCTTCATCGCAATCCGGGAAACTGAGGCCATTTCCGGGATCGAAGCCTATTTCTGGTGCGGCGAGAGCATGGACCTAATCCACGCGAACGCCAATGGCTCGACCTTCCAAGAAATCTCGAAGAAGAACTTCCGCCCCCTGACCTATGCTCTAGCTCCGGCCGCGATCCGGACCGCCTACAATGAGCAGGCTGGGCTGTGGTTTGCGCGGATGAAGGAACTGATGGACGAAAACCGCACGCTCGCTACGCTACGCGACACGCTCCTCCCCCGCCTCATGTCCGGCGCGCTTCGCGTCGGCGCGGCGCGCGCGCTGGTCGAGGAGGTCGTCTGATGTTCCGCGTCGATCGCACAGCCAACCGCATCTCGCGCCTGACCCAGAAGCGCTTCGGCGACCTCGCCCTGCGCGAACGCGACCACCTGCAGGAATGGCTCGTCCATCAGCCCGATGCCTTGGGCGAGGACCTGTTGATCCTGCAGAAGGAGTTCGACGGCTTCGACGAGACCCGCGAACGGCTGGACCTGCTGGCACTCGACAAGGCCGGCAACCTCGTGGTGATCGAGAACAAGCTGGACGATTCCGGCCGCGACGTGACCTGGCAGGCGTTGAAATACGCTGCCTATGTATCGGGCTTGAAGAAGACCCAGATCGCGGAAATCTTCCAACACTACCTTGACCGTCACGGTGGCGGCGGTAGTGCGACCGATATTATCTGCGAGTTCCTCGAAGTCGAGGATTGGAACGAGGTGGTCCTGAACCCCGGCAGCGGCCAGCGGATCATGTTCGTCGCCGCCAACTTCCGGCGCGAGGTCACGGCAACCGCGCTTTGGCTCATCGGCCGCGGCATCGCCGTGCAATGCTTCCGGGTGACGCCCTATGCTTTTGACGACGAGCTCTTCCTCGACCTGCAACAGATCATCCCTCCGCCCGAAGCTGCCGATTACATGATCAACGTGGCCTCGAAAGAGGCCGAAGAGACCAGTTCGATGACCGGTCAGAGCCGGCGCCATAACATCCGACGCGAGTTCTGGGAGGTGGCGCTGGAACGCTTGCGCACCGATGGCGTCACGATGTTCGCCAATATCAGCCCGGGCAAGGAGAACTGGCTGAATGCCGGGTCCGGGATTGGGGGGTGTCCCTTTATGCTTCTGTTCCTACAACAAGGGGCAAAGGTGCAGTTGTATATCGGCAAGTCGGATCGAGAGCAGAACAAGCGCATCTTTGACTGGCTTCATGCCAAGAAGGACCAGATCGAGGCGGAGTTCGAAGCGCCGCTGCAGTGGCGCCGGCTGGACAAGCTGAAGGCAAGCTTGATCTTGTTTGAGACGAGTTTCGATGGCCTTGACCGAGAGAACTGGCCCGAGATCGCGGCCTGGATGTCGGAACATATTCGCAAGCTGGAGGCCGCCCTACGTGGTCCGCTGACCGAGCTTGCGCGGAACCCGACGCTGCTGAACCGGCAGGACGTGTGATGGCTTGGATCAGTGAGGCGGAGCTTGAGACGCACTTCATGGAAAGCCTTGCGCCGCTGGGGTATGCGTTGTGGCATGGCGCAGACCTCTCGCCCGAGACACGGCAGCCGCTGCGGCGCAGCTTTCGCGAGACGATCCTCGCGCCGGTGTTGCTGGACAGCCTGCGCCGCCTCAACCCCGACGTGCCGACGCTCGCGCTCGAGGACGCAGCCCGGCGAGTGACCGATACTGTCTTCGCCACCGATCTCGTGCAGGAAAACCGCCGCTTGCATGATCTGCTGGTTCATGGGGTGCCCGTGACATTTGTGCAGGCCAACGAGGACCGGAATGCTCGCGTCCAACTTGTCGACTGGACGAATACTGTCAACGACTGGCGAGCGGTCCAGCAGTTCGACGTGGCCGGTAAGACTGCCCGCATTCCGGATGTCGTGTTGTTCCTGAATGGCATGCCGCTGGTCGTTGTCGAGCTGAAAGGCGTGGCAGGTGCCGACATTTCCGCCGCCTGGAACCAGATAGAGACCTACAAGGCCGACATCTCCGATCTGTTCCGCACGAACCTGCTAGCCGTGGTCTCGGACGGACTGCATGCCCGCTACGGCTCGCTTTCAGCTGGTTTCGACCGGACCATGAACTGGCGGACAATCGACGGACAGTCTCTGGTTCCGAAGGGCTCCGCTCTGGAGCTTGCCACTCTCACGCATGGGCTGCTTGCACCACAGGTTCTGCTCGACATGCTGCGCTGGTTCGTGGTTTTCGAGAACGAAGGAAAGGGGCCAATCAAGAAAATCGCTGGCTATCACCAGTTCCACGCCGTGCGGAAGGCCTGCGACGCGATACTGGCGGCGCGCCGCAGCGATGGCAAGGGCGGGGTCATCTGGCATACGCAGGGTTCTGGGAAGAGCCTGCTGATGGCCTTCCTGTCCGGCCGTCTGATGCACCATCCGGGCATGCAAAACCCCACACTGCTGGTGCTGACGGACCGCAACGACTTGGACAATCAGCTCTTCGCGACGTTTGCCCGCTGTAAGGAGTTGCTAGGCGAGAAACCAGAGCAGGCCGACAGCACCGAGGATCTGCAGCGCCTGCTGGACCGAAATGTCGGTGGCATCATCTTCTCGACCATCCAGAAGTTCCGGCCCGAGGCGGGCGAGGCCGTTCCAGAGCTCACCGCGCGCTCGAATGTTGTCGTGCTGGTCGACGAAGCCCACCGCACCCAATACGGTTTCGAGGCGAAGTTGAACAAGGAAACCGGGGAAATCCGGCATGGCCTTGCCTATCAGCTTCGTCAGGCTCTGCCGAATGCGGTATATGTTGCCTTCACCGGGACGCCTATCGAACTGGTCGGCGCAGATACGCGCGGCGTTTTCGGCGATTACATCGACATCTATGACATCGCGCAGGCCGTGGCTGATGGCGCCACCGTCCCCATCTACTACGAGGCGCGGGTCGCCCGAATCACGCTTGACGAGAACGTGGCGGCGACGTTGGACGATGAGTTCGACGAAGCGACAGAGGCTCTGGCCGAGGATGCAGCCGGCGCCGCTGCCAGGAAGTGGGCGCGTGTCGAGGCGCTCGTGGGGGCGGAACGCCGCTTGGAGACGGTCGTGCAGGACATCCTGACCCATTTCGACGCGCGGCTGGCGGCGATCGACGGAAAGGCAATGATCGTCTGCATGAGCCGTCGGATCTGCGCCGAGGTTTATGATCGGATCGTCGCTGCGCGGCCGGAGTGGCACAGCGATACGGATGAGGCTGGCTGCGTGAAGGTGGTGATGACTGGCTCTGCCGCCGATCCCGCTGCGCTCCAGCCGCATATCCGCTCCAAGGCGCGGCAGGAGGCGATCCGTGGGCGCTTCAAAGACCCTAGCGACCCGCTGAAGCTAGTGATCGTGCGCGATATGTGGCTAACGGGTTTCGATGCGCCTTGCATGCATACGCTCTATGTCGACAAGCCCATGAAGGGCCACGGCCTCATGCAGGCGATCGCGCGGGTAAACAGGGTGTTTCGAGACAAGCCGGCGGGGCTGGTCGTGGACTACATCGGCATCGCGGCGGAGTTGAAGGCAGCGCTGGCGCATTACTCGCAGACTGACCAGGCACAGACGGGGATCGACGAGCGCGAGGCCGTGGCGGCCTTCCTCGATGCGCTTGACGTGGTGCGCGCCCAGTTCCACGGCTTCGACTATAACCTCGCAGTGACCGGCACACCGGGTGAGCGTCTCACTATGCTGCCGGGCGCGATCGAGCATATACTCCTCAAGGACCGGAATGCGGACGGCACACACGAGGCCAAACGCTTTCATAACGCGACCGCCAAGCTGATTACGGCCTACAAACTCGCCTCGGGCAGCCCGCAAGCAACCGAACACGCCGAAGAGATCGCCTTCTTCGCCGCCGTCCGGTCCTCTCTTTCCAAGCTGGACGTAGCTGGCGTGGGGCGTGATGGTGGCACCGACTTCGCCATTCAGCAGCTGATCAACAATGCCGTAGCCTCGACCGAGATCGTCGACATCCTCAGCGCTTGTGGCTTCGACCGCCCCGACATCAGCGTGCTCTCCGAGGAGTTCATGCTGGAACTCCAGAACATGCAGCATCGCAATCTCGCGGTTGAGGCGCTCAGAAAGCTCTTGACAGGTGAGATATCGGCCCGCACCCGCACGAACGTTGTTCAGAAGGAGGCATTCTCGTCCCGCCTCGAACAGGCCATCGCCCGGTATCACAACCGCAGCGTAGATGCGCTACAGATTATTCAGGAACTTATCGCTCTTGCCAAGGACCTGCGCAGCCAGCCCGAGGATGGCCTGAACGCGGCCGAGCGGGCATTCTACGACGCGCTGGCCCGCAACGAGAGCGCAGTGCAGCTCATGAGCAACGAGGAACTTCGCGTCATCGCCACCGAGCTAGTTTTGACCGTTCGCAAGAATTCCGGAGTGGATTGGTGGAAGCGCGAGAATGTGCGGGCAAAAATGCGGGTCGCGATCAAGCGGATATTGAACCGTCACGGATACCCGCCGGACCTTGCTTCCGACGCTGTTAAGCTGGTCCTGAGGCAGGCGGAAGCACTCGCATTGAGACAAGAGGATCCTGTGCCCGAGAACAGCCTCGACCGGGATGCTCATAGCCGTCAGCTGGCGGATTAGAGTATTCTTGTATTCCTCCTTAATCCGTCTCCGCATTAACACGTGGAAGGCAATTGGGATGCTCCGTTCTTTAGAGAAGGTGGGTGTTGTCAGGGGCCAATCCAAAACGAGAGAGGCCAGCGAACTCCCGGGAACAGGAAAAACCAGAGGAAAGAAATCGGTTCAGGCCAAAGGAGAATGAGCTAGTATGAGCCTCAGTCAAACGCAGATTATTCGATCTCTCGGCGAAGCTCTGGCTTGGTTTGAAAAGGAATTGGCTTGGGGTGCCCCAATGGGCGAGCTTCGACATCTGACCGGACGGATCGGGGAACTCTATGCCGCAATGGTCACTCGAGGGCAGATGGCCTTGGCGGTAAATCAATCGGGCTATGATGTCGTTTCTGATGAGGGAGAGCGGATCTCCGTCAAGACTTTCACCTCATCTAGTCATATCAACTTCAATGCGAGCACTCTAGAACTTGCTGATCGTGTAATGGTCCTTCAAATCGTCATTGACGAGGGCGAACCTTCGATACGAGAATTGTTGGATTGTTCAGTTGAAGAATTGAAGCCAAAACTGAAGAACCTTGAGACCAATTCTTATCTTCCTGTCCATCTCCTGTTGACACCTAAAGACGGCGCAGCAGTTGTCTTGGCCGATCTGAAGGTGGTCTCCTCGGGTTTTCGGAGCGGTTTCCGCGTTGATCAACTGGAAAATGGCACAATACAGGTATGGCATGACGGAAAGCTTGAGCCTCAGGCCAAGCCTGTCCTTCGAAAGCTTGCAGGCGAATTAGGCGTCGAAATCCTGAATTCTGTCGGAAATATAAAAAACACCCGTTCGTTGGGGTCTGATGTCCTGAAGGCATTGGCTGATCAACCACCGTTGACTACCTCGTCGTGATCTCCCCTTCAAGGTTGATCTCCCGAACGTCGAGGAGCTGTCGGAGGTCGTGGTAAGCGAGTCTGAGTGACCTGCCACTGAACTTTCATCCAGCCGCGACCGGAGCCCGGTTGTGTTGGATGTCACTGAGAACTGACCCATCAGCGATCAAGATTGTCACTGAGAATTGACCCATGTGGAAACTTCCCCCTGACGGGATTTGTCGGGTAAGCGTCCGGCCTGACCGCTACCCGCGCCATTTCCAAGGCAGCAGGTCATCGACCTTTGTGATCTTGTAATCAGGGATACGGGCCAGGGTGTCGGCGAGCCAGGCATGGGGATCGATGGCGTTGAGCTTGGCTGTTTCGATCAGGGTGTAGGCGATGGCGGCGGCCTTTCCACCTGCCTCGGAACCGACGAATAGGTAGTTTTTCCGCCCGAGGGCGATGGCGCGCATGCCGCGTTCGGCGGCGTTGTTGTCGAGCTCGAGGATGCCGTTGTCGAGGTAGGGGCGCAGGCGTTCCATCCTGGTGAGGGCGTATCGGATGGCGGCCGCTAGCGGGGATTTCCCCGAGATCGTGGTGAGTTGCATGGCCAGCCAGACTTCCAGGTCATCGAAGACCGGGGCGGCATGTGCCTTACGGAGTTCGGCGCGGCGGTCCGGTGGCGAACCTCGGGCTTCCTTCTCGACGGCATAGAGCCGGGCGATGCGGCCGATGGCCTCCTCAGCGATCGGCGAACCTTGCGATCGGTGGATGTCCACGAACTTGCGCCTGACATGGGCCATGCAGGCGACCTCGCGGATGGCGCCGGAACGGTAGAGATCCTCGAACCCGGCATAGCCGTCGGCATGCATCCAGCCGCGGAAACGGGCCAGATGATCCTTGGGGTGCTGACCCTTGCGGTCGCCCGAGAAGCGATACCATGCGGCAGGCGGAGCATCGCCATCCCATGGGCGCTCATCGCGGGCATAGGTCCAGAGCCGGGCCGTCTGGGTCTTGCCGGTGCCGGGCGCCAGCATCCGCACCGGCGTATCGTCGGCGAAGATCGCCTCGGCCGACAGGACATGGCGCCCGATGGCCTCGGCCAGTGGCTCCAGAAGGGTGGTGGTCTTGCCGACCCAGTCGGCCAGGGTCGATCGGTCGAGATCGAGCCCTTCGCGGCCGAAGATCTGGCTCTGGCGATAGAGGGGGAGATGGTCGGCATACTTGCTGACCAGCACATGGGCCAGCAGACCCGGCCCGGGGCGACCGCGCTCGATCGGGCGCGACGGCAGCGGGGCCTGGACGAAGCGTTCGCAGCAAGCGCAGGTCAGCCGGGGCGGACAATCCGGTTCACGATGAAGCGCCCAGGAACATACTCCAGCTCTTCCGTGACGTCCTCGCCGATCCGGCGCAGGCGACCGCCGCAATCGGCACAGGCATCGGCGCCGGGCATCAGTTCCACCTCCATCCGGGGGATATGATCCGGGATCGGACGGCGCTTGGGTTTGCCCTTCTCCTCGATGTCCGGCAGACGCATCCGCGCCGTCATCGCGGCGGCCGCGATCTCGCTGGCCTCAAGAGCCAACTGAAGCTGTTCTGCCGTCTCCGAGGACGCGCCGAACCGGTGTGCCCGGTGCCCGGCCAGTTGGTGCCGCAGCTTCTCGATCAGGATCGCCTGCGCCTTCACCTCGGCCAGAAGCCGCGCGGTGAAGCTGCGCAACTCCTCGGGATCTTCCGGCAGGGTCAGGGTCTGATCGAGCATGCAAGGAGTTTATCCCACGGGATTCCTTATGGGAATCATTCTCTTGTGGCCCCCCCCTGATTATCCCGCTGCCAAGGGCCGCCACGTTCGCTCCGGGGCACGCCAGTCGATCCCTTCCAGGAGCATCGACAACTGCGCCGGTGTCAGCGCCACCTTCCCCTCCTTGGCCGAGGGCCAGACGAACCGGCCCCGCTCCAGCCGCTTCATGAACATGCAGGCCCCTGGCCATCCACCAGATGACCTTCACCAGATCACCGCGACGGCCGCGGAAGACGAAGAGATGCCCGCCGAAAGGATCCTGCTTCAGCACCGCCTCGGCCTGCGCCGCCAAGGAAGCAAAGCCCTTGCGCATGTCGGTGACCCCGGCAGCCAGCCAGACCCGCGTGTTGGCCGGAACCGGGATCACGCCGAAAGTCCCCGGATCAGCCGCGCCAGCGCCTCAGGATCATAGCTGCCGCTGATCCGCATCCGGTGACCGCCCGCCAGCTCGATCTCGATGTGGTTCTCGGCGGCAGGTGCCGCCGGAGTAGACCTGGTCTCCGCGACGATCTCTACGGGCAGAAACCGCGCCTCCTCTGCTGGGGGCGCAACCGAGGTGGGGTCCGGCGCATAACGGGGATCGCGCAGCCACTTGAAGATCAGGTTCGCGTTCACCGCGTAGCGCCGCGCCACCTGAGCCACGGAAACGCCCGGCGCCGCCGTCTGGAAACAGATCGAACGCTTCTCCTCATCCGTCCAAAGTCGCTTCGTCCGACGCGCCACGCCATCACCATAGTGTCCACTATCAATGGTGGACACTATCCGCCTCTTTCACCACGCGGCAGGGCGGTCAGGCCGGACGCTTACTTTGTCGGGGGTCACTGGAGTGATCGACATGGATATATTGAGCGTCATTCGACGTTGGGCACTTCGGGACAAGTTACCGATCCGCGAGATTTCACGGCGGGCTGTCGCGCAATACTATCAGGCGTTACCTGCGTGCCGGGATCGTGGAGCCCAAGTTCAAGGCACCATCGAGGCCGAGCAAGCTTGATCCTTACGCAGAGAAGCTGTCGGGCTGGTTGTTGGCGCAGCAGCGCAAGCCGCGCAAAGAGCGACGAACGGCGAAGCAGATGCACGCTGATCTGGTTCAACTTGGATTTGATGGCTCCTACGAGCGGGTCTCGGCCTTTGTCCGCGCCTGGAGATCGGACCGGGCGCGCGCGCAGAACACCACAGACCGCGGGACATTCGTGCCACTGGTGTTCAAGCCGGGCGAGGCATTCCAATTTGATTGGAGCGAGGACTACGCAATCATCGGGAGTGAACGGATCAAGCTGCAGGTCGCACACATCAAGCTGTCGCACAGCCGCGCGTTCTTGGTCGAGGCGTATTTGCTACAGACACATGAGATGCTGTTCGATGCGCACTGGCATGCGTTCAGGGTCTTCGAAGGCGTGCCGGGCCGCGGGATCTACGACAATATGCGCAAGGCGGTAGACCGCGTGGGCGCTGGCAAGAAGCGCGACGTGAACGCGCGCTTCATGGCGATGACCAGCCACTACGTGTTCGAACCTGACTTCTGCAATCCGGCGGCGGGATGGGAGAAGGGCCAGGTCGAGAAGAACGTCCGCGATGCGCGCAGCCGGATGTGGCAGGTAATGCCATCCTTCCCTGATCTCAACGCGCTGAACCGGTGGCTGGAAGAGAGGTGCAAGGCGCTATGGACCGAGACCGGACACGGCCGCTTGCCAGGCAGCATCGCTGAGATCTGGGAGGCTGAGAAATCGTCGCTGATGCCTTTGCCCACGGCGTTCGATGGCTATGTCGAGCAAAATAAGCGGGTGTCACCGACCTGCCTCATCACGTTTGATCGCAATCGCTACTCTGTGCCCGCCAGTTTTGCGAACCGGCCCGTCAGCCTGCACATCTACCCCGAACGGCTGGTTGTCGTTGCCGAAGGGCAGGTCGTCTGTGAGCACCGGCGCATCATTGAAAGGTCGCACCGGCAACCGGGCCGCGTCATCTATGACTGGCGCCATTACCTCGCCGTGGTCCAGCGCAAGCCGGGCGCGCTTCGCAATGGCGCCCCGTTTGTCGAAATGCCGGAGGGCTTTCGTGAGTTGCAGAATCAGATGCTGCGCAGGCCCGGCCGCGATCGGGAGATGGTCGACGTCCTGTCATTGGTGCTGCATCACGACGAACAGGCCGTGCTTTGCGCGGTGGACATGGCACTGAAGGCCGGCGTGCCGAGCAAGACCCACGTGCTGAACCTGCTGCACAGGCTGGTGAGCGGCACGTCGGGCGAAAAGCCGGACGTGATGCCGCCTCCGGCCTTGATGTGAGGTGCTCCCCGGAAACTGGACACTGACGTAAGCTCGAGTTTTCTGTCTGCTGATCTTCGCCACGAAGGAGATCGATGATGACGAAACGAAAGCAGCATGCGCCTGCATTTAAGGCCAAGGTGGCACTTGAGGCGCTGAAAGGCGAAGAAACCGTGTCGGAACTGGCGAGCCGGTTCGGCGTGCATCCGACAATGATCAATCAATGGAAGCGCGCGCTGTTGGATGGCGCGTCCGGTGTTTTCGAGCGCGGCAGCCGCAAGGCACCGGTGATTGATGAAGATCAGGTCCGGGACCTGCACGCCAAGATCGGGGAGCTGGCGGTGGCCAATTCTTTTTTGGAAAGAAAGCTCAAGCCCTGGGGCGGGACGTGAGGCGCGGCATGATCGAGCGCGACCATCCGGACTTGTCGATCGGCCAGCAATGCGCGCTGCTGTCGATTCCGCGGTCGTCGTTCTACTACGCACCGCAGGGTGAGACGGAGCAGAACTTGGCGCTGATGCGGTTGATCGATGGACAGTTCCTTGAAACGCCGTTCTTCGGCGTTCGCCAGATGACGTGGCACCTGCGCAATCAGGGTCATGCCGTGAACGAAAAGCGCATCCGCCGGCTCATGCGCCTGATGGGGCTGATGCCAATCTATCAGAAGCCCAGCACCAGCAGGCCGGCGAAGGGGCACAAGACCTATCCTTATCTGCTGCGCGGGCTGCGTGTGGGCAGACCAAACCAGGTCTGGTGCGTGGATATCACCTACCTGCCAATGCGCCGCGGCTTTCTCTATCTGGTGGCGATCATGGACTGGCACACCCGGATGGTGCTGTCCTGGCGGATCTCGAACACGCTGGACGCCGACTTCTGCGTCGAGGCGCTGAACGAGGCTATCTATCGGTTCGGACCGCCGGACATCATGAACAGCGATCAAGGATCTCAGTTCACGTCGTTTGCTTGGATAGACCGCTTGCGCCGGTCGGGTATCCGCATCTCGATGGATGGCAAGGGGCGCTACCTGGACAACATCTTTATTGAACGCCTCTGGCGCACGCTAAAATACGAGTGCGTCTATCTGCATGCCTGGGAGACCGGGTCCCACGCCCGCGCCGGCGTCCGCAAATGGATCGAGTTTTACAATCACCGCCGCCCGCACAAAGCCCTTGGCGGCCGACCACCAGCAGTGGTCTACTCACTGCAAATCGAAGCAACCCAACCCGATCAGCAGGAGCAAATCAGAGCTTAAAAAGCGCCAGATACTGTCCAAGCAATGGGGAGCACCTCAATGCTGAGCAAGGAGCCCGAAGCGAACGTCGCACGCTACGATGGGCTGCGCACGTCCGGAGGCAAACGCCATGCGTCATGATCCCGCCGGAGCTGCCATCGTCATCATGCTCCGCAGTCTGAAGATGCCAGGCATGGCCCAAGCAGTTCACGACCTCATGGAACAAGGTGCGCCTGCATTCGACGCGGCGATCCCGATCCTGTCGCAGCTGCTGAAGGCCGAAATGGCTGAGCGTGAAGTGCGGTCGATCTCCTATCACATGAAAGCCGCGCGCTTCCCGGCCCACAAGGACCTTTCTGGCTTTGACTTTGCGGCCAGCGAGGTCAACGAGGCCCTTGTGCGGCAACTTCATCGATGCGAGTTCTTGGATGCCGCAGAGAACGTGGTCCTGATTGGTGGGCCCGGCACCGGGAAGAGCCATGTCGCCACGGCCCTCGGTGTTCACGCCATCCAGCATCACCGCAAACGTGTGCGCTTCTTCTCGACTGTCGAACTGGTCAACGCGCTGGAACAGGAAAAGGCACTGGGAAGGGCCGGCAAGATCGCCGAGGCGTTGGTGAAAACCGAATTGGTGATCCTCGACGAGCTGGGATACCTGCCGTTTAGCGCCGCGGGCGGCGCGCTCGGGTTCCACCTGCTCAGCAAACTCTACGAGCGCACCAGCGTCGTGATCACCACAAACCTGAGCTTCAGCGAATGGGCCAGCGTCTTTGGCGACGCCAAGATGACCACAGCGCTCCTCGATCGCCTTACCCACCGTTGCCACATTCTGGAGACCGGAAACGACAGCTACCGCTTCAAAGCCAGCTCGGAGACCGCGAAAAGAAAGAGAAAGGAGGCACAGACATTGACCACGTCATGAACACACCGACATACTGACAGGCGGGTCAAATCTCGATGACAATGCTGGGTCAGTTCTCAGTGACATCCAACAAACGCTAAAAACGTCTTGCGATGTCCGTCGCCTGCTTCATACTCTCCGCCGCCTTGGTGTTATCGCCATCCCTCCAGAAGACAGTATCGTCCAGCAGTGACTGCTCCGTCTGCGGCGGGACGGTGATAATTATGATACCGAGGCCATAGTAGGAGTTGTAGTCAATAGACGATAGGACTGCGGTCTTTAGGTGATCAGATAGCGTGGAATTGCCAATTCGGTGACGAATTATCCCAATATAATCCTCGAGCGACTTGCCAAGAATGCGGGCTTCCCGATCGACACCAACGACAAATTTATCCCCAACTTTTCTCGGCGAAATCTTATCTAGAGCAAGTGCGCGATCAGCATCGGCTTGATTATCCGATACACCGATTAATATCTTTCCAGCGCGGGCAGGCCCATTGTTCGCAATGGCGCATATCGTCTGGATAATGCGGTCGACAAGCCCTTCGTTGAATTCTCTTTTTTCTCCTAGAGCTACCAAGCCCTGCTTCAGCTCATAGTATGATAACTCCGTAGAGGATCTGCGTATGGCGGAATCGATATCTACGGACGCGTGATTCGAGTATATCTCGGCCGACTGGTCTTGGTTCAGAAAATGAGGGCCGATGATCCCTTTGATCGTGTTGACATTAGTCCTCCTCTCTTCAGGCGAGGTAGCCCGACGTGACGTTTCGATCCTATTAGTCAGATTTACTAACTGCCTCTTGAGCGCCGGATAATCACTGATCTTCTTCTTCTCCGCGATAATCATCTCATGAAATGCCACGAAGATCACCGAAAAAACAGCGGGGAAAGCGTTCGTGTTCCGTCTCTCGAATATTATGTTGCGGAGCTTCTCCGGACTTCCTGTGTTGCAAACTTCTTCAATCTGCTGTATGCAGAATTTTATCTCATCCATTAGCTTTTCGGCGCCGTAAACCTTGAGCGCGTCAAGAACCGAGTTCGAACGCTCGGTTCCACTTTCATATATGTTATCAAGTTCGGCTTTAGACCGTTCGATCATTGACCCCGTGACGATGCAGGCTGCTATATCCGCAATGCACTGTTCATCCATGCTGTCCCGAAGATGCGTTGATCGAAGGATTCCCTGGTCAACCCAGAAGACTTCCTCCGCGCGCACCAAGTAACCGTGTTTGGTCATCGGCAGATCGATCGAGATACTCGGCATCTTCGCGAGAGGAAGCGATGCTTCGGACTCGTCGCCCCGGACAGTGCAAGCAATTGTCCTCACCAATTCGGAGAATTCGTTTTGAATTCCCGCCTGACGCCGCTCTTGATCGCTCAGCCGGTGACCATAAGAGTTGATGCGATCGAATACATCATCAATCTCGCGCTCCGACGCCTTCCTCATGATGGAAATTGCGAGAGAATAATCCAAAAGCACGCCGACTTCTCTCGCTCCAATAACGTCGTCCTGCGACAACGGCTCAAACAGATTTCCCTCTCTACGCGCTTGGGCAGTCGGAAATTTGGAGACGTCAAAATACTTGCCGTCCACGGTCGGGAAGGACCCCTCGATGAACGAGATAATGGCATTCAGGCGCTGCAACCCATCAATGATTTCATACCGGTTCGGATCGTCGTCGCGTTCCGCGACCAGAATGGCCGGGATTGGATATTTCTTCAGGATGGATTCGACAAGCTTTTGCTTCTCTTCCAGCGTCCAAACCAGTTTGCGCTGATACCTCCGATTAACAAAAAGCCGATCGTCATTGTGCCAACCATACACTGACTGGACTGGGGTAGGTTGAGCAGCAACGTCGGCCAAAGCGTGATCTCCTGGTTGTTTCAGAGTTTCTCGCCTGTGCATCAGTTTTCGTCAAGCTTGCTGCCGCCACTCGGTTCAGCTGCTTCCGCCTCCGCGTCGATCTCCCGCCGAAGATGTGGCGTCAGCGACGAATGTCCACATTGGCTCGATGCAGCGGTTGCCATGCCGCACCGCCGTCAGGCTGCTTACCGCCCGTTGCAGCCGTCATGTCGGTGCGCAAACACCAGTTGTTCTGATGCATCCATTGCTGAGCCCTCCATCCCTCGGCTCGATGGGATGAGCCGCTGAAACGAACTCCTGCGCGCTAACAAGAAGAGTGTGGCGCCGCTCATATCGCCGTTCTTCGGCCGGTTCGTGGCGCGGTATAAACGATACCCCATCCACACGGTTCACCCTTCGCGCAAGTTGCGGCACAAGGTGGGACCTGAAAGGACCTGCCGATGCCGCAAATGCGCCCTGTGCCACGCGAAACCCTCCCGTCGTTCCTGTCTCGGCTGGCAGCATCAAGGGGAGTGGACACGCCGGAATTCGCCCACGATCTCGGAGGGGCGTTCAAAAGGTTTCTCAGAGGCGACCCAGAGGTCGTGAACAGCTTGGCCAACTGGGCAGGGCTGCGAGACCGCGACGTGAAGGAGATGCTCTCCTGGACCGGCATGCCGATAGGAAAGGTCCGTCTGCAGTTCCGGGGTGAGCCTGTCGGTTCTCGTGCATTGCTCAACCCTGTCGTTGAAGGTTGCCCCACGTGCTTGCGGGAAGACGCACAAGGAAATCTTTCCGAACCGCTAACTCGCATGGCCCTGAGAGGTGACTGGCAGATGCGCGAAGTATCTGTCTGCCGGCGCCATCGTAAGTTGCTCGTTCCGCTCTGGACGGAGACGCGGCCCGTCCAGAGGTTCGATGCGCAGGGTCAGTTGTCGAGAATCCTCGACAGGATCATGGCCGGTGACATGGATGGAGACAGTGTCGAGCTGTCCCGATTCGATGACTGGCTGGACGATCGGCTGAGCAGCACAACCGATCCGACCTGGCTGGCGGCGCAAGCGACGGCTGCAAGTGCATCATTCTGCCGGTTGTTCGGACAGGGGCTGTTGCCCCATGCAGGTTCCGACGCCTCTATTCGACACCGGCACGAAGCGGCGGCCGCTGGCTTTTCGATCGTAGAACATGGCCCAGAGGCGATCGTGGCGCATCTTGTGGCGTCCTCAACCGGCGCAGCCACTGTATCCGACCCCGTTCGCCAGGCACATGGCAAGCTGATCTTCGCGCTGGAATCCCATTTATTGGACGAACCGTCATTTGACGTTTTCCGAGATATTCTCCGGGAGGCAGTGTTGGAGATATGGCCTGTTGCCGCGGGAGAAAAGGTGTTGGGCGCAGTTCTGAATGGACGCAGGCTACACTCCGTCAGTTCGGCCGCAGCAGAAGCAGGAATTGACCCGGTCCGCCTGCGTCCGATGCTGATCGAAGCTGGTGCATTGACGGCTGATGATCCCCGGCCTGACTCACGTGCCGTCTTCGATGCCAAGGGATACGCGCAACTTCTGGCGAATATCCCATCGCTGGTGACCACGAAAGCAATGTGTGCGCTACTCGGCACGACGAGGGTAGAGCTGGATGCGCTGAAGAAGGCGGGAGTTCTCTCCCCGCGCACGGCGCTGGCTGGGGCACGGCGGAAGTGGCTTCCAGATGACGGGTTGTCGCTTCTCGAAGAGTTGCGGAAATGTGCTGTCGATGTCTCGACGCCGGTCGATGCTCGGGACTGGATCGCCATCCAGTCCGCACAGGCTAGGTCGGGAGTCCGTGTCGCAGACATCATCAACGGCATCCGCTCGGGTGATATCGAAGTGCGGCATGTTCAGCCAAGCGCAGGATATCATGGCTATCAGGTCTCAGCGGCCGCGATATCTTCTTACGGCGATCGTATTCAGGCGCGCGAAAGCCTGTCGGGCGAGCTTTCCCTGGCCGAGTTTGGTAGAAGCGTCGGCATACGAGAGATGGAACGGCTCATGGCGCTGATCGAAGCAGGTGAGATTCCGGCGAGACACGTGATCCATCCCACCACCCGCCGTCCGCAGTGGCGGGTCACAAAATCGGCAGTCGAGACCTTCCGCCGCCGATTCCTGACCCCCAGCATAGTCCAGAACGAGTTCGCCTTGTCGATCAATGCCGCGCGGGCAATCCTTCGTGCGGGCAGCATTGCCCCCTATGAACCGAAAGGGCGGAAGCTCGGAGATCTCTACCTCCGAGACGATGCGTTGCCCCTGATCAGCCGCGCATCATCATAACCCGCTGTAGTGACGGACGATTTATAATACCTTCCGTCGAGGTCACGTTTCTTCTTGACAGGGGGTGTGCACGAAAACCGCATTTTGTGCACAGATATGATCCATCGTCAACAATGGAAAGTTTGGTGACCCCGGCAGGATTTGAACCTGCAACCTGCCCCTTAGGAGGGGGCTGCTCTATCCAGTTGAGCCACGGGGCCGCCTGCGTTCTTTTGACCGGATAGGAGCGTTTTGGCAAGATGCTTGCCTGCGGCCTCTGTCATGCGCTAACTCGAAGAAACGGCAAGCGGGGCCAGCCATGTCTCAACCCAAGAAACGCCGCCCGCTGACCTTGCGGGACGTGTCCGAGGCTTCGGGCGTGTCGGAAATGACAGTCAGTCGGGTGCTGCGGAACCGTGGCGATGTCTCGGCGGCGACGCGGGAAAAGGTGCTGACGGCGGCCAAGACCTTGGGTTACGTCCCCAACAAGATCGCCGGCGGGCTGGCCAGCCAGCAGGTCAACCTGGTCGCCGTGGTCATCCCATCGCTCGCCAATCTGGTCTTTCCCGATGTGCTCAGCGGCATCTCGGCCGAGCTGGACGACACGCCGCTGCAGCCTGTCATCGGCGTCACGAATTACTCGCCCGCGCGCGAGGAGACGGTGCTTTACGACATGCTGTCCTGGCGGCCCTCGGGAGTCATTCTGGCGGGGCTGGAGCACAGCCGCGGGGCGCGGGCGATGCTCGAGGCGGTGGCGGTTCCGGTGGTCGAGATCATGGATGTCGATGGCGATGTGATCGACTGCGCGGTGGGCATCTCGCATCTGCAGGCGGGGCGCCAGATGGCGGCCGAGATACTCGCCGCCGGTTATCGCCGGATCGGTTTCATCGGCACCCATATGCCCGAGGATCATCGGGCAAAGAAGCGCCTCGCGGGGTTCGAGGCGGCGCTGGCCGAGGCCGGGGTCGCGCTGGCAGCGCGCGAGTTCTATCAGGGCGGCTCGTCGCTGGCGAAGGGGCGCGAGTTGACCGAGCGCATCCTCGCGCGCGAGCGGGATCTGGAGTTTCTTTATTATTCCAATGACATGATCGGCGCGGGCGGGCTGTTATGGGCGCGCGAGCAGGGTTATGATATACCGGGCAAGCTGGGGCTTGCGGGGTTCAACGGCGTCGATCTGCTGGACGGGCTGCCGATCCGGCTGGCCACGACCGATGCCCGCCGGCAGGATATCGGGCGCCGGGCCGCGCGGATCGTGGCGGGGAAAGAGCCGCGTCCCGAAGGCGGCAAGCTGATCCTCGCGCCGCATTTCCTGCCCGGCGAGACGATCCGCGCGCCGGGGTCGGGGATCGGTGTGCGTCAGGAGTGAGCAGACGCCATGGCGCGTGGGGCAGGGAATATCCGGCGCGCGCGTGCAGAGGCCGATTCCTGATCTGACGGTTTCGACTGATGCTGCGATCCTCTCGCAAATCTCTTGCGGTAGCGTCAGACGGCGGGCTTACCGCGCAAGTTGCAGATACGACGGCTCGGTCCGCCGAACACTCCTCGCACCTGGCCGCCGCCAATCAGGCGGCGCGGGCGGGGCCGATCCGTCCGCGCCCCAGCCGCCTCGCCCTCAGATCGCGCGGCGGCGCATTTCGTCGATATAGATTTCGCGCAGGCGGGCGGCGACGGGGCCGGGCTTGCCGCTGCCGACGGGGGTGCCGTCGATCTCGACCACCGGCATGACGAAGGCTGAAGCCGAGGTGATGAATGCCTCGTCCGCCGATTTCGCCTCGTCGGGGGTGAAGGCGCGTTCCTCGACGCTCATCTGCGCCTCATCCGCGAAGCGCAGGACCGCCTGACGGGTGATGCCGTGCAGGATGTCGTGGGACAGTTCGCGAGTGATGATTGTGTTGCCGCGCAGGATATAGGCGTTGTTCGAGGTGCCCTCGGTCACCGTGCCATCCTGCACCAGCCAAGCATCATCCGCGCCTTGTGCCTTGGCCGCCATCTTGGCCATCGACGGGTAGAGAAGCTGCACCGTCTTGATGTCGCGACGGCCCCACCGCTCGTCCGGCAGGGTGACGATCTTCAGCCCCGTCCGGGCGGCGGGGTTGTCGGCGAGGCCGGGCTTGGACTGGGTAAAGGCCACCACGGTCGGCGGCGTGTCGGCGGGCGGATAGGCGAAATCGCGGTCGCCCGGATTGCCGCGCGTGACCTGCAGGTAAACCAGCCCCTCGTCGATCCCGTTGCGCTGCACCAGCTCGCGGAAGGCGGTCAGGTATTCGTCGTCCGACAGCGGGTTGCGGATTTCCAGCGCATCCAGCGAGCGCTTCAGCCGCGCCTGATGCCCCTCGAAATCGATCAGCTTGCCGTCCAGCACGCTGACCACCTCGTACACCCCGTCGGCCATGACGAAACCGCGATCAAAGACCGAGACGCGCGCCTCGGCTTCGGGAAGATAGTCGCCATTCAGGTAGACGGTGCGGGACATGGACTGCTCCTTGGTTGCAGATTTCCGCAATGTCATGCGCCTGACGGGCAGGGGCGTCAAGCACCGGGCGCGACCACGCGCCGCAGGCGAAGGTTGACAGAGGCGGGGGCGATGGGGCAAACAGACAGGGCGTCAAGCATTCGTGATCGTGACGCAACGGCATACGCAGGGCGCGCGACGAGGAGGTCGCCCGCCCGACGCGGGAGGAGACAGACCCTTCGCGCCCGCGAGGGGTCTGTTTCATTGGCAGCGTCTTCATCGGCAGCGTCGGGTCACGGTCTCGCCCGCAGCGCCCGACCCGCGTCCCCTAGCGCCTTCCGGCTTGGCCTCGGCGCCGGTCAGGTGCAGTCTGGCGCCGATTCACCGCGACAGGAGCCGACATGGACACCCGCTTTCACCTTGCCTATCACGTCCGCGACCTTGACGAGGCCCGCGCCTTTTACGGCGATCTGCTGGGCTGCACCGAGGGGCGCAGCACCGATAGCTGGGTCGATTACGACTTTTTCGGCCACCAGATCAGCCTGCATCTGGGCGAGCCCTTCGCCACCACGCGCACCGGCAAGGTGGGCGACCATCTGGTGCCGATGCCGCATCTGGGGCTGGTCATGCGCCATGACGACTGGACGAAGCTGGCCGACCGGCTGGAAGCCGCGGCCGTCCAGTTCATCCTGCCGCCGCAGACGCGCTTCGCCGGCGAGCCGGGCGAGCAGTCGACCATGTTCTTTGCCGATCCCTCGGGCAATCCCATCGAGATCAAGGGCTTTCGCGACTGGGACGGGCTGTTCGCGCAGTAGCGCCGCCCGATGACGCCCGGAACGCTCACGCTGGCGTGCGCGTTGACCGGCTGATTCGTCGCCGCAAGGTGATGTGCAACCCGCTCTCTAGCCAGTCATAAAGGACGCATGAAAAAGCTGTCTCTCGCTGTCGCGCCCGTTCTCGCCCTTCTTGCCACCGCGCCCGCGGCCCTGGCCGAGAAGATCCCGCTCAACACCATTTCCAACTATCTCAACAGCCTGACCACGCTGCAATCCGAGTTCACGCAGGTGAACCCGGACGGCTCGATCTCGGCCGGGACGGTTTATATCCAGCGCCCGAACCGGGTCCGGTTCGAATACAAGAACTCGAACCAGCTCATGCTCGCCTCGGGCGGGCAGGTGGCGGTGTTCGACGCGAAATCGAACCAGGGTCCGCAGATCTATCCGCTGAACCAGACCCCGCTGTCGCTGATCCTCGGGCAGAACGTGAACCTGTCGCGGGCGGGCATGGTGGTCGGCCATAGCGAGCGGAAGAACACCACCGTCGTCAAGGCGCAGGACCCCGCCCATCCCGAATACGGCAATATCGAGATGGTCTTCACCGCCCCGACCGAGCTGCGTCAATGGGTCGTGACCGACGATACCGGCAAGAAAACTACGGTGATTCTGGGCGAGATGAAAAAGGGCGTCAGCTTCAAGCCCTCGACCTTCGCGCTGGAAAGCGAAGTCCAGCGCCGCAAGTAAGGCGCAGGCGGGGCAGGGCCGCTGGCCCTGTCCTGGCCTAGCGGCAGCTGCGAAGCTGGGCGTGATACATCTCGGCCCGGCCCTGCACGCGGGCGGCCACGTTCACCAGCCAGCCCTTGCTGAGATAGGACCCCCGCGCATAGCCGGACCGCCCCTCGTGATAGGCGAGGTATTGCGCGCGCGCGTCCCATTTCGAAATCCCCAGCCGGCGCGCGCTGCCATCCATATACCAGCCCATGAAATCGGTCGCGTCGTTGATATTGTCGCGCCGCGCCCGGCGGTTGCCGGTCTGCTGCAGATACTCCTCCCACGTCCCGTCCAGCGCTTGGCTATAGCCATAGGCCGAGCTTTGGCGTCCGATCGGGATGATGCCGAGGGCGTATTGATGCGGCGTGCGCGCGTCGCCGATGAATTTCGATTCCTGATGGATCGAGGCCATCTGCACCGCCACCGGCACGCCCCAGCGTTTCTCGGCCCGCAGCATGGCGCGGTGATAGGCGGGACGCTCGCGGACAATGTTGCAGGCATTGTCCAGATCGCGCGGGGCCGAGAAATTGCCGCCTCCGCCGCAGGATGCGACCAGCATCAGGATCGCAAGTTTCAAAAACCTGTTCATGGCTGCCTCTGCTCTTTTTCGCGGATGCTACAGGCATCGGGTCAGGATGAAAACCGCCCCGCAACCGCCTGACGGGTTTCCGCCTGTATGCGCGGCAATGACGCCCCTGCGCCACCGCGGCGCGATCAAACCGGCGTGAAGCGGGCGTCAGGCGGTCAGCCCCTTCAGCTCATAGATCAGGTCGAGCGCCTCGCGCGGGGACAGGCTATCGGGCTGGATCTCGCGCAGGCGGTCATCGACGGGGCTGGGGGCCGTGCGGGCGGGGGCCGGGGCAGGCGGCGCGGCGCGGAACAGCGGCAGGTCGTCGATGATCGCGGCCGGACGCGCCGCGCCCTCTCGCTCGCCGGATTCGAGGCTGGTCAGGATGTCGCGGGCGCGGGCGACGGCCGCGTCGGGCAGACCGGCCAGCCGGGCCACCTGAACGCCATAGGACCGGTCGGCCGCGCCCCGGATCACCTCGTGCAGGAAAATCACGTCGCCTTCCCATTCGCGGACCGCGACGGTGGCGTTCTCGACCCCGTCCAGCCGGGCGGCGAGGGCGGTCAGCTCGTGGTAATGCGTCGCGAACAGCGCCCGGCAGCGGTTGACAGCGTGCAGATGCTCCATCACCGCCCAGGCGATGGACAGCCCGTCCCAGGTCGCGGTGCCGCGCCCGATCTCGTCCAGGATCACCAGCGCGCGGTCGTCGGCCTGATTGAGGATCGCCGCCGTCTCGACCATCTCGACCATGAAGGTCGAACGTCCCCGCGCCAGATCGTCGGCGGCACCCACCCGGCTGAAGAGCTGGCTGACCAGCCCCAGATGCGCCCGCGTTGCCGGCACGAAGCTGCCCGCCTGCGCGAGAATGGCGATCAGCGCGTTCTGGCGCAGAAAGGTCGATTTCCCGGCCATGTTCGGCCCGGTCAGCAGCCAGATTGCGGGCGTCTCGCCCTCGGTCAGGGCGCAGTCATTGGCGACGAAGCTTTGCGATTTGCGGCGCAGCGCGGCCTCGACCACCGGATGGCGGCCGCCTTCGATCAGAAAGGCGCGGCTGTCGTCGATGACGGGCCGCGTCCAGTCCTGCTCCGCCGCCAGATCGCCCAGCGCGGCCGCCAGGTCGATCTCGGCCAGCGCGCGCGCCGCCTGTCCGACCGGCCCTGCCTGCGCCAGCACCGCGTCGCGCAGCCGGGCGAAGATGCCGCGTTCGATCTCCAGCGCGCGGTCGCGGGCGTTCAGGATGCGGGTTTCCAGCTCCGACAGCTCGACCGTGGTGAAGCGGATCTGGTTGGCGGTGGTCTGGCGGTGGATGAAGATTTGCGACAGCGGCGGGGCCAGCATCTTTTCGGCGTGAGTCGCGGTGGTCTCGATGAAATAGCCCAGAACGTTGTTGTGCTTGATCTTCAGGCTGCCGACGCCGCTGCGGGCGACGTAATCGGCCTGCATCTGCGCGATCACGCCGCGTCCCTCGTCGCGCAGGCGGCGGGTCTCGTCCAGATCCGCGTCAAAGCCGCTGGCGGTGAAGCCGCCATCGCGGGCCAGCAGCGGCGGTTCGGCCACCAGCGCGTCGTCGAGCAGGTCGATCAGCGCCTCGTGCCCGGACAACGCGCCGACCGCCTCGGCCAGCAGCGGGGGCGCGTCATCGCCCAGCAGCGCCGCGACCGCCAGCCCCTGCGTCAGCCCGGCGCGGATC
This sequence comes from Paracoccus jeotgali, assembly GCF_002865605.1. Classification (NCBI taxonomy): domain Bacteria; kingdom Pseudomonadati; phylum Pseudomonadota; class Alphaproteobacteria; order Rhodobacterales; family Paracoccaceae; genus Paracoccus; species Paracoccus jeotgali. Next base: position 944,297 of record NZ_CP025583.1, read on the forward strand.
GCCGACAGATCGCGCGGCCCGCCGCGTTCCAGCGCCAGCCGCGACACAGCGCGGTCCATGTCCGGCACCCGCGCCAGCGCCTCGCGCAGGCGCGCGGTCAGCCCGGTATCGGCCAGCAGCCAGCCCACCGCGTCATGCCGCGCCCGGATCACGCCCATATCGCGCGAGGGCGCGCTGATCCGCCGTTCCAGCAGCCTTGCGCCCGCCGCCGTCACGCTGCGGTCGATGGCGGCCAGCAGCGAGCCCTCGCGCCCGCCCGACAGCGCCTGCGTCAGTTCCAGATTACGCCGGGTGGCCGCGTCGATCTGCATCGCGCCCTGCGCATCCTCGCGCAGCGGCGGGCGGATCAGCGGCATCTGCGCCTTTTGCGTCATGTCGAGATAGGCCGCCAGCGCCCCCATCGCCGCCAGTTCGGCCCGCGAAAAGCTGCCGAAGCCGTCCAGCGTCTCGACCCGGAACAGCGCCGCCAACCGCCGCGCGGCCGCGGCGGAATCGAAACTCGCCGCCGGCAGTTCGGTCAGCACGCTGCCTTGATCGGTGGCCAGATCGTCAAGGCCGCTGCCCTCGACGGCCAGCAATTCGCGCGGCGCAATGCGGGCCAGTTCCGGGGCCAGCCGCGACGACGGGCAGTTCATCACCCGCAGCGTCCCGGTCGAGATATCGACCCAGGCCAGCGCCGCGTCGTCGCGCACCGTGGCGTAGGCGGCGAGAAAGTTGTGCCGCCGCGCTTCCAGCAGCGATTCTTCGGTCAGCGTGCCGGGCGTGACCAGCCGCACGACATCGCGGGCGACGACCGATTTGCTGCCCCGCTTGCGCGCCTCGGCCGGGTCTTCCATCTGCTCGGCGATGGCTACGCGAAACCCCTTGCGGATCAGCGTCAGCAGATAGCTTTCGGCGGCGTGGACGGGCACCCCGCACATCGGGATCGGCTGGCCCTGATGGGTGCCGCGCCGGGTCAGCGCGATATCCAGCGCCGCCGCCGCCGCCACCGCGTCGTCGAAGAACATCTCGTAGAAATCGCCCATGCGATAGAACAGCAGCGCGCCCGGATTGGCCTCGCGGATCGCCAGATACTGCGCCATCATCGGGGTCGGCTGGTCGGTCATCGGGGCCTCCTTCGCCGCCCGCTTCTAGCCTATCGGCGCGGGCGAATGAAAGGGCGGGCGCGGCTGCGCTCAGGCGGTCAGGCGGGTGCCGTCATGGCCGGTGATGGTCAGGTCCAGCAGGCTGCCTTCGGGCATGTCGCGGTCGAAACGCACCTCGGCGAAATGCGCGGTCCGACCCAGGCGCGGGCCCTCGGTCAGGATGCGGTGGGTGACGCCCCGCTGCGCGTCCAGATGCGCCAGCAGCGCCGCGTCGCCGGCGGCACGCAGACGCGCGGCGCGGTCGCGGATGGCGGTGCCGTCGACCGCCGGCATCCGCGCGGCGGGCGTGCCATTGCGGGCGGAATAGGGGAAGACATGCAGGAAGGTCAGCCCGCAATCGCGCACCAGGTTCAGCGAGTTCTGGAACATCGCCTCGGTCTCGGTCGGAAAGCCCGCGATGATGTCGGCGCCAAAGACGATATCGGGGCGCAGGCGGCGGGCATCCTCGCAAAAGCGGATGGCGTCGTCGCGCAGATGGCGGCGCTTCATCCGTTTCAGGATCATGTCGTCGCCCGCCTGCAGCGACAGGTGCAGATGCGGCATCAGGCGGGGTTCGGTGGCCAGCGCCTCCATCAGCCGGTCGTCGGCCTCGATCGAATCGATGCTGCTGATCCGCAGGCGCGGCAGGTCGGGCACCAGCTTGAGGATGCGCATGACCAGATCGCCCAGACGCGGCGCGGCGGGCAGATCGGCCCCCCACGAGGTCAGATCGACGCCGGTCAGCACGACCTCGTTGAAGCCTCGGTCGCGCAGGCGCTTGATCTGCTCGACCACGACCCCTGCGGGCACGCTGCGCGAATTGCCGCGGCCATAGGGGATGATGCAGAAGGTGCAGCGATGGTCGCAGCCGTTCTGGACCTGCACATAGGCGCGATGGCGGCCGAACCCGTCGATCAGGTGCCCGGCGGTCTCGCGCACGGCCATGATGTCATCCACGATGACGCGTTCGGTCTGACCAATCAGGTCGGGGGTCAGCCGCGCCCAGCTTTCTGGCTGCATCTTTTCGGCATTGCCCAGCACCCGCGTCACCTCGGGCATGGCGGCGAAGGTTTCGGGCTCGGTTTGGGCGGCGCAGCCGGTCACGATGATGGGCGCGTCGGGGTGGTCGCGGCGCAGGCGGCGGATGTCCTGACGGGCCTTGCGGACAGCCTCGGCGGTGACGGCGCAGGTGTTGACGATGACCGCGCCGGTCAGGCCCGCCGCCTCGGCCATCTCGCGCATCGCTTCGGATTCATAGGCGTTCAGCCGGCAGCCATGGGTCGAAAAGACCGGCGGGTTGTGGTCCGGCCCGCTCATCCGCGCCACACGCCGTCGAAGATATGGGCGGTGCGCGCGGTCATCCAGACCCCGTCCTCGCGCCAGTCGATCATGATCTCGCCCCCCGGCACATGCACCGTGACCTGCCGTTCGGTCAGCCCGCGCCGGGCCGCGGCCACCGCCGCCGCGCAGGAACACGACCCCGAGGCCAGCGTCGGCCCGGTCCCGCGTTCCCAGATCCGCAGCCGGATCGCGTCGCGCGACAGCACCTGCACGATTTCGACATTGGTCCGTTCCGGGTAAAGCGGGTGGTGTTCGTGTTCCGCGCCAAAGCGTTCCAGATCGACCGCGTCGGCATCGGGGACGAAAAAGGTCAGATGCGGGTTGCCCATGCCGGTCGCGACCGGATCGCCGGGGATCGGCAGATGGTCGATGTCGACGTCATGCGACAGCGGGATCGCGCGCCAGTCGAGCACCGGCGGCCCCATGTTGACACGGGTCAGGCCCGCGCCCGCATCCTCGGCCTCAAGCACTGCGTGATCGGTCCGCAGCCGCAGGCGGGGCTTGCCGGTCGCGTCGATCAGCCAGCGCGCGATGCAGCGCGTGGCGTTCCCGCAAGCGGCCGAGCGCGAACCATCGGCGTTGAAAAACACCAGCCGCGCATCCGCGCCCGCGTCGTCGTGATCGACGGTCGCAAGCTGGTCGAAGCCGACGCCGAAACGGCGGTCGGCCATGGCCGCCACGGTCGCGGCATCGGGCGCGTTCATGCCGTGACGCAGGTCGAGGACGACGAAATCATTGCCGAGCCCGTGCATCTTCATGAAGGGCAGGCCGGGGGTGCGCGCGTGTTCCATGCGCCGCATATAAGGCCGCAAAAAGTTTTTCGCCAGAACCGATCTTTTGCGCTTGACCCCATCGGCGGCCAAATCTAGGTAAGCGCCCTGAAGAGTGGGCCCGTAGCTCAGTTGGTAGAGCAACTGACTTTTAATCAGTGGGTCACAGGTTCGAATCCTGTCGGGCTCACCATTTTCATCAACAGCTTGCGGGGCGGTCGTCGCCCTGGCGTTGCGGCGGATCGCGCGTTATTGCGCCCGCCGGATGGGTGGTCATTGCCTCTTCGCTGCGTGACCTAAATCCCCGCTTTGGCTCCGCCCCGGTTACTCTTGCCCGACGCAGATCTGCTGCAGCGTGATCCAATCGCGTTCGTCCAGCGCGGGCGGATAGGGGTGGCTGCGGAAGGGATCGGATTCGGTCAGCGCGACGGCGCGGGTGCCGCTGTCGGGCAGCGTCTCGGCATAGGGGCTGCTGGGCAGCTTGGCCGCCGCGAACCCCTCCAGCAGCCGTCGTTCCGAGGCGCGCTTCGGGGGCTGGGACAGCAGCGCCTCACCATAACCCTGCCAGACATCGGGGCGCAGCGTCCCGCGCGTCAGCAGGCCGAGGATCTGCGAAAACGGCACCTGCGCCAGCGCCTCGACCATCGGATCGGTTTCGGCGGCGGTCAGATAAGCGGCGAGCATGTGGCCCGCCAGCGCCTCGGGCTCGGACTGGTCGCGGATCAGCGCGTGATCGACGGCAAGGACATGGCCGGGCAGCATGATGGCGCCCGGCAACCCCTCGCGCAGCACGGCGATGCGGGCGCCCGCCGGCAGACCGATGCGCTTGGCTAAGAGATGCAACGAGCCAGCGGCCGCGGGATCGGCGCAGGGCGCGCCCGTGGTCCGGCTCATGTCGCGCAGGATGGCGAGGCCGATCTGCTGACGCTCGGCCGCAGGCGTGATCCGCGCCGCATGGCTGCGCATCGCGCCGGGCAGCCACACCGCGCCGGCCAGCAGCATCACCAGCACCGCGCCCGCCATCAGCCCGCCGCGCAGGCGCCCCGGATGGGGCCGCCGCGCGGCGATGGCGGCCTGCACGCGGCCGATGGCGTCGATCATCCAGCGATCATCGACCTCCAGCGATTCAAAGGGGCCGTCGCCTTCGGCCGCGACGGGAACATAGACCGCCGGACGGGTGCCGGGATTCATCCGTTTCACCGCCGGCAGCGACCAATGGGCCAGCGGCGCGTCGGATTTGGGATCGGAGAGGATCAGCGTCGCCTCGCCGATCGAGACGACCACCTCGCGCAATTGCGCGTCCGGCGCCGGGCGCCAGCTGCCCGGTGCTTCCAGCCGCTGAAACTGCCTGAGCGCCGTCGAACGCATCCTGCCCTGCCCTGTTTTCAGGCCAGCATGGGATGCACCGGGCGCGGCGTCAATCGTCGCTGCCGATCTTCATGCCCTTGTCGCGGGCGAGATCCCGCATCCGGTCCTGCAGTTTCTCGAAGGCGCGGACCTCGATCTGACGAATGCGCTCGCGCGAGACCTCGTAGCGGCCCGAGAGTTCCTCGAGCGTGAGGGGATCGTCGCGCAGTCGCCGCTCCATCAGGATGTCCTTTTCGCGGTCGTTCAGCACGTCCATCGCCTCGATCAGCATCTCGCGTCGGGTGTCGAGTTCTTGGCTTTCGGCATAGGATTCCGCCTGGTTGGCGTCCTCGTCTTCCAGCCAGTCCTGCCATTGCGCGGTGGAATCGCCGTCGGCCGAGCCGATGGTCGCGTTCAGCGACGCGTCCGCCCCGGCCATGCGGCGGTTCATCTCGATCACTTCGCGTTCGGTGACGTTCAGGTCATGGGCGATCTGGGCCACGTTTTCCGGGCGCAGATCGCCTTCCTCCATCGCACCGATGCGGTTTTTCGCCTTGCGCAGGTTGAAGAACAGCTTTTTCTGGCCCGAGGTGGTGCCCATCTTGACCAGCGACCATGACCGCAGGATGTATTCCTGGATGCTGGCCCGGATCCACCACATCGCATAGGTCGCCAGCCGGAAGCCGCGTTCGGGGTCGAAGCGCTTGACCGCCTGCATCAGCCCGACATTGGCCTCGGAAATCACCTCGGCCTGCGGCAGGCCGTAGCCGCGATAGCCCATGGCGATCTTGGCCGCCAGACGCAGGTGGCTGGTCACCATCTTGTGCGCCGCCTCACTGTCGCCGTGATCGACCCAGGCCTTGGCCAGCATGTATTCCTCTTCCGGCTCGAGCAGCGGAAACTTGCGGATTTCCTGCAGATAGCGGTTCAGCCCCTGTTCGGGGCTGGGCGCGGGAAGTCTGGTGTAATTGGCCATGTCCTGTCCTCTCAGCGTCTCAACGCTGCGTCGCGGCATCGGTTCCGCGCAGTTGCGCCAGCAAAAGCTGCATATCCTGCGGCAGATCGGATTGCAGGTCCAGCCGCTGACCGCTGACCGGATGGATGAACCCCAGACGCGCCGCGTGCAGCGCCTGACGGGGGAAGGCCTGCACGGCCTCGGCCACCTCACCCAGCGCGCGGACCGAGGCGCGGCGGGCGCCGCCATAGACCGGGTCGCCGATCAGCCCCAGCCCGGCATGGGCCATGTGAACGCGGATCTGGTGCGTGCGCCCGGTTTCCAGCCGACACTCGACCAGCATGGCAGCGGGCGGTGTGCCGAACGCCTCGAGCATCCGGGCCCGCGTCACCGCGTGGCGGCCGCGCTCGCCGTTGAAATGCACCGCCTGCCGCTGGCGGTCATGCGGGTGACGGTCCAGCCGCGAGGTGATCTTCAGCACCCCGCCCGGCTCGAAACTGACGCCGCGGGTGCCGCGCAGCCGGGCGTCGCCGGGGTCGATGATGCCATGCGCCAGCGCCAGATAGGCGCGGTCGACGCTATGCGCCTCGAACTGGGCGGCGAGGCCGTGATGGGCGCGGTCGGATTTCGCCGCGACCAGCAGGCCGGATGTATCCTTGTCGATGCGGTGGACGATGCCCGGCCGCATCTCGCCGCCGATCCCCGACAGGCTGCCCGCGCAGTGATGCAGCAGCGCGTTGACCAGCGTGCCGTCGCGGCTGCCGGGGGCGGGGTGGACGACCATGCCCGCCGGCTTGTCGATCACGATGATGTCATCATCTTCATACGCGACGGTCAGGTCGATCTGCTGCGGCAGGGTCTCTACACTTTCCGGCGGGGGCAGGGCGATGCGCCAGACCTGTCCCGGCAGGACGCGGACGCGCGGCCCCGCCGCCACCCCGTCCGGCCCCGACACCGCGCCGTCGGCGATCAGCCGGGCGAGACGCGAACGCGACAATGCCGCTTCGGCTGGCACAAGTGCGGCAAGCACCTTATCAAGGCGGTCGGACATACCTTCTGGAACGGTCAGGACAAGATCACTCATGACAGGCGACATAAACCAGCCGCGCGACCTGCGCGAGACGGAACTGCGCGATCCCTCGCGCGAACTCGAGCCGGGGCAGCAGATCATTCCGCATGTGCTGTTTCTGAAATTGCTGGTCGGCGGGCTGGCGGTGGCGATGGTGCTGGGGCTGGCGGTCATCGCCGTGGTGATGTGGCTGCAGCTGCGCACCCCGCCGCTGCCGCAACTGCCCGCGACCATCAGCCTGCCCGAAGGCCAGACCGCCGAGGCCGTGACCTTCGGCCGCAACCTGCTGGCGGTGGTGACCGACGCGGGCGAAATCCTGGTCTATAACCGAGACGGCAGCCTGCAGCAGCGGGTGACGCTGGATCAGCCGGCGCAATAGCGCCGGCGAGACGCCCCGAACCGGCGCGCGGGGTCAGCCCTGCGCGTCGCTCGGCGTCGAATTGCCGCGCGGTGCTGCGTCGAGCGCGTCGAGCCGGGCCTTCAGCTCGGCATTTTCGGTGCGGGCCTTGATCGCCATGTCGCGGACGGCGTCGAATTCCTCGCGCGTGACCAGATTACGCTCGGCAAGCCAGCGGTCGATCCACGAGTTGAAGGCGGTCTCTGCTTCGGATCGCGCGCCCTGGGCCACGCCCATCGCGTTTGTCATCATCCGTGACATGTCGTCGAAAAACTTGTTCTGGCCGGTCATTGCTGCCTCTTGAATGCGCTGTGGCGGGTCGCGCCTATATGGGGCAGCCCGCCCGCGCGTTCAACGGCTGACATGGGCGCGCGCCGATCACGGGGCGCGCGGGGCAGGGGCGGCACGGGCCGGGATCGCAGTTGACACCGGGGGCGCGGCGGCTAGCGTGCGCGCAGCCCCGAACGCCCCTGCCGGGCACGACAAGGACCGCCATGATCGCCTTTCCCGATATCAGCCCCGAGATCTTCACCATCCGGCTTGGCGGGATCGAACTGGCGCTGCGCTGGTATGCGCTCGCCTATCTGGCCGGTCTGGTGCTGGGCGCGCTGGCGATCTGGCGGCTGATGAAATCCGATCACCTGTGGGGCGACGCCGCCCCCATGCCGGCGAACCGGGTCGAGGATCTGCTGACCTGGGTCATCGCCGGGGTGGTGATCGGCGGGCGGCTGGGCTTCGTGCTGTTCTATCAGCCCGGCTATTACCTGTCCCACCCGTTCGAGATCGTGAAGGTCTGGCAGGGCGGCATGTCCTTTCACGGCGGCTTTCTGGGCACCGTCATCGCCGCCTGGTGGTGGGCGCGGCGCAACGGCGTCGATCCGCTGCGGCTGGCCGACGCCATGGCCATCGCCGCGCCGATCGGGCTGTTCTTCGGCAGGCTCGCGAATTTCGTCAATGCCGAGCTGTGGGGCCGCCCCACCGACATGCCCTGGGGCGTGATCTTCCCCGGCGCGGCGGCCCAGGACTGCCCCGGCGTGGTCGGCCCCTGCGCCCGCCACCCCAGCCAGCTCTACGAGGCCGGGCTGGAAGGGCTGGTCCTGGGGCTGGTCCTGCTGGTGCTGCTGCGGCGCGGCGCGCTGCGGCGGCCGGGGCTGCTTCTGGGCGTGTTTCTGGCCGGCTATGCGGCGGCCCGCATCTTTGTCGAGTTCTTCCGCGTGGCCGATGTCCAGTTCATCACCCCCGACAACCCGCTGGGCCGGGTGGCGCTGGGGATGAGCATGGGACAGCTTTTGTCGCTGCCGATGCTGGCGCTGGGGCTGTGGCTGGTCGTCCGCGCGCTTAACCGCCCGCCCCGATGACGCCTCTGGCAGCGGTGATCGCGGACGAGATCCGCAGCAGCGGCCCGATGAGCCTGTCGCGCTATATGGAGCTGTGCCTGCTGCATCCCCGGCACGGCTATTACTCGACCCGCGACCCCTTCGGCGCGCAGGGCGATTTCGTCACCGCGCCCGAGATCAGCCAGATCTTCGGCGAGCTTCTGGGGCTGTGGCTGGCGCAGGTCTGGCTGGATCAGGGCCGACCCGCCCCCTTTACGCTGGCCGAGATCGGGCCGGGGCGCGGGACGCTGATGCAGGATGCGCGGCGCGCCTTGCGCGTCGTGCCCGGCATGGGCGATGCCGCACGGCTGCATCTGGTCGAGGCCTCGCCCCATCTGCGCGCGGTGCAGCAGCAGCGTCTGGGCGCGGTGACGCATCTGGACGACATTACCCAACTGCCGCAAGCGCCGCTGTTCCTGATCGCGAACGAGTTTCTGGACGCGCTGCCGATCCAGCAGTTCCGGCGCGTGGCAGGCGGCTGGGCCGAATCGCTGGTCGGGCTGGCGGGGGATGGCACGCTGCGCCCCGGTCTGGGGCCGGTGCTGGATCTGGACCTGCCGGGCGAACCCGGCGACGTCATCGAGCGTTGCCCGGCCGCCCCGACCATTATCGGCCAGATCGCGGCGCGGGTCGCGCAGCATGGCGGTGCGGCGCTGCTGGTCGATTACGGCGGCTGGAACGGGCGCGGCGACACGTTTCAGGCGCTGTCCCGGCACAAACCCGTCGATCCCTTTGCCGCGCCGGGAACCGCCGATCTGACCGCGCATGTCGATTTCGCGCCGCTCGCCATGGCCGCCGCGGCCGAGGGCTGCGCGGTGGGCTTCACCAGCCAGGGCGAGCTGCTGACCGCGCTGGGGATCGAGGCCCGCGCCGCGCGGCTGACGGCGGCGGGCGACAAGGGCGCGGCCGAGGCTGCAAGACGCTTGACCCATCCCGATTCGATGGGACAGTTGTTCAAGGCGCTGGCCATCTGGCCGGCCGCCGCGCCGTCCCCGCCGGGCTTTTTGGCCCTTGGCGGGGCGGCCCTAGCAGGCAGGGGCATATGAAACTGACGCTGGACATTCTGACCCATCCGCTGCTCGACGGGGTGCGGCACGGGTTCTTCACGCGCCGGGGCGGCGCGAGTTCCGGCCTTTATGCCGGGCTGAATTGCGGGCGCGGCTCGAACGATCAGCAGGATGTGGTGGAAACCAACCGCAGCCGCGCGGCCGAGGCGATGGGGGTCAGCCTGTCACATCTGGCCGGGGTCTGGCAGGTCCATTCCGCCGATGTGGCGACCATCGACAGCGCCGATGACATCCCCGCGCTGACCCGGACCAAGGCCGATGCGCTTGTCACCGCAACGCCCGGCATCGCGCTGTCGGTGCTGACCGCCGATTGCCAGCCGGTGCTGCTGGCCGACAGGCAGGCGGGCGTCATCGGTGCCGCCCATGCCGGGTGGCGGGGATCGCTGGACGGCGTGCTCGAAGCCACGGTCGCCGCCATGCAGGCGCTTGGCGCCAGCCGCATCAAGGCGGTGATCGGCCCCTGCATTTCGCAGCGGGCCTATGAGGTCGGCTGGGAGTTTATGGAGAACTTCACCGACGAAGATCCCGGCTATCAACGCTTTTTCTCGGGCGGCCCGAACGAGCAGCCGATGTTCGACCTGCCCGGCTTCGGCCTGTCGCGGCTGCGCGAGGCGGGCGTCGAGGCGGCGTGGATCGGGCATTGCACCTATGCCGATTCCGAGCGCTTCTTTTCCTATCGCCGCAGCACCCACCGGGGTGAGGCCGATTACGGCCGGCTGATCTCGGCCATCACCCTGTGATCTTCTAGGGCTTCGGCGCGGCCATGGGGGAAAACGGCACGCCCGGCTCGTCCTTGGCGCAGCGGATCACCAGCGAGGTCTTGACCGAGGCGACATTGGGCGCGGCAGTCAGCTGCTCGGTCAGGAACTGCTGAAAGCGGGGCAGGTCGGGGGCCACGCATTTCAGGATGAAATCGATCTCGCCGTTCAGCATGTGACACTCTCGCACCAGGGGCCAGTCGCGGGCGCGGTCCTCGAAGGCGGCAAGGTCGCGCTCGGACTGGCTGTGCAGCCGGACCATGGCAAAGACCGCGACATCGAAGCCCAGCGAATGGGCGTCGATCTGGGCGTGATAGCCGCGGATGAAGCCCGCCTCTTCCAGCACCCGGACCCGGCGCAGGCAGGGCGGCGCGGAAATGCCGACGCGGCGGGCCAGTTCGACATTGGTCATGCGGCCATCGGCCTGCAGCTCGGCCAGGATCTTGCGGTCGATCTCGTCAAGCTTGTGGGCGACCATGGCGCTTCCTGTCCTTGTTTCGCGCCTGAAACTATCGAAGCCGCGCGTCCCGCGCAATATTCTTTCGCAGCCCTGCGGGGCATGGCCGCAGGCACCCGCGCGAAGGCCGCAGCCGATTGCGGCGGCGGCCCGGCTGCTTTACTCAGGTCTGCACCGATCAAACGCCTCGGAAAGGACGCCAGATGACCGAACAGCACCGCAAACTTCTGATCATCGGCTCGGGCCCGGCGGGCTATACGGCGGCCATCTATGCCGCCCGCGCCATGCTAAAGCCGCTGTTGATCCAGGGCATGCAGCCGGGCGGCCAGCTGACCATCACCACCGAGGTCGAGAACTGGCCCGGCGATGTCGAGATCCAGGGTCCCGAACTGATGGTCAAGATGGAGGAGCACGCCCGCGCCATGGGCGCCGAGGTGATGTTCGACACCGTCGCCTCGCTGGACCTGTCGCAGCGCCCGTTCCGCGCCACCTGCGAATCCGGCGCGGTCATTACGACCGAGGCGCTGGTGCTGGCCACCGGCGCGCAGGCCCGCTGGCTGGGCCTGCCGTCCGAAGAAACTTTCAAGGGCTTTGGCGTCAGCGCCTGCGCAACCTGCGACGGCTTCTTTTATCGCGGCAAAGAGGTCGTGGTCATCGGTGGCGGCAACACCGCCGTGGAAGAGGCCCTGTTCCTGACCAATTTCGCCAGCAAGGTCACGCTGATCCACCGCCGCGACGAATTGCGCGCCGAAAAGATCCTGCAGCAGCGGCTGTTGAAGAACCCCAAGATCGAATGTGTCTGGGACAGCGAGGTGCTGGAGGTTCTGGGCGAGGATGATCCGCGCGGCGTTTCGGGCCTGCGCCTGCGCAACGTCAAGACCGGCGCGGAGTCGCAGATGGATGTGTCGGGCGTGTTCGTCGCCATCGGTCACTCGCCGGCGTCCGAACTGGTCAAGGACCAGCTGCGCCTGCAAGAGGGTGGCTATGTATGGGTCGAGCCGGGCACGACGCGCACCTCGATCCCCGGTGTCTTTGCCGCGGGCGATTTGACCGACCATGTCTATCGGCAGGCAGTGACGAGCGCGGGCATGGGCTGCATGGCGGCGCTGGATGCCGAACGCTGGCTGGCCGAGGTCGGCGACGCGGGCGAGCCGACGCCGGACGCGGCGCAGATCCAGACGCCCGAAGAAGCCCCGGCGGGCTGAGGGCATGTCCCGCAGCGTCACCGTCAACGACAAGATGCAGCAGGGCTACAGCTATCGGCTGACCGAACCCGAGGGCGAGAATTTCGCCGACGGGTTCGACCCAGACCTGTCACCGGCCGAGATGCTGGAGCTGGGCGTCTTCGGCGGCTGCTACATGACCGATTGCCGCGACGAGTTTCCCGCCGCGTGGTTCGAACACTCCAAGCTGTCGCCGGGGAAGCCCGACGACAGCCTGAATTATTTCGGGATCCACGCCAGCCAGCCGCTCTCGGTCTGGCGGGACAAGGGTTGGCTGCATCAGGACGACCCGCGCGGCTGGTTCCAGTGGTATTGCCGGTATTACATGGGCCGCCGTCACCCGGACGACGACCGCCAGATCGGCCGCTGGCGGGCGATGCGCCGCCATGTCGGGCAATTGCGCAGCGCCTGCGACACCGGCGATCTGTCCTGCCGCCCGCGCCAGCGTCAAGCGCTGCTCCATTGGGCCTATGACAGCCGCAAGCTCTAGTCAGGTGCGGCCAGCGTCCTGAGCCGCCGTCGCGCGATCCAGCGCCGCGGTCAGCACCTGCTTTTTCAGCCGCATCCCCTCATCCCCGCCAGCCGGGTGCAGGCCCGCGGGTTCCGCCTTGCCGCGCGCCTCGCGCCGCTGCCGGTCGGCCAGATCGCGGGCGCGGTCGCGCCGGTCGCGCAGGCGCCGCACCAGATCGGCAAGCTGGCTGCCGCCAAGCCGGGTCAGGTCGCCCATGCTTTGTTCGACAAGGGAAAGCTCCTCCTTGTCGAGGGCGCGAAGTTCATCCTGGCTCAGTCGGTCCATGGCGGCTGCCTTTCTGATTGGTTGGGTGTCACGTCAACGCCGCAGTCTGGGGTTGTGTTCCTTTTGCCCCGTTGTCAGCACCGGGCGCAGCGGCTATGCGACGGGCAGCCCGCAACCGGGGATGTCCGGCTGTGCAACGCGACCGCGAACAGGAACGACGCCGCCATGACCGAAAACAGCAATCACCTGCCGATCCCCGAACTTTTTGTCGCGCCGCAATCCGCGGCGGCGCTGAAGGATGTCGCCGGCGACATGCCCAGTTGGGACCTGACAGAGCGCCAGCTGTGCGATCTGGAATTGCTGATGAACGGCGGGTTCTCTCCGCTGAAGGGGTTTCTGACCCAGGCCGACTATGATGGGGTCGTGAACGAGATGCGGCTGGCAGATGGCCGGCTGTGGCCGATGCCCATCAACCTCGACGTGTCGCAGGCCTTTGCCGACCGGATCGAGCCCGGCACCGATATCGCGCTGCGCGATCAGGAAGGCGTGATCCTGGCGGTGATGTCGGTCACCGACAAATGGGTGCCGAACAAGTCGCACGAGGCCGAAAAGGTCTTTGGCGCCGATGACGTGGCCCACCCGGCGGTCAACTATCTGCACCACACCGCCGGCCCGGTCTATCTGGGCGGCCCGGTCAAGGGTCTGCAGGCGCCGACGCATTACGATTTCCGCGCCCGCCGCAACAGCCCGAACGAGCTGCGCGCCATGTTCAAGAAACTGGGCTGGCGCAAGGTCGTGGTGTTCCAGACCCGCAACCCGCTGCACCGGGCGCATCAGGAACTGACCTTCCGCGCCGCGCGCGAGGCGCAGGCCAACCTGATGATCCACCCCGTCGTCGGCATGACCAAGCCGGGCGATGTCGACCACTTCACCCGCGTCCGCTGCTACGAGGCGGTGCTCGACAAATATCCGCAGGCGACCACGACGCTGTCGCTGCTGAACCTCGCCATGCGCATGGGCGGCCCGCGCGAGGCGGTCTGGCACGGGCTGATCCGCAGGAACCACGGTGCCACGCATTTCATCGTCGGCCGCGACCATGCCGGGCCGGGCAAGAACTCGGCCGGCGAGGATTTCTACGGCCCCTATGACGCGCAAGAGCTGTTCCGCAAGCACGAGGACGAGATCGGCGTCAAACTGGTCGATTTCAAGCACATGGTCTATGTGCAGGAACGCGCCCAATACGAACCCGCCGACGAGATCGAAGATGGCGTGACGGTGCTGAACATCTCGGGCACCGAGCTGCGCCGCCGCCTGCGCGAGGGGCTGGAAATCCCTGAATGGTTCAGCTTTCCCGAGGTGGTGCGCGAACTGCGTCGCAACTCTCCGCCGCGGGCGCAGCAGGGCTTTACGGTGTTCTTCACCGGGCTCTCCGGCTCGGGCAAATCGACCGTCGCCAACGCGCTGATGGTCAAGCTGATGGAGATGGGCGGCCGCCCGGTCACGCTGCTGGACGGCGATGTGGTCCGCAAGCATCTGTCGTCGGAACTGGGGTTCAGCAAGGAACACCGCGACATCAACATCAAGCGCATCGGCTATGTCGCGTCCGAGATCACCAAGAATGGCGGCATCGCCATCTGCGCGCCGATCGCGCCCTATACCGCCACCCGCCGCGCCGTGCGCGAGATGATCGAGGCCGGCGGCGCCTTTGTCGAGGTGCACGTCGCGACCCCGCTGGAAGAATGCGAGCGCCGCGACCGCAAGGGCCTCTACAAGCTGGCGCGCGAGGGCAAGATCAAGGAGTTCACCGGCATCTCGGACCCTTACGAGGAACCGCAGGCGCCGGAACTGCGTCTGGATACGACCAATATCGACGTCGACAACGCGGCCCATCAGGTTCTGCTGAAACTGGAACAGCTTGGGCTGATCGGCCTGAAATAAGGCCGCAACCGCAGTATTGCGCCGGGCCGGAACGGCCCCGCGCCCGCACAAAGGCTCGGTCGTGGGCGAAGCCGTCAACATCCTCTGCATGAAATGGGGCACGCTGTATGGCGCGCAGGATGTGAACCGCCTGTTCGCGCAGGTGCGGCGCAACCTGCCGCGCCCGCACCGCGTCATCTGCTTCACCGACGACACCCAGGGCATCGACCCCGGCGTCGAGTGCCTGCCCCTGCCGGAACTGGGCCTGCCTGCGGGCAGCCGCGACACCCGCTGGCGCAAGCTGGCCCTGTTCCGCCGCGACCTCGCGGGGATCGAGGGGCAGGTGGCGCTGTTTCTCGACCTCGATCTGGTGGTGGTGGACGATCTGTCGCCGTTCTTCGATCTGCCGGGCGAGGTGGTGATCCTGCGCGACGATGATCTGTTCCGCCCAAAGCCGCTGCGCCGCCTGAACCGCACGCGCGACCGCTTTCTGCACATGGTGGGAAACACGTCGGTCTTTCGCTTTCGGATCGGCGCCCATCCCGAAGTGCTCGACAGATATCTCACTGATCCGGCCGCTGCGGCAGAGGAATACGAACACGAACAACAGCTTGTGAGCGATGTTCTGAACCAGCAGGGCCAACTGTCTTACTGGCCGCGCGGCTGGTGCGTCAGCTTCAAGAATGATTGCGTCGGGCGATTTGCGCGCAGCTGGTTGCGCGACCCGGTGCTACCACACGGCGCGCGCATCGTGGTCTTTGCCGGCAGTCCGAAAATGGCCGAAGTCATGTCCGGGCAGGGCAGCCGATGGTATCGCCGGATTGGCCGGCTCGACTGGGTGAAACAAGCGTGGGAGACCGCATGAGCAAGGTCCATATCGTTACCGGATCGGACGACAACTATGCGGCCGGTGTCATGGGGCTGATCGCCTCGGCCGCCGCGCATATCCCGGACCTGCGCGTGACGGTGCTCGATCGCGAGATCAGCCCGGACAACCGCGCGCGCATCGACGCGCTTGGGCCGCGCCTGAACATCGACGTTCAGCGGATCGAGATCGCGGCCGACGCTCTCGCCGATCTGCCGGTGCTGCGCGGGCACCTGACCTCTGCGACCTATCTGCGACTGCTGATCCCGGAGCTGTTGCCCGATGAGGATCGCGTTCTGTATATGGATTGCGACATGGTGGTTACCGGCAATCTGACCGACATCGCCTGCATGGAAATGGGTGACGCGCCCGTCGCGGCGGTGCCCTGTCCATCGCCCATGGCAGCAGAACTGAGCGCGACGGAACTCGCCAAGGGGCAGTATGTGAACGCCGGGCTGCTGGTGATGAACCTGCCGATCTGCCGGCGCGAGGACATGGCCGGCGCCTGCCTGCGGCTGCTGGCCGATCCGGCCAAGCCCCTGCTGAGCGAGGACCAATCAGCGCTCAACATGGCCTGCCGCGGCCGGATCATCCTGCTGCCGCCCGAATACAATGTCTATTCCGACCCTGCCGCGTGGAGCGATCCGAGCCTGATCCCGGCAGAGCCGAAGGTGATCCATTATGTCGTGGGCATGAAGCCGTGGAACGGGCCGGTACCACTTGGTGCCGTCTGGTCGGCCTATGTCGCGCCCATCGCCGATCTGATGCCGCAGCTAAAGCCGACGCGGCGGCGCCGGCGTCTGTCGCGGCTGAACGGACAGCGCAAGATGGTTCTGGGCCTGCTGACCGGCCGACGCAAATATCTGAACAAGTTTCAGGCGCAGCGGCGGATGGCGGAACTGTCGCGGGAGCTCAGCGCGCGGGTCTGAAGCAACGCGGAAAAGGCGCCAGATGCGAAAGCGCCGCCCCCGGAGCAAGGGCGGCGCAGTCGTCAGCCGGGATATGTCGCGTCAGTGGACGCTGACGGGGCTGAGATCGTTCTGCCGGGCCAGGAAGAAGGCCAGCTTTCGGTCCTTGACCAGAGCCAGCCGCTCTCCATCGATCCCGTGGACGGCATAGAGGCTGTCGGTGCCGGGCACCTGCTGGCGCACCTCGTCCGGCAGGCTGTCGAGTTCGACCCGGCGGATATAGACGATATTGCCTTCGTCCCCCGGCAGATTTTCAAATTTGGTATTCATGGCGATCCCCTTCTATTTGCGGCTGATCGGAATGGTCTGGACGACATTCGGTTGCGGTTTGCGCTGCAGCGAGATGGACAGAAGGCCGTTTTCCAGCCTTGCGCCGCCGACCTCGACCCCTTCGGCCAGCACGAAGCTGCGCTGGAAGGCGCGGGCGGCGATGCCGCGATGCAGGAACACGCGCTCGGCCTCGGTGTCGGGCTGGCGGCCGGCGACGGTCAACTGCCGGTTTTCCAGCGAGATCGTCAGATCCCCCTCGGCAAAGCCCGCGACGGCCAGCGTGATGGTGAACCCATCGGGCGCGTGGTGTTCGATGTTATAGGGCGGATAGCCCTCGGTCCCCTTGGCGGCGCGTTCCGCCAACCGCTCGATCTGGTCAAAGCCCAGAAGATGCGGATGCGAGGCCAGTGTCAGCTTCGTCATGTGTCTCAAGCCCTTGTGCAGCGACTCGTCGTCGGTTGGGCCCCATCATGGCGACCCTTGCGATCAATATGTGGTCGCGGACTGGCCGCGACAAGATGTGCCGGGGATCAAGCGCCAGCCTGCAGAAAACACTTAACTTTTGCTGCAGCGCGGCTATAATCGCGCAGCGCCAGCCAGGAACCCGCCGCCATGACCTTCCAGCCCGAGATGAACCACGACGAAATCGCCCGCACCCGGCTTGCGGTGCTGCGCCGGGAACATCGCGATCTGGACGAGGCGATCGGGGCGCTTGTGGTGCAGCCGACGGCGTCCTCGCTGACGCTGCAACGGCTGAAGAAGCAGAAACTGGCGCTCAAGGATCAGATCGCGCGGCTGGAAGACGAGCTGACGCCGGATATCATCGCCTGAGGCGCCGCCGATTGTTGCGTCCCGCGACGGCGCGATTATAGTGCGGTTTTTGCGACGGGGGCGAGATGGAGTTGAGCGAGCAGGCCGGCGTTCCGGTGGGCATCATCATGGGCAGCCAGTCCGATTGGCAGACCATGCGCGAGGCGGCGGCGATCCTGGACGAGCTGGGCGTGGGCCATGAATGCCGCATCGTCAGCGCGCACCGCACCCCCGACAGGCTGTGGAGCTATGGCCGCGCGGCGGTGGATCGCGGCTTGCGGGTGATCATCGCTGGCGCGGGCGGTGCGGCGCATCTCCCGGGGATGATGGCCTCGAAAACGCGGCTGCCGGTGATCGGCGTGCCGGTCCAGACAAGGGCGCTGTCGGGCGTCGATTCGCTTTATTCCATCGTCCAGATGCCCAAGGGGTTTCCGGTGGCGACCATGGCCATCGGCGCCGCGGGGGCCGCCAATGCCGGGCTGATGGCGGCGGCGATCCTGGCGCTGGACGACCCGGCGCTGGCCCGCCGCCTCGATGCTTGGCGCGAGGCGCTGTCGCAGTCGATCCCGCAGGAGCCTTCGGATGACTGACCCCAAGCCCGCGAATGACCCCCTGCCGCTGGGGTCGGTGATCGGCATCCTCGGCGGCGGCCAGCTTGGGCGGATGCTGTCGATGGCGGCGGCGCGGCTTGGCTATCTGACCCATATCTATGAACCGGGCGCCGCGCCCGCCGCAGAGGTGGCCTATGCCCTGACGACGGCGGAATATGACGATGCCGAGGCCCTGCGCCGCTTTGCCGGCGCGGTCGATGTCATCACCTATGAATTCGAGAATGTACCGGCCAAGTCATTGGATCTGCTGGAATCCCTGCGCCCGATCCGGCCCAACCGGCGGGCGCTGTCGGTGTCGCAGGACCGGCTGACGGAAAAGCAGTTTCTGACCGGTCTGGGCCTGCGGACCGCGCCCTTTGCCGATGTCGGCGATCGCGATGCGCTGCCTGCGGCCCTGGCGGAAATCGGCACGCCCGCAATCCTCAAGACCCGGCGGCTCGGCTATGACGGCAAGGGGCAGATCCGGTTCTCGGATGCCGGGCAGGGCGACTGGACCGGCGCGCCGTCGGTGCTGGAGGGATTCGTCGATTTCTCGGCCGAGATCAGCGTGATCGTGGCGCGGGGGATGGACGGGCAGGTGGCGGCGTTCGATCCCGGCTTGAACCTTCATCAGGGCGGCATCCTGCGTCGGACCACGGTTCCCTGCGGTCTGCCTGCCTCGGTCGTCACCGACGCGGTGCTGCTGGCGGCGCGGATCGCGGCGGCGCTGAATTATGTGGGCGTGATGGGGGTCGAGCTGTTCGTGACCGATCAGGGTCTGATCGTGAACGAGATCGCGCCGCGTGTGCACAACTCGGGCCACTGGACGCAGGCGGGTTGCGCGGTCGATCAGTTCGAGCAGCATATCCGCGCCATCGCCGGTCTGCCGCTTGGCGACGGGCAGCGCCATGCGGATGTGGTGATGGAAAACCTGATCGGCGACGACATGGACCGGCTGCCAGCGCTGCTGGCCGCGCCGGATACGCAGATCCATCTCTACGGCAAGGCCGAGGTTCGGGCGGGCCGCAAGATGGGCCATGTCAACCGGATCGTCCGGTGACGGCGGCGCGGCCCCGGCTGGCGGTGCGCGCGGCGATCCTGCATCGCGAGCGGCTGCTGCTGGTCAACGCCTATCCCGGCACGCGCTCGGACCTGTGGTGCCTGCCCGGCGGCGGGGTCGAGCCGGGCGCCTCGCTGCCCGACAATCTGTCCCGGGAGGTGCTGGAAGAGACAGGGCTGGTGGTGCTGATCGGCGCGCCGATCCTGATCAACGAATTCCACGACCCCGCGCGCGGCTATCACCAGATCGAGCTGATATTTCGCGCCGTGCTGACCGGCGATGACGCGGTGTCGCTCGCCGATCCCGAAGGCATCGTGAACCGCTTTCGCTGGGTGACGCAGGACGAGCTGGCCGGGCTGCGCCACAAGCCCGATTCGCTGGCCCGCGCCGTCTGGTCCGATCGTGCGGCAATGTATGATCCGCTGGAGCGGATCGTGCCGTAAGACCGGCAGGGCGAGGCTTCAGCGACGGACCTGATCCATCCGGCTGACCAGCTCCGCCACCCGTTCCGCATTCGAGGCCGCGAGTCCTCCATCGGCGTTGAACAGGTTGTTTTCAAACCCGATCCGCGCCTTCCCGCCCTGTTCCAGCGCCGCCAGCAGGCAGTCGGTCTCTGCCGGGCCAAAGGCGCAGACCGCCCAATCGGCCTGCAGCCCCAAGGCGCGCTGCCGCGACAAGGGCGCGTCGAGATCGGCGGGGGACGAGACCTGCCCCTCGCTATAGCGCCCCAGCACATGCAGAAGCTGCGGGGTCTCGCCGGGGATGGTGCCGTCCTTGATCAGTTCGGCCAGCCGGTCGACCTCGCTCACGTCATACAGGATATGCTGCACCGCAATGCCCGCCGCGTCGCAGTCATGGAAGAAGGCGCGGGTCAGGCCCGCGTCCGGCTCGGCCGTGATTTCGCGCAGCGCGACCGAGACCATGGCGGGCTGCAATTCCGCCACCAAAGCACGCTGCTCGGCGGGGCTGTAGCGGCCGACGGCCTCGGTGGTGATCTGGATCGCCATGCCGGGGACCTGCCGGGACAGTTCCGCGATCAATTCGCGATAGAGGCCGGCGTCGAGCACGTGGTGGCCATCCGCGTCGCGGACATGGGCGTGAATGCCGCCCGCGCCCTCGGCATGGCAGGCGGCGGCGCAGGCGACGAGTTCGGGGATGGTGACGGGCAGGGCCGGGTGGTCGGCCTTGCCGCGACGCGCGCCGTTGGGCGCGACCATGATGCGCGGCAGGCTCATGCCGGCAGCGCGGGATGGGGGCTGGGATGGGTCACGCGGGGTCTCTTTCCGGGTTGTCTGGGGCCGCGTCGGGCGGTCCCGCAAAGGTCGCGCGCATCCTGACCCGCCGGGCGCGCCGGATCAACCCCGGCTGCGGCGGCCCGCCCGCAGGTCACCCCTGCGGCAGCATCTCGGACAGATAGCGCATCATGTTACCGCCCATCACCTTGGCGATCTGCGCCTCGGTCAGCCCGGCATCCAGCAGCGCCTGCGTCAGCGCCGCCAGCCCCGCCACATCGAAAGGCGCATCGACCGAGCCGTCGTAATCCGACCCCAGCGAGACGTGATCCTCGCCCGCGACCGCAATGGCGGCCCTGATCGCGCCCGCGATATCGGCGGGAGTCTTGCCGCAGACCACGTCGGACCAATAGCCGATGCCGATCAGCCCGCCCTTGGCGGTGATCTGGCGGATCAGATTGTCGTCAATATTGCGGGGCGTGTCGCAATGGCTGCGGATGCCGGTATGGGACAGGATCGGGCGCGTGCCGTCGATGGCCAGCACGTCGCGGATCAGCTGCGGGCTGGCATGGGCGAGGTCGATGATCATGTCGCGGGCCATCATTTCGTCCACCCCCTGCCGCCCGAAAGCGGTCAGCCCCTGATCGCCCTGCCCATGCAGGCTGCCGCCGATCCGGTTGTCAAAGAAATGCGTCAGCCCGAGCAGCCGGAACCCGGCATCGTAAAGCGTGTCGAGATTGGCGAGATCCCCCTCGAGCGGGTGCGCGCCTTCTGACCCAAGCAGGATGCCGACGCCCCGGCCCCCCGCCGCGCGATCCGCCAGCACCGCATCCAGATCGGCGCGGGTCAGGATCAGGCGGAGCTGGTCGGGCGCCGTGCGGGCATAGCGCTGCAGCGCCTCGGCCTGCACCAGCGCGCGCTGCTTCAGGCTGGTCCAGCTGCGGATGGGGCGAAGCTGGCCGATGAACAGCGGGGTGATGTTGTCGGGCGCCTCGGCGCTGTTCTGGCTGTAGTTCTGGCCGCGCGGGCTTTTCGTGACGGTGGTATAGACTTGCACGGCGACGTTGCCCTCGGCCAGGCGCGGGATGTCAGTATGGCCGCGCGTGCCGCGTTCCAGCAGGTCGCGGTCCCACAGCAGCGCGTCGGCGTGCCAGTCGCCGATCACCAGACGGTCATGCAGGGCCCGGGCCTCGGCGCTGACCGGCCAGCCCTCGGGCGGGGCGGTGACGGGGTTGAGGTTGCGTTCCAGAAACCCCGGCGCGAACACGAAGAACGCCGTCGCGGCAAGGATCGTCAGGGCGAGAAGGGCGATCAGGGTCTTGCGCAGCATCGGGCGTTCCTTTGCAATCGGGCCTGCGCCGTAAGGCGCGCCCGGCCAAGGGGAAACCCGCCGGGCGTGCCGCGTCATTTGGGGCGGCGTGTCACCGCCGCCCGCCTTGCCGTCAGTCCGGCAGCGCCTCGAGCTGGTCGATGAAGTCCTCGATCATCTGCAGACCCTTGTCCCAGAAGGCCGTGTCGGACGCGTCCAGACCGAAGGGCGCCAGCAATTCCTTGTGATGCTTGGACCCACCGGCCGAGAGCATGTCGAAATACTTCTGCTGAAAGCCCTCGGGCGCGGCCTGATAGGCGGCGTAAAGCGCGTTCACCAGCCCGTCGCCGAAGGCATAGGCATAGACATAGAAGGGCGAGTGCACGAAATGCGGGACATAGGACCAGAAGGTCTCGTATCCCGGCATGAACTCGAAGGCCGGGCCGAGGCTTTCGGTCGCCACATCCATCCAGATCGCGTTGATGTCGTCGGGGGTCAGCTCGCCCTCGGCCCGCGCGGCGTGCAGGCGCAGCTCGAAATCATAGAAGCTGATCTGGCGGACGACGGTGTTGATCATGTCCTCGACCTTGCCGGCCAGCAGCGCCTTTTTCTGCGCCGGATCGGTGGTCTCGGCCAGCAGCTTGCGGAAGGTCAGCATCTCGCCAAAGACCGAAGCCGTTTCCGCCAGCGTCAGCGGCGTGGAGGACAGCAGCTCGCCCTGCTGCGCGGCCAGCCGCTGATGGACGCCGTGGCCCAGCTCATGCGCCAGGGTCATCACGTCGCGCGGCTTGCCCAGATAGTTCAGCATCACATAGGGGTGCGCGGTGGTCACGGTCGGATGGGCGAAGGCGCCGGGCGCCTTGCCGGGCTTGACGGCGGCGTCGATCCAGCCGCGGTCGAAGAACGGCTCGGCCAGTTCCGCCAGACGCGGCGAAAAGCCCGCATAGGCGTCCAGCACGGTCTGGCGCGCCTCGTCCCAGCCGACGCTGCGCGGGGTTTCGGTCGGCAGCGGCGCGTTGCGGTCCCAAACCTGCAGCTTGTCCAGCCCCAGCCAGCGGGCCTTCAGCTTGTAATAGCGGTGCGAGATGCGCGGATAGGCGCGGGTGACGGCGTCGCGCAGCGCCTCGACCACCTCGGGCTCGACATGGTTGGCGAGGTGGCGTCCATATTCGGGCGAGGGCATCTTGCGCCACTTGTCCTCGACGGCCTTTTCCTTGGCCAGCGTGTTGTGGATGCGGGCGAACAGCTTGACCCTGTCGCCAAAGACCTGCGCCAGCGCGCGGGCCGCCGCCTCGCGCCGGGCGCGGTCATGGTCGGTCAGCAGGGTCAGCGCGGCCTCGAGCTGCATCTCTTCGCCGTCGATCTGGAAGGTCAGACCGGCCATCGTCTCGTCGAACAGCCGGTTCCATGCGGCGGCCCCGACGACGGAGTTGTCGTGCAGGAATTTTTCCAGCTCATCGGAGAGCTGGTGCGGACGCATGGCGCGCATGCGGTCGAAGACCGGCTTGTAGCGCGCGGGACCGTCGGGCGCGGTGAACAGCGCCTGATAATGATCGTCGGGCACGCGGTTGAATTCGAGGCTGAAAAACACCAGCGGCGTGGTCGCGTCGGTGATCCGGGCCTGAATGTCCGACATCTGCTTTGCCCGGGCGGAATCGGTGGTGTTCTGGTAATAGCGCAGCCCGACATAGGACATGATGCGGCCGACGAGGATGTCGATTTCCTCGTATCGCTGGATCGCGTCCAGCATGCCGGGCGCGTCCAGCGCGGCCAGCTTGCCTTCGTAATCGGCGGCGAAAGCTGCGGCCTTTTCCTCGACCGCCTCCAGATCGGCGGTCAGTTCGGGCGCGTCGGGGGCGGGGTAGAGGTCGGTCAGATCCCAGTCGGGCAGGGCGCCGAACTCGGTCTGGGTCGCGGACAGCCCGGCCGAGGGGCCGGCGTCGCGGACGGTGTCATGCAGGGGGCGGCGGAGAAACTCGCGGTCAGGGCGCATCGGGACTTCCTTTCTGTTGTCCCTGATGTGCAGGCTGCGGGTCGCGGGATCAAGCCCCGCTGTCCATTGCCTGGGCCTCGGCGTCGACAAGCTCCGGGTCGGTCGCGGTGTCGTGCGATTTTATGGGCGCAGCAGGCGATTCGGGTTCGGCGCTGTCGCCATAGACCAGTTCGAGGAAGGCGAGCAGAAAGCGGTCCTGCAGCTCGGGCCGTTCCATCATCACCTCGTGGTGACCGTCGGGCAGTTCCAGCAGCCTCGCATCGGGCCATTCGGCGGCGCGTTTGCGGATCGCGGGGGCCGAGACGATCATCTCGCGCGAGCCGAGCGTGATCAGCGCCGGCAGATCGGGGGCGGGCAGGGTTGCCAGCCGGCGACATTCGCGCAGCGCCTCGCCCACCCAGCGGAAGCTGGCCCCGCCAAGGGTCAGCTCGGGCCAAGCCGCCGCCTCGCGCAGCAGCCGCGCCCAGCTATCGGCATCGCCCGTCAGCATGTTGTCGCGGAACGGCTCGTCCAGCACATAGGTGCCCTCGCCGCCGGTGCCAAAGGCCGCGCGTCCGCCGCGCCCCAGCCGACCGGCAACGCCGGACAGGCCAAGGGCGAAGCCCTGCGGGATGGGCGCGTGATTGATGCCCCACATCGGCGCCGAAAAGGTCGCGGTGGACACCGGCAGCCCGTTTTCCAGCGCCGCAAGCCCGATGGCGCCGCCCATGGAATGGGCCAGCAGATGCCACGGCTCGGGCAGATCGAGCGCGGTCGCGGCCTCGACCATGGCCAGCACATCCAGCTGATATTGCGCGAATTCGTCGATATGGCCCAGCCGGTGCCGGTCCTGCAGCCGGTCCGCCAGCCCCTGACCGCGCCAATCGATGGTCAGCACGTTCAGCCCGGCATCGGTCAGCCGGGCGGCAAAGGGGCCGTATTTCTCGACATATTCGGTGCGGCCGGGGAACAGCAGCACCGTGCCTGCGGCGTCGGTGGCCCGCCACAGCGCCGCGCGCAGGCGGATGTCGTCATCGCTGCGCAGCCAGAAGGCCTGCGCCGGACGCTGCGTCGTGTCGTCGAACTGATGGAAGGGGGCAGATGTTGGCGTCATGCCGGTGCTGTAGCACAATCCGCAGCGGTTGGAAGCGCGCATTGGCGCCCCCGACCGCGCGGGATCGCGTCAGGCGATCAGGACAGCGCCGAGCCCAGCTTCATCGCCAGCCCGATATTGCCGTCGATGCCCAGCTTGCCCGACATATAGGCCATGGTCGGATTGACCGAGCCGTCCAGCAGCCCCTCGAACGTCTCGCGGCTGGCGGTCAGGGTGACGTCGGCCTCTTCATCGCCGGCGCGCGCGCCCTCGGAATCGACCATGATCGAGCCCTCGTCCTTGATGACGAATTTCGCGGTACCGTCCGCAAAGCCGCCCAGCTTTTCGTTCAACGCGGCGACGGCGCCGGGGATCACATTGCTCATCGGTTTCTCCTTCTTCGGCTGGCGGGTCCCAGCCTGTCGGTTTACAAGACCTGTATGAACAGGCGCGTCCCGATTTTCCATCATGCCCTTGCGGCAATTGCCACCGCTATCTGCACGACCGGCGCTTTTGCCGGCGGGGCGGTCGCCGCTGCCGCCGATCCGGCGCTGTTCGACATGCTGGCCAGCCAGAACGGCGACGGCTGGATCAAGGCCGAGGCCGAGATCCTGACTGCGTGGGAGGATACCGGCTCGGACGCGCTGAACCTGATCCAGCAGCGGGGCGAGGATGCGCTGGATCAGGGCGACTACGTTGCGGCCATCGGGCATCTGACCGCGCTGACCGACCACGCGCCCGAGCACGCGATGGGCTTTCAGCTGCGTGGAATGGCCTTCTGGCTGAACGGCGATTACGGCCCCGCCGCCGCCGATCTGGCCCGCGCCCTGACGCTCGAGCCGCGGCAATATCTGGCGCTGACCCAGCTTGGCACCATGCTTGAAGAACTGGGCGATATCGACCGCGCCGCCGATGCGCTGCGACGCAGCCTGTCGATCAACCCCCACCAGCAGGACGCCCGCGACGCGGCGGCCCGGCTTGACACGGCCGATAGCGGCACGTCCATCTGACGGCGCCAGAAAAGGGGCAGCGATGTCACGTATCACGGCCGTTCTCGGCCCGACCAATACCGGCAAGACGCATTATGCCATCGACCGGATGCTGGCCCACCGCAGCGGGGTCATCGGCCTGCCGCTGCGGCTGCTGGCGCGCGAGGTCTATGACCGCATCGTCAAGGCGCGCGGGACGTCTGTCGTGGCGCTGGTCACGGGCGAGGAACGCATCGTGCCGCCGCGCGCGCAATACTGGGTCGCCACCACCGAGGCCATGCCCGAGATCGGCGCGGATTTCGTCGCCGTGGACGAGGTGCAGCTTTGCGCCGATCCGCAGCGCGGGCATGTCTTCACCGACCGGCTGCTGCATGCCCGCGGCCTGCACGAGACGCTGCTTCTGGGCGCTGACACCATGCGCCCGGCCATCGCGGCGCTGGTGCCCGGCGTGCAGTTCATGCGGCGCGAGCGCTTCTCGACGCTGACCTGGACCGGGTCGAAGAAGATCAGCCGGATGCCGCCGCGCTCGGCCATTGTCGGGTTTTCGGTCGATGACGTCTATGCCATTGCCGAGCTTCTGCGCCGTCAGAAAGGCGGGGCGGCGGTGGTCATGGGCGCGCTGTCGCCGCGCACGCGGAACGCGCAGGTGGCGATGTATCAGTCGGGCGAGGTCGATCACCTGGTCGCCACCGACGCCATCGGCATGGGCCTGAACCTCGACATCCGCCATGTCGGTTTCTTTTCCACCGTCAAGTTCGACGGTCGCCGCATGCGGCCGCTGTTCCCCCACGAGATGGGCCAGATCGCCGGCCGCGCCGGACGCCACACCGAACCCGGCACCTTCGGCGTGACGGGCGAGGCCACACCGCTCGACCCCGGCCTGATCGACGCCATCGAAAACCACCGCTTCGCGCCGATCAGCCGGCTCAACTGGCGCAACCGCAGGCTGGAATTCGGCACCATGGACCGGCTGATCGCCAGCCTCGAGACCGCGCCCGACAGCGAATGGCTGACCCGCGGGCGCGAGGCCGACGATCTGGCCGCGCTGAAGACCCTGCGCGAGATGCCCGAGATCATCGACCGCGTGACCCAAGGCCCCGATGTGCGGCTGCTGTGGGATGTGTGCCGCATCCCCGATTTCCGCAGCATCTCGCCCGCTGAACACACCAGCCTGCTGCTGCGGATCTTCACCTTCCTGCAGGACGGCCCGATCCCGGCCGAGTGGCTGGCCCGCGCCATCGAGCGCATCGACCGCACCCAGGGCGACATCGACACGCTGTCGAAACGCCTCGCCTTCATCCGCACCTGGACCTATGTCGCGCAGCGAACCGGCTGGGTCGCGGATGAATCATATTGGCGCGACGCGACGCGCACTGTAGAAGACCGCCTGTCAGATGCGCTTCACGTCGCGCTGACGCAACGATTTGTGGACCGGCGCACTTCGGTATTGATGCGCCGGCTCAAGCAGAAGGAGACCCTCGTGGCCGAGGTGAACGACAAGGGTGAAGTCAGCGTCGAGGGCGAATTCGCCGGCCGGCTCGAAGGGTTCCGGTTCCGTGCCGACACGACCCAGAACGCGGAAGAGGCAAAGATGCTGAACCGCGCCGCATACGAGGCGCTGCGCCCGGAATTCCATCTGCGCGCGGATCGCTTCTATAACGCCCCTGACACCGAGCTCGACTTCACCGAGCAGGGCGGGCTGATGTGGGGGACCGCCGCCATCGGCAAGCTGGCCAAGGGCAGCGAGCCGATGAAGCCGGGGATCGAGGTCTTCGTCGATGACGAGGCCGGTCCCGAGATCGCCGAAAAGGTCCGGCGCAGGCTGCAGCATTTCATCGACCGCAAGCTGGCGACGCTGTTCGAGCCGCTGCTGGCGATGCAGCGCGACGAGGGTCTGACCGGGCTGGCGCGCGGTTTCGCCTTCCGTCTGGTCGAGCAGCTTGGCCTGATCCGGCGCGAGGACGTCGCCGCCGAGGTCAAGGATCTGGACCAGGAGGCGCGCGGCCTGCTGCGCAAGCACGGCGTCCGCTTTGGTCAGTTCACCATCTTCCTGCCCGCGCTGTTGAAACCCGCGCCGACCCGGCTGCGCCTGCTGCTGTCGGGGCTGTGGGACGACATGGCCGAGCTGCCCGAAAGCCCGCCGCCGGGGCTGGTCACCATCCCCAACATCCGCGACGTGCCGCTGCGCGTCTACACGCTGTCGGGCTATCGCCCCGCCGGCGACCGCGCCATCCGCATCGACATGCTGGAGCGTCTGGCCGACATGCTGCGCACGCAGGACACGCGCGGCGGCTTCGAGGCCACCGCCGACATGCTGTCGATCACCGGCATGACGCTGGAACAATTCGCCGGGCTGATGGAAGGTCTGGGCTATGCCGCCGAAAAGGGCGAGCGCCCCAAGGCCCGCGCCGAGGCGACGGAAGCGGCCGAACCCGCGCCCGCCGCCGAACCGGCTGCCGATTCCGAGCATCCGTTGACCGAGGAGGAATCCGTCCTCGCCACCGAAACCCGCGCCCGATGGGAGGCCGAACAGGCCGCCCGCAAACAGGCCGCGGCAGAGGCGGAAGCGAAATCCGCTGAAGGGGCGGATCAGGCGCAGGGGCGCGAGGCAGGCGATTCGCAGGCGGTGGCGCCCGAGGGTGGGCAGGCTGGCGCGGCGGGTGAAGCGGCTTCCAGCAACGCGGCTGCGGGCAAGGCCGACGAGGGCGATACTGTCGAGGGCGATCCTGCCACGGGCGGGACTGTTGAAGCTGCTGCTCCGCGAGAGGCGGTTAAGCCTGACGCTGCTGTGAGCCAGGCACTTAGCGATGACGCTGCGCCCGCCGAGGCGCCCGCTGGCGATGCTGCCGGCGCGGCCTCGGGCGAAGCTGCACCGGCCGAGCGGGTCGCGGCAGATACGCCGACCTCTGACGCCGCTTCGGCTGACAAGGGTAAGGCTGAAACGGCGGAGCCTGCTGACGCTGCCCGAGCGGAAGGCGAAGCCGACGAAGGTCGCAATGCGGGCGCTGCCGAAGGTGGTGAACCCAAAACCGACGCCGCAGACGCTGGCAAATCCGCCGACGACACGGCCGAGGCTGGCCGATCTTCTGCCGACACTCCCGACGCTGACGCCGCGCAAGCGGCAGAGACCGAGACCTTCTATACCTTCCGCTGGCAACCCCGTCCGCGGGGGCAGCGGCCGGCGCAGAACGCTCGGCGGCAGGGGCGGCGGGACGATGCGCCTGCGGCCACAGCCCCGCGCGGGCGCGGACCGAAGCCCGAGGGCGCGCGGGCAGAGGGCAAGCCGGGCGGCAAACCCGGTGGCAAGCCGCAGCGTAGCGAGCGCGGCGACAAGGGCGACGCGCGTGGCGGCAAGCCCGGCCGGGGCAAGTTCGACCGCAACGAGCGCGACCAGAAGCCGAAAAGCTTCACCGCCCGCCCCCCGCGCAGCGAAAAACCGATCGACCCCGACAACCCCTTTGCCGTCCTCGCGGCGCTGAAGGACAAGAAATAGGGTCTCGGGCTAAGCCTCTGGCCAACGCCGAATGAAAACGACCCTCTGCCCGCCGCGTCCCTGACGCTGCGGGCATTTCCATTTGACGAGAGTCGGCTTGCCGTGCCGCGCGTCGCATCAATCCGTCAGCCGAGGATGAGGTACCCGATCAGCAGAAAAAGGGCTGCCATCCCAATGGACTGTAGCCAAGTGCTGACCCGCCCGAGTTCAGCCGGCGCCTGCCAATGCCGTCGCAGAAGCCGCCGATATGCCCGCAGCACCCGCGCGACGGCTGCATGAAGAGAGGTCGGGGTTTCGTTGGGGTCGAGCATGGGCGAACCCTATCACCGTCAGCGCCGAGGAAAACGAGATATTGAGGGTTCGGTGGTGTCAGTCGCGCCCAAATTCCAAGCGAGTCGCAACTCGGCGGGTGCCCGTGTAAGCACTTGACCGCAGCACCGCCAGACCCGCCACCAGTGCCACCTCCGACACAACGTCCCGCCGCAAGTTATCACTGCCCGGACCTGCCGAAGGCTCCGACGCAGCCGCCCCCGGACCAGCTAACGCGGCATACCCGCGCCCCCAAAGAAAAAGGGCCGCCCCGAAGGACGGCCCATCTTCCCGAGCGCACAGAACCTCCGCGAAGCGGATCAGTTCTTGGCGTAGTATTCGACGACCAGGTTCGGCTCCATCACGACGGCATAGGGCACGTCGCCCAGCATCGGGGTGCGCACGAAGGTCGCGGTCATCTTGTTGTGGTCGACTTCGAGATAGTCCGGCACGTCACGCTCGGCCAGCGCCACGGCTTCCATCACGATGGCCAGCTGACGCGAACGCTCGCGGATCGAGACGACGTCGCCTTCCTTGACGCGATAGGACGCGATGTTGACGCGCTTGCCGTTCACCTCGATATGGCCGTGGTTCACGAATTGACGGGCGGCAAAGATCGTGGGCACGAATTTCGCGCGATAGACGACGGCGTCCAGACGACGCTCGAGCAGGCCGATCAGGTTCTCGCCGGTATCGCCGCGCACACGCTCGGCCTCGCCATAGATGCGGCGGAACTGCTTTTCGGTCAGGTCACCGTAATAGCCCTTGAGCTTCTGCTTGGCGCGCAGCTGGGTGCCGAAGTCCGACAGCTTCTGCTTGCGGCGCTGACCGTGCTGGCCGGGGCCATATTCGCGACGGTTGACCGGCGATTTCGCGCGGCCCCAGATGTTTTCGCCCATGCGGCGGTCGATCTTGTACTTGGCAGACGTGCGTTTGGTCACGGCTGATCTCCTTTTGTGTGTTTCAAAAGGGCGTTGTCCTCTGGCATACGCCTGACAGGGTTCCCCTTGCGGGGTCCACCAACACCAATGAAGCGGCGCTTATAGACCGCGCAGGGCTGGTGTCAACCGCCAATCCCGCCGCCAAGCGCGGCCTTGCCGACAGCCGGGGCTTGCGCTAACCGGGGCAGGCTGTTTCAACAAAGGCCCACCATGCGTCTGACCCGATATTTCCTGCCCGTTCTCAAGGAAGACCCGAAAGAGGCGCAGATCGTCAGTCACCGGCTGATGCTGCGTGCGGGGATGATCAAGCAGCAGGCGGCGGGGATCTATTCCTGGCTGCCGCTTGGCTACAAGGTGCTGCGCCAGGTCGAGCAGATCGTGCACGAGGAACAGCAGCGCGCGGGCCATATTCCGCTGCTGATGCCGACGCTGCAATCGGCCGATCTGTGGCGCGAAAGCGGGCGTTACGACGATTACGGCGAAGAGATGCTGCGCGTCACCGACCGCCACAAGCGCGACCTGCTATACGGTCCCACCAACGAGGAGATGATCACCGACATCTTCCGCAGCCATATCAACAGCTACAAGGATCTGCCGCTGACGCTCTACCACATCCAGTGGAAGTTCCGCGACGAGATCCGGCCGCGCTTCGGCGTCATGCGCGGGCGCGAGTTCCTGATGAAGGACGGCTATAACTTCGACCTGACCAAGGAAGCCGCGCTGCACGCCTATAACCGGCATCTGGTCAGCTATCTGCGCACCTATGAACGCATGGGCCTGCAGGCGATCCCGATGCGCGCCGATAGCGGTCCCATCGGCGGCGACGACACGCACGAGTTTCTGGTGCTGGCCGAGACCGGCGAATCCGAGGTCTTCTATGACAGCCAGATCGCCGATCTGCGCTTTGGCGACCGGCAGATCGACTATGACAGCGTCGAGGAATGTCAGGCGGTGCTGGACGAATTCACCAGCCGCTATGCCCGCACCGACGAGACCCATGACGAATCCGTCTTCAACCAGATCCCCGAAGAGCGCCGCCGCAGCGCCCGCGGGATCGAGGTCGGGCAGATCTTCTATTTCGGCACCAAATATTCCGAACCGATGGGCGCCACGGTCGTCGGCCCCGACGGCGCGCGGGTGCCGGTGCACATGGGCAGCCACGGCATCGGCGTCAGCCGCCTGCTGGGCGCCATCATCGAGGCCAGCCATGACGAGCGCGGCATCATCTGGCCCGAGGGCGTGACCCCCTTCCACGCCGGGATCGTGAACCTGAAACAGGGCGATCCGTCGGTCGACTCGGCGTGCGAGGCGCTGTATCGCGACCTGACGGCGAATGGGCTGGATGTGCTGTATGACGACCGCGACGAACGGGCGGGGGCGAAATTCGCCACCATGGACCTGATCGGGCTGCCCTGGCGCATCACGGTCGGCCCGCGCGGGCTGAAGACCAACACGGTGGAACTGACCTGCCGCCGCACGGGTGAATCTCAAGAGATGTCGCCCTCCGAAGCGGTGGCGCGTTTGCAGGCGATCTATCAGCCGGTGTTCGACGCGGCGTTCTGAATGCGCGGCGGCGGGGCTTGGCCCCGCCTGCCGGGGGCTACCCCTCGGCTGCCAGCCGCGCCGACAGGGCCGCGACGGCGTCCTGATCCGCCTTGTTCGAGGCGAACAGCGTCGCTTGGCTGGCATGGATCAGCGCGTCGGGCAGGATCTTCAGGTGGTTGGCGCGCAGGGTTTCGCCGCTGCTGGTGATGTCGGCAATCGCCTCGGCGGTCAGGTTGGCGACGGTGCCCTCGGTCGCGCCCTGGCTGTCGACAAGCTGATAGTCCGCGATTTCCTGTTCCGACAGGAAGGCCCGCACCAGCCGGTGATATTTCGTCGCGATCCGCAGCCGAAAGCCGTGATCGGCACGGAATTGCCGGGTGATCGCCGCCAGATCGTCCAGCGTCTCGCAGTCGCGCCAGCAGGCCGGCACCGCCAGCACCAGATCGGCATGGCCAAAGCCCATCGGCATCAGCGCCTGCACGTCCGACCGCCAGCCGGCCAGCTTTTCGCGCACCAGATCCGATCCGGTGACGCCCAGATCGATCCGGCCCGAGGCCAGTTCGCGCGGGATTTCGCCCGCCGACAGCAGCACCAGCGACAGATCCGCGCCCTCGACCCGGCCGGCATATTCGCGTTCGGACCCGCTGCGCGACAGGGTGATGCCGCGCTTGCCGAACCAGCGGAAGGTGTCGTCCATCAGCCGCCCCTTGGACGGCACGCCCAGTTTCAGCACATTGCCTCCAGTTCCGCGATCAGGCCCGGGCGGATGATGCCGCCGACGGCGGGGATGGCGCGACCCGTGCCCAGGGACGCCCCCAGCTGCGCAGTCAGCGCGTCATAGCGCCCGCCCGAGGCGATGGGCGGCCAGTCAGGCTTTCCCGGCGCGGCAAAGCTGAAGGTCATGCCGTCGTAATATTCCATCGTCGCGCGGCCGTGGCTGGCGTCAAAGCGGATCTGCGCCGGATCGATGCCGCGCGTCGCGATCCGGTCCAGCCGGTCGGCAAGCCGCGTCACCGCTGCATCGATGGCGGGCATCTCGGCGGCGATGTCGCGTAGCTCGCGCAGCGCCTCGGGGGCGGGGCGGCGACGGCGAACAGGCGGTCGAGGCGCTTGGTCCACTCGGCGGGCAGGGGCGTTTCCTGCGCCTCGGCGTTCAGCAGCGCGATCCGCGCCTCCATCTGCGGGCCGGTGCGCAGGCCGGTCCAGGGCGCGTCGCTGGCGGGAAAGTCGCGCGGCGTCACCTGCGTCGAGAAGCGCTGCAGCAGCCGCGAAAACCGCCGCGGCCGCCAGACGTGATGCAGCAACGCGGCGCGGCGGGCATCGGACAGGGGCAGGGCGCCCACGGCGTCCAGCAGGATGTCCATGTCGCCCATCACCGCGACCGGACTGTGCGGGGCCAGCAGGCGGTGGAACAGCGCAAACAGCGCCGCGTCGGCGTCGGGATCGTCGGCAAAGACCTCGAAACCCGCCTGCAGATACTCGTTTTCGCGCGGGTGCGCGGGGCGAGTGTCGCCCTGATCCTGCTTTCGGAAGATCTCGCCCAGATAGCAGTAACGCGCGGGTTCCGCCCCGCCGGCCATGTGCATCCGCACCACGGGCACGGTGAAGTCGGGCCGCAGCACCATCTCGCCCCGGACCGGGTCGGTTGTGACATAGGCGCGCGCGCGCATGTCCTCGCCATACAGATCCAGCAGCGTGCCCGCGTCGAGCAGGATGTCGGGCGCGACCTCGACCGCGCCTGCGGCACGGAACTCGGCCAGCAGGCGCTGACCGACGGCCTGCCGGTCGGATTTGCTTACCATCGCGCCAGCATCTCGCGGACGGCGGCGACCAGATCCTCGCGCGGGGCCTCGGTCTGGGCGGGCTGGGATTTCCATTCCTCGTGGCTGACCTCGGCCGCGAGGCGTGCGCCGAGGATCAGGTCCTTGATCTGGACCACGCCGCGCGCGGCCTCGTCCCCGCCCTGGATGACCGCCACCGGGGCGTTGCGCTTGTCGGCGTATTTCAACTGGTTGCCGAAGTTCTTGGGGTTGCCCAGATAGACCTCGGCCCGGATGCCGGTGTCGCGCAGCTCGGCCGCCATGGCGTGATAATCGGCCATGCGCTCGCGATCCATGACCGTGACCACCACCGGCCCGCGCGTGTCGCTGCCGCTGAGCCCCTTGGCGCGCAGCGCGGCCAGCAGACGGTCGACGCCGATGCTGACGCCGGTTGCTGGCACCTTCTGGCCGGTGAAACGCTCGACCAGACCGTCATAGCGCCCGCCCCCGGCGACGCTGCCGAACTGCCGCTTGCGGCCCTTGTCGTCGAGGATCTCGAAGGTCAGTTCGGCCTCGAACACCGGGCCGGTATAATAGCCAAGGCCGCGCACGACCGAAGGGTCGATCACCGCCCGATCCTCGCCCACGCCAAGCGCCGAGAGCATGTCCGCGATCTGCGCCAGCTCGTCCACGCCTTCCGCGCCGATCTTGGACGCGCCGACCGCCGCGCGCAGATTGGCCAGCGTTTCCGCGTTATCGGCGCCTTTCGAGGTCATGAACGCCAGCAGCGGCTGGGTCTGCGTGTCATCCAGACCGACGCCCTCGATCATCGCACCGCTGTCATCCTTGCGGCCCACGGTCAGCAATTGCCGCACGCCATCCGCGCCGACCTTGTCGAGCTTGTCGATCTGGCGCAGCACGTCGTCGGCCTGATCGGGCCGGATATTCGCGGCTTCGAGCACGCCGTTCAGCACCTTGCGATTGTTGATCCGCACGATGTAGTCGCCGCGCGCGATCCCCACCGCCTCGAGCGCATCGGCCAGCATCGCGCAAAGCTCGGCATCGGCGGCGACCGAGGCGCTGCCGACGGTATCGGCATCGCATTGATAGAACTGCCGGAAGCGGCCGGGGCCGGGCTTTTCGTTGCGCCAGACCGGCCCCATCGCATAGCGGCGATAGGGGCTGGGCAGGTCGTTGCGGAACTGCGCTGCGACCCGCGCAAGCGGCGCGGTCAGGTCATAGCGCAGCGCCAGCCAGTCGCCGCGCCCGCCGCCGGGGACGTCTTCCTCTTGCCAGGCGAAGACGCCGGCATTGGGACGGTCCACATCGGGCAGGAACTTGCCAAGCGCCTCGACGGATTCGATGGCCGAGGTTTCCAGCGGCTCGAACCCGTGCAGGTGATAGATCGCCGCGATGCGGTCCAGCATCGCCTTGCGTTCGGTCACGTCGGCGCCAAAATAATCGCGGAAGCCCTTGGGCGTCTCGGCCCGGGGGCGGGGCGTTTTCTTCTTGTCCTGCGGCATGGAAGCTGTCCCTGATCGTTGCAGGCGACTTAGCGGAGATGGATGGAATGAACAAGTTGCAGCCTCTGGAAGAGGCGATCGCGCATCTGACGCGGGTGGTCGAGGATCTGTCCGACGTCGTGGCGCGGCAGGAATCGGAGCTTGCGCGGATGCGCGCGCGGGTCGGGATGCTGCTGGAACGCGAGGCCGAACGCGAGGTGGCCGAGGGCAGCACCATCCCGCTGGGCGACCAGAAACCGCCGCATTGGTGATGGCGCGACAGGGCGCTTGCAGATTTTTCTTGCCCGGTGCGGCGAGTCGCGTATAAATAACCGAACGGTCGGTCAGTAATTCTGAAACTGATCGGCGCCATGAAGGGAGAGAGCATGGCCGAGGCATTCATCTGTGACGCAATCCGCACCCCCATCGGACGCTATGGCGGCGCGCTGTCGAGCGTTCGGGCCGACGATCTGGCCGCGGTGCCGCTGGCGGCGCTGATGGCGCGGAACCCGGATGTGGATTGGTCCAGTGTCGACGATCTGATCTATGGCTGCGCCAACCAGGCGGGCGAGGATAACCGCAACGTGGCGCGCATGGCCGCCCTGCTGGCCGGGATGCCGGTCGATGTCCCGGGCACCACCGTCAACCGGCTTTGCGGCTCTGGCATGGATGCGGTCGGCATGGCCGCACGCGCGATCAGGTCCGGCGATTGCGACATGGTCATCGCCGGCGGGGTCGAGAGCATGTCGCGCGCCCCCTTCGTCATGCCCAAGGCCGACACCGCCTTCAGCCGCAGCAACGCGGTCTATGACACCACCATCGGCTGGCGCTTCGTCAATCCCCGGATGAAATCCGAATACGGCGTCGATTCGATGCCCCAGACCGCCGACAACGTGGCCGAGGATTATGCCGTCAGCCGCGAGGATCAGGACGAATTCGCCGCCCGCAGCCAGGCGCGCTGGGCCGCCGCCGAACAGGCCGGACTGTTCCGCGACGAAATCACCCCCGTCACCATCCCGCAGCGCAAGAGCGATCCGATCGTCGTCGACACCGACGAACATCCGCGCCCCGGCACCACGGCTGAAAAGCTGTCAGGCCTGAAGGGCGTCAACGGGCCGGACAAGACCGTGACCGCCGGCAACGCCTCGGGCGTCAATGACGGCGCCTGTGCACTGCTGATCGCCAGCCGCGAGGCGGCCGAGCGCAACGGGCTGACGCCCAAGGCTCGCATCGTGGCCATGGCGGCGGCTGGTGTGCAGCCGCGGATCATGGGCATCGGCCCGGCCCCGGCGGCCCGCAAAGTGCTGGAACGCGCCGGGCTGGAGCTGTCCCAGATGGACGTGATCGAGCTGAACGAGGCCTTCGCCAGCCAGTCGCTTGCGACACTTCGCGACCTCGGACTGCCCGACGATGCACCCCATGTTAACCCCAATGGCGGGGCCATCGCGTTGGGTCATCCGCTTGGCATGTCGGGCGCGCGGCTGGTCACCACGGCCATGTATCAGTTGCAGCGCAGCGGCGGGCGCTATGCCCTTTGCACCATGTGCATCGGCGTCGGCCAGGGCATCGCCATCATCATCGAACGCGTCTGAGGAGGAACTGCCATGTATGCACAGCTCGTCAAATCCGAGGGCCAGAAATCGCGCGATGAGATGTCGCCCGAAGAACTGGCCTTTCAGGACCGCATCGACCGCGGCGAAAAGATCGAACCGAAAGAGTGGATGCCGGAAGGCTATCGCAAGACGCTGATCCGCCAGATCGGCCAGCACGCCCATTCCGAAATCGTCGGCCAGCTGCCCGAGGGCAACTGGATCACCCGCGCCCCCACCCTGGAACGCAAGCAGATCCTGCTGGCCAAGGTGCAG
Source organism: Paracoccus jeotgali (assembly GCF_002865605.1). Taxonomy (NCBI): domain Bacteria; kingdom Pseudomonadati; phylum Pseudomonadota; class Alphaproteobacteria; order Rhodobacterales; family Paracoccaceae; genus Paracoccus; species Paracoccus jeotgali. The sequence goes on from NZ_CP025583.1 coordinate 981,407, forward strand.
GACGAGGCCGGGCACGGGCTGTATCTGTATTGTGCCGCCGAAACGCTTGGCGTCAGCCGTGACGAGCTGCTGGAAAAGCTGCATTCCGGGGACATGAAGTATTCGTCCATCTTCAACTATCCGACGCTGACCTGGGCCGATATCGGCGCGGTTGGCTGGCTGGTCGATGGCGCGGCGATCATGAACCAGGTGCCGCTGCAGCGCACCAGCTATGGCCCCTATAGCCGGGCGATGATCCGCATCTGCAAGGAAGAAAGCTTTCACCAGCGTCAGGGCTATGACCTGCTGCGCCGGATGATGCAGGGGACCGAGGCGCAAAAGCGCATGGTGCAGGACGCGCTGAACCGCTTCTGGTATCCGGCGCTGATGATGTTCGGCCCGTCCGACAAGGACTCGGTCCATTCGGCGCAGTCGATGGCGTGGAAGATCAAGATCAACACCAATGACGAACTGCGCCAGAAATTCGTCGATCAGACCGTGCCGCAGGCCGAATATCTGGGCCTGACCATCCCCGACCCGAACCTGAAATGGAACGAGGAAAAGGGCGGCCACGACTTCAGCGAGCCGGACTGGTCCGAGTTCTTCGAGGTCATCAAGGGCAACGGTCCCTGCAACAAGGAACGTCTGGGCGCGCGCGTCAAGGCGTGGGACGACGGCGCATGGTATCGCGAGGCGATGATGGCCCATGCCCGCAAGCGTGCCGCACGCCGCACCAGCGTCGCCGCCGAATAACGCAGCCGCAACGCTGCGCGTGACCGGGGGGCGGCGACGCTGCCCTTCCAAACTCAGCCAGGGCAAGGGGAGGATATCCGATGTCCAGCGAATGGCCTCTGTACGAGGTGTTTATCCGGGGCCAGCACGGCCTCAACCACCGTCACGTCGGCAGTCTGCACGCCCCTGACGCCGAACTGGCGATCAAGCATGCCCGCGACGTCTATACCCGCCGCAACGAGGGCGTTAGCATCTGGGTCGTCAGATCGTCCGAGATCTCGGCCAGCAGCCCGTCGGAAAAGGGCCCGCTGTTCGAGCCGGCGAATGACAAGGTCTATCGCCACCCCACCTTCTACGACATCCCCGACGAAGTGGGGCATATGTGATGCCGTCGCTTCCCGATGTCATGACCCCCGACGCAGCCCGTCTGGCGGCCCGGCAGGCGAATGAGGGCAGCGGCCACGCGCCCGCGCCCGACGCCGATCAGGACGCGCTGTTCGAGTTCCTGCTGCGGATGGGCGACAACGCCCTGATCCTCGGCCATCGCAATTCCGAATGGTGCGGCCACGGTCCGGTGCTCGAGGAGGATATCGCGCTGGCCAACATGGCGCTCGACCTGATCGGGCAGACCTCGCTGTGGCTGGGGCTGGCCGGCGAGGTCGAGGGTAAGGGCCGCTCGGCCGACGATCTGGCCTATCTGCGCGACGCCTGGGATTTCCGCAACCTGCTGCTGGTCGAACGCCCCAACGGCGATTTCGCGGCGACGCTGATGCGGCAGTTCCTGTTCGACGCCTTCCATTATCACCAGCTGACCGGGCTGCTGAAATCCGCGGATCAGCGCGTGGCAGATATTGCCGCCAAGGCGTTGAAAGAGGTCAGCTATCATCTGGAACGCTCGGCGGAACAGGTGATCGCGCTGGGTGACGGCACGACCGAAAGCCACCGCCGGATGCAGGATGCGCTGGACGATCAGTGGAACTACGCGCTCGAGATGTTCCTCAGCGACGAGACCGACAAGGCGATGGCCGATGCCGGCGTGGCGCCCGATCCGGCCAGCCTGCGCGCGGCCTGGGACGATACCGTGACCTCGGTCCTGACCGAGGCGACGCTGACCATCCCCGACAGCACCTATGTTCAGAAGGGCGGCAAGCAGGGCACCCATACCGAGCATCTGGGCTTTATCCTCGCCGAGATGCAGTTCCTGCAGCGGGCCTATCCCGGCGCGAGCTGGTAGGATGCGCGCCGCCGTCTCGCAGATCTGGGACTGGCTGTCCGAGGTGCCGGACCCGGAAATCCCGGTGATCTCGCTGACCGATCTGGGGATCATCCGCGATGTGGAGTGGCAGGACGACACGCTGGTCGTCACCGTCACGCCCACCTATTCGGGCTGCCCCGCCACCGCGGTGATCAACCTCGATATCGAGAACCACCTGCGCGCCAAGGGGATCGAGAAGCTGCGGCTGGAACGCCGGCTGGCGCCGCCCTGGACGACCGACTGGATCAGTCAGGAAGGCCGCGACAAGCTGCGCGACTACGGCATCGCGCCGCCCATCGACGGGACCGCGCCCGATGGCGACGTCGCCGGGCGGATCACCGCGCTGACCGGGCAGGGCAACCTGACCGTGCCGTGCCCGCGCTGCGGGTCGAACCAGACGCGGCGCGTCAGCCAGTTCGGATCGACGCCCTGCAAGGCAAGCTGGGTCTGCAACGCCTGCCTGGAACCCTTTGACTATTTCAAATGCCATTAGAGGAACCGTCATGGCTCGATTCCTGCCTCTTGAAGTCACCGATATCCGCCGTGACACCCGCGACGCTGTCGTGGTCACCCTGAAGCCTCAGCCCGAGGATGCGGAGAAGTTCAACTTCACCCAAGGCCAGTACCTGACCTTTCGCCGCGAATTCGACGGCGAAGAGCTGCGCCGGTCCTATTCGATCTGCGCGGGTCTCGATGACGGCGTGCTGCGCGTGGGCATCAAGCGCGTCGACGGCGGCGCATTCTCGACCTGGGCGAATGAGGAACTCGCGCCGGGGATGGAGCTGCACGCCATGCCGCCGATGGGGCGGTTCCACACCGACCTCGACCCCCAGGCCAGCCGGCAATACCTGGCCGTCGCCGCCGGGTCGGGGATCACGCCGGTCCTGTCGATCATCCGCACGACGCTGGCGCGAGAGCCGAAAAGCCGGGTGACGCTGGTCTATGCCAACCGCGCCGTCAGCTCGATCATGTTCCGAGAAGAGCTGGAAGACCTTAAGAACACCTATCTGGGCCGGCTGTCGATCATCCATGTACTGAAATCCGAGGGGCAGGAGATCGACCTGTTCACCGGCCGCATCGACGCCGAAAAGATGCAGGCGCTGTTCGACAACTGGATCGACCCGGCCAGCATCGACACCGCCTTCATCTGCGGGCCCGAAGGCATGATGCTGACCGTCTCGGACAGCCTGCGCAAGGCGGGGCTGGATGACAGCCAGATCAAGTTCGAGCTGTTCGCCTCGGGCCAGCCGGGCCGGGCGCGCAAGCGCGCGGTCAGCAAGGACACCGCCGACACCGGCGTCAGCACCGAGGCCGTGGTGACGCTGGACGGCGCGACCCGGACCTTCCAGATGCCGAAACAGGGGCAAAGCCTGCTCGAGGCCGCGCTGGCCGCCGATCTGGACGCGCCCTTCGCCTGCAAGGCCGGCGTCTGCTCGACCTGCCGCGCCAAGGTGCTGGAAGGCGAGGCCGAGATGGCCGTCAACCACGCGCTGGAGGATTACGAGGTCGCGCAGGGTTATGTGCTGACCTGTCAATGCTATCCGCTGACCGACCGTATCGTCGTCAGCTATGACGAATAAGGGGCAGCCATGACCGAGATGAATATCGACGATTATCTGGCCCAGGGCGGGAAACTGACCTCTCCGGCCAATGTCCCGCCGCGCTACCGGGGCGAGCTGATGCGGCTGATGGCGTCCTTCGTGGACAGCGAACTGGCGGGGGCGGCGGGCTTTGCCGACACGATCAACGACGCGCCCGGCATCCGCAACCGCATCGCCGCGGCCCGGATCACCCAGCAAAAGCTGGAACATGCGGGCAAGGTGCTGGCGGTGATGGGCGAATTCGGCGCCGATATGGCGCGCTATGACCGCCGCCACGACTGGGCCGCGCGGATGGACCGCGACGCCGACCTCGCCCCCGCCCGCCACGGCGACGACATGCGGCTGTCGGTGTTCCACTATCCGATCCAGGGCTATGGCGACGCGGTGGTGATGAACGTGCTGATGGGGCTTGCGACCATCGTGCAGCTCGATGAGCTGAAAGCCTCCAGCTATACGCCCTTGGCCGAGGTGTTCCGCGACATCGCCCCGCGCGAGGCCCGCCATGTCGAGCTGGGCCTGAACGGTCTGCGCGAGATCCTGACCACGGACGAAGGCCGCGCCGAGGCCGCGCGATCGGTCGAATACTGGCGGCCGCGGGTCGAGGCGAGCTTTGGCAAGGCGGCCTCGAAACGCTATGAGACGCTGTCGCGCTTTGGCCTGCGTCATCATCCCAACGAAGAACTGCGCGAGACCTGGGCGCAGCGGGTCCGCGACCTGCTGATGCCGATGGGGCTTGCCTGAAAGGACCGGACATGAACATTCAAACCCAGCCTCGGCTGTTGCAATCCTATGTCTGCGGGCAATGGCGGACCGGCAGCCGCGACGGCAAGCCGCTGCTGAACGCGGCGACCGGCGAGGTCGTGGCCCTGATCGACGCCAGCGGATTCGCGCATGCCGAGACGCTCGATTACGGGCGCAGCAAGGGCGGTCCGGCGCTGCGCGCGCTGACCACCCATCAACGCGCGCTGATGCTGAAGGAAATCGGCCTGAAGCTGCTGGACATGAAGGAGGATTTCTACGCCGAAAGCCTGTGGACCGGGGCCACCCGCGCCGATGGCTGGGTCGATATCGAGGGCGGCATCGGCACGCTGCTGACGATGGCCTCGAAAGCCCGGCGCGAGCTGCCGAACGTCCATGTCATCCCCGACGGCCCGGTCGAGAAGCTGTCGCAAGATGACAGCTTTTCCGCACAGCACATCCTGTCGCCGATGGAAGGGGTGGCGATCCACATCAACGCCTTCAACTTCCCGGTCTGGGGGATGCTGGAAAAGATCGCGCCGAACCTGATCGCCGGGATGCCCGCGATCGTGAAACCGGCCAGCCAGACTGCCTATCTGACCGAGCTGATGGTGCGCCGCATCATCGACATGGACATCCTGCCCGAAGGCGCGCTGCAGCTTGTCGCAGGTTCGGCGGGCGATCTGCTGGACCATGTGACCTGTCAGGACGTCGTGACCTTTACCGGCTCGGCCGAGACCGGGCGGAGGCTGCGCACCTCGCCCGCGATCATCGAGAACTCGGTCCGCTTCACGATGGAGGCCGACAGCCTGAACGCCTCGATCCTGGGCAGCGATGCCGGGCCGGGCAGCGAAGAGTTCGACCTGTTCATCCGCGAGATCCAGCGCGAGATGACCAGCAAGGCCGGGCAGAAATGCACCGCCATCCGTCGCGCCATCCTGCCCGCGCAGCATGTCGACGCCGCCATCGCCGCGCTGTCGGAACGTCTGGGCAAGACCGTCACCGGCGACCCGGCCGACAAGCAGACCCGCATGGGGCCGCTCGCCAGCCTCGACCAGCGCGAGGAGGTGCGCGACCGCATCGCCGAATTGCAGCGCAGCGCGCGCATCGTGCTGGGCGACCCGGATGAGGTGCAGGTCGGCTCTGGCGACACCAAGCGCGGCGCCTTCGTCAACCCGGTGGTGATGCTGGCCGAAGACCCCGCACAGGCCGCCGCCCATGATGTTGAAGCGTTCGGCCCGGTCGTCACGCTGATGCCTTACGAGAGCAACGAGCAGGCCGTGTCGTTGGCGCGGCAGGGCAAGGGCTCGCTGGTGGCCTCGGTCTTTACCAACAGCAACGAGGTCGCGCATGATCTGGTGCTGGGGATCGCGTCCTATCACGGCCGCGTGATGATCGGTAACCGGAAGAGCGCCAAGTCATCGACCGGGCATGGCAGCCCGCTGGCCCCGCTGATCCATGGCGGCCCCGGCCGCGCGGGTGGTGGCGAGGAGTTGGGCGGCATGCGCGCGGTCAAGCACTACATGCAGCGCAGCGCGATCCAGGGCCCGCCCGAACTGCTGACCGCCGTCACCGGCATCTGGTCGGACGGTGCCGACGCGCAGCAGGGGCAGCACCCCTTCCGCAAGCCGGTGTCGGAACTGCGACTGGGCGACCAGATCGTCACCCCCGCCCGCGAGGTGACGCAGGAGGATGTCGAGCATTTCGCCCATTTCACCGGCGACACCTTCTATGCGCATATGGACAGCGAGGCCGCCAAGGCGAACCCCTTCTTCGACGACCGGGTGGCGCATGGCTATCTGATCGCGTCCTTCGCGGCGGGGCTGTTCGTCGATCCCGATCCGGGCCCGGTGCTGGCCAATTACGGCGTCGACAATCTGCGCTTCCTGATCCCGGTGTATTTCGGCGACACGCTGCAGGTCCGCCTGACCTGCAAGGAGATCAATCCGCGCGAGAACGCCGAACATGCCGAGGTGCGGTGGGATTGCCGGGTGACCAACCAGAAGGACGAGGTCGTGGCGCAGTATGACGTGCTGACCATGGTCGCCAAGGAATGGCCGTAAGCTGAACGCGCCTTGCAATGAAAAAAGGCCCCGCGTTCGCGGGGCCTTTTGCGTCATGTCGTCAGGATCAGCGGTTGTCGCCCATGAACTGCAGCAGGAACATGAACATGTTCAGGAAATCCAGATACAGGTTCAGCGCGCCCATGATGGCGGCCTTGCCCAGGAAATCCGCGTTCGAGTTCGCAAGCTCAAGATAGGTGTTCTTGATCCGCTGCGTGTCAAAGGCGGTCAGCCCGGCAAAGATCAGCACGCCGATGACCGAGATCGCGAACTGCATCGCGCCCGACTGCAGGAAGATGTTGACGATCGAGGCCACGATCAGCCCGATCAGCCCCATCAGCAGGAACGAACCCATCCCCGACAGGTCACGCTTGGTCGTGTAGCCATAGATCGACAAGCCAGCAAAAGCGGCGGCCGTGGCGACGAAGGTGGTGGTGATCGAGATGCCGGTATAGCGCAGGAAGATCCAGCTGAGCGACATGCCCATCAGCATGGCAAAGCCATAGAAGATCGCGGTCGCGGCCTGGGTCGACAGGCGATAGACGGCCGCGCCGAAGGCGAAGACCACCAGCAGGGGCGCGAACATCAGCACCCATTTCAGCGGCGTGGTATAAATCAGGCGACCGATCTCGGTCAGGGTCCCGTTCTGAACGGCCAGCTGGTTCAGCCCGAACGCCGCCGCTGCCGTCACCAGCATCGCCGTCGCCATCAGGCCATAGACCTTGTTCATATGCTCGCGCAGACCCACATCGATATCCGCGCGGGTCGCGGCACCCGTCCGGCCATGCGCCCGGCGCAGGGTATCGTATTCAGCCATCAATCTCTCCATCACTGATGTTGGCGGTGCGTCGGCACCAGAAACTGTCTCGCATATATTGGCGCGTTCGGCCACGTTTTCAACGTATCCTTGCTGAAAATGCGCGTCATCGGATCAGGTATCGCGGCGTCAGCGATACGCGCTTAGGCTGAAACCAGCGGCGGGGCGGGTCGCAGCGCAGTCGACGACAGTCGCCATGGGCGCCGCATTGGCCGAATGGCATGGACAGCGTTCAGAAAATTCCGCCGAACCGGCGCCCGCCGCAGCACGTCGGCAGGTAACAGCCGGAAATGCCCGAATTTAGCCGTGATTCGCGAAAACAGCGAAACGAGCGGCTTGCGAGGACGCGAAAAACGTCGCAACATCACACGCAGGACGCGAGAGGCGGTTTTTTACCTGTCCTTTTGGACAACTCTAGCGTGTCAGGCCTATTTGCAGGTCGCCACGAGCCGTTTTCAAGGTGTATTACTAGCATAGATTGAATGAGGTGTTTTGATGAAGCATGAAGTGGATGTGCATGTTGGCACACGAATTCGTCATCGCCGGTGGTTGATCGGCATGACACAGCAGCAGCTTGCGGATCAGGTGGGGATCAAGTTCCAGCAGATCCAGAAATACGAGACCGGCGCGAATCGGGTGTCGGCGTCGCGTCTTTGGGACATCGCCAAGGCGCTGGATGTCCCGGTCAGCTTCTTCTTTGAAGGGCTCAGCGACGGGCGCGCGCAGGCGGGTGTGGATGACGATATCCTCGCCAACAAGGAGGCGCTGCAACTGATCCGCGCCTATTACGCCATGCCCGAGGCGCAGCGCCGCCAGATCTTCGAACTGGCCCGGGTGCTGTCCCACGCCGCCTGAACAGGCGACTGTTCCGCCCCCGTGTTCCGCGTTAAGAGAGGCGCGGAACAGGTCGGGGACAGCTATGGATCAGGACGACATCTTTGCCACGGCAGCGGCGATGGCGGACGCGGCGCGGCGCGCCACGCTGCCCTTGTTCCGCAGCGCCGATCTGCGCCCAGACAACAAGCTGACGACGGGTTTCGACCCGGTGACGCGCGCCGACCGCGAGGCCGAACAGGCCATGCGCGCGGTGCTGGCGCAGCGTCGGCCGGATGACGCGATCATGGGCGAAGAGTTCGGCGACACCCCCGGCACCAGCGGGCTGACCTGGGTTCTGGACCCCATCGACGGGACGCGGGCCTTCATCTCGGGCGCGCCCAGCTGGGGGACGCTGATCGGGCTGATGGATGCCAGCGGCCCGGTCTATGGCATGATCGACCAGCCCTTTACCGGCGAGCGGTTCGAGGGCGGTCTCGGGCGCGGGCGGCTGGTCTCGGCCCTGGGCGAGCGGGCGCTTGGCGTGCGGCGTGGGGTTGCGCTGGCGCAGGCGACGCTGCTGTCCACCTTCCCCGAGATCGGGACCGCGCAGGAATATGACGGCTTCCGCCGCGTGTCCGACAGCGTCAGGCTGACGCGCTATGGGCTGGACTGCTATGCCTATGCGCTGCTGTCCATCGGTCAGGTCGATCTGGTGATCGAGGCCGGGTTGCACAGCTATGACGTGGCCGGGCCGATTGCGGTCGTGCAGGCTGCGGGCGGTGTGGTCACCGACTGGCAGGGCGGGCCGGCGCATCACGGCGGGCAGATCGTGGCCGCAGCGACGCCCGAATTGCACGCGCAGGCGCTGGCGCTGTTGCAGGGCGAGGCGGGCCGGCTGGAAAGCGCAACACTTTACCCCATCGAGCGGGAGGGTTCATGAACGACGACCAGAACCGGCCCGACCCGACGACGCCCGACCCCAGCCGCGACATGCGCCCCGGTCTCACCCGACCGGACCCCGCCGATCCGCGCCCGCCCGAGGACAATTCCGGCGAGGATTTCGTCCCGCCGCGCGAATTGTTCGACCAGGTGCTCGACGCCATCGAGGCGGGCGATCAGGACCGGCTGGACACGCTGCTGGAACCGATGCACGCCGCCGACGTCGCGGATGTGATCGAGAACCTGTCGCCCGCCCGGCGGCGGCAATTCCTGACACTGTGGTCGGGCGAGATCGACGGCGACATCCTGTCCGAGATCGACGAGGCGATCCGGGACGAGGTGGTGCTGCAGCTTCCGCGATCCGTCCTTGCCGATGCCGTGCGCGAGATGGACAGCGACGACATCGTCGACCTGATCGAGGATCTGGACGAGCCCGAACAGCGCGAGGTGCTGGCGGCGCTGGACGATTCCGACCGCGCGGCGGTCGAGCAGTCGCTGACCTATCCGGAATATTCCGCCGGGCGGATGATGCAGTCCGAGGTGGTGACCGCGCCCGAGCACTGGACCGTCGGCGACGCCATCGACCATCTGCGCAACGAGGACGATCTGCCCGACCAGTTCTATCACGTCGTGCTGGTCGATCCGCGCCGCCGCCCGCTGGGCTATGTGGCACTTGGCCGGCTGCTGTCCTCGCCCCGCACAGCGATGCTGCGCGACATCACCGAGGACAGCTTTCGCCCGATCAGCGCCCTCGCGAAAGAGGCCGACGTCGCCTATGCCTTCAACCAGTATCACCTGATCTCTGAACCGGTGGTCGACGAACATGACCGGCTGGTCGGCGTCATCACCATCGACGACGCGATGGAGGTTCTGGACGACGAGCATGAAGAGGACATCCTGCTGCTGGCCGGTGTCAGCGAGGAATCCTCGATTGCCGACAGCGTGGTGGAAACCGTCCGGCAGCGCGCGCCCTGGCTGACCGTCAACATCTTCACCGCGCTCATGGCAGCGACGGTGATCTCGCTCTTCGAAGGGGCGATTGCGCGGCTGGTGGCGCTGGCGGTGCTGATGCCGATTGTGGCCTCGATGGGTGGCAATGCGGGCACGCAGACGCTGACGGTGGTGGTGCGGGGTCTGGCGACGAAAAGCCTGACGACGGCCAATACCTGGCGCATCATCCGGCGCGAGGCCGTGGTCGGCATGGTCAATGGCGCCATGTTCGCGGTGATGATGGGGGCGGTCGCCTATATCTGGTTCCGCGATCCGGGGCTGAGCGCGGTCATAGCGGTCGCGATGGTGGTCAACCTGACCGTTGCCGCGGTGGGCGGGGTGCTGGTGCCGCTGACGCTGAACAAGCTGGGGGCCGATCCGGCGCTGGCCTCGCCGACATTCGTCACGACTGTCACCGATGTGGTGGGGTTTTTCGCCTTCCTCGGGATGGCGCAGTCCTTCCTGCTATAGCCCCGGCCGGTCGCGCGGAAAAAAGCCGCTCGTTAACCAAAGAATCGTTGATCGGGGCGGTGTTCTCCCTCAGGTTGTTCACCACGAGCCTGATGATACAAGATCTGGTAAGAACCACTGGGTTTTCGCAACAGACGTTCAGGGGCAGGGACCGCAAACAGGCGCATCCCGTCCGCAGCACGCGGGCGGGATGCTACCCCCGCAATCACGCCCCGCGCGCGCCGGACAGCGCCTGTCCGATTTCGTCCAGAACCGCCGGATCGTCGATGGTCGCGGGCATCCGGTAATCCTTGCCATCCGCAATACTGGTCATGGTCGCGCGCAGGATCTTGCCCGACCGCGTCTTGGGGAGGCGGTCGACGACCAGCACGCGGCGGAAGGCCGCGACCGGGCCGATCGCCTCGCGCACCATCCGCACCACCTCGCCGGCGACCTGTTCGGGCGTCGAGGTCACGCCCTTTTTCAGGCAGACAAAACCGAGCGGGGATTGGCCTTTCAGATCGTCGGCCACGCCGATCACGGCACATTCGGCGACATCGGGGTGGCGGGACAGCACCTCCTCCATCGCGCCGGTCGAGAGGCGGTGACCGGCCACGTTGATCACGTCATCGGTGCGGGCCATGACATAAAGATAGCCGTCCTCGTCCAGATAACCCGCGTCGCCGGTCTCGTAATAGCCGGGGAAGCGCGAGAGGTAGGAGGACCGAAACCGATCCTCGGCGTTCCACAGCGTCTGCAGCGTGCCGGGGGGCAGGGGCAGCTTGATCGCGATGGCGCCGAGCGTGCCGGCGGGCACCGGCTCGCCCCCCTCGTCCAGCACCTGGATGTCATAACCCGGCATGGCCACGGTGGGGCTGCCCAGCTTGATCGGCAATTCCTCGATCCCCAAGGGGTTCGCGGCGATCGCCCAGCCGGTTTCGGTCTGCCACCAATGGTCGATCACCGGCACGCCCAGATGTTTCTGCGCCCATTCGATGGTGTCGGGGTCGGCGCGTTCGCCGGCCAGAAACAGCGCCTGCAGATCATGCAGCTTGTAGCGGCGGATATATTCGCCGTCCGGGTCTTCGCGGCGGATGGCGCGGATCGCTGTGGGGGCGGTGAAAAAGCTCTTGATCCGGTTGTTCTGGATGGTGCGCCAGAAGACCCCGGCATGGGGGGTGCCGACGGGTTTGCCCTCGAACACCACGGTCTGCGCGCCCACGATCAGCGGACCATAGCAGATATAGCTGTGCCCCACGACCCAGCCCACATCCGAGGCGGCCCAGAAGCGGTCGCCGGCCTCGATCCGGTAGATGTTCTTCATCGACCAGGCCAGCGCCACCAGATGCCCGGCGGTGCCGCGCACCACGCCCTTGGGCTGGCCCGTCGTCCCCGAGGTATAGAGGATATAGGCTGGGTGGTTGCCCTCGACCGGGACGCAATCGACCGGCTCGATCCCGTATTGGAAGCCATACCAGTTGAAGTCGCGGCCCTCGATCAGCTGCGCGACCTCTTCCTCGCGCTGGAAGATGACGCAGAAATCGGGCTTGTGGCTGGCCAGGTCGATGGCCTTGTCGAGCAGCGGCTTGTAATGGACGACCCGCCCCGGCTCCAGCCCCGCCGAGGCGGCGATGATGGCGCGGGGCTGCGCGTCGTCGATGCGGACCGCGAGTTCATGGGCGGCAAAGCCGCCGAAGACGACGGAATGGATCGCGCCCAGTCGGGTGCATGCCAGCATCGCCTCGATCGCCTGCGGGATCATTGGCATGTAGATGATGACCCGGTCGCCCTTTTCGATGCCCTTGGCCCGCAGCGCACCGGCCAGCGTCGCCACCCGGCGCTGCAGCTCGGCAAAGGTGATGCCCTTGGTCGCGTTGGTGATCGGGCTGTCGTGATAGATGGCGATCTGCTCGCCGCGCCCGGCCTCGACATGGCGGTCGACGGCGTTCCAGCAGGTGTTCACCAGCCCGTCGGAAAACCATTCATAGATCGGCGCCTTTTCGTCAAAGAGCGCGCGCGAGGGCGGGCGGAACCAGTCGATGGCCTCGGCGGCCTGCATCCAGAAGGCTTCGGGATCGGCCTTCCATTCGTCATAGACGTCCTGATAGCGCATGTCGCGGTCTCCCCCCTGCTACGACGTTGTTACGCGACTTGGGCAACATCACGCAACAACGGGGAGACCGCGGCGCCGGTCTGCGACAGATGGTCGCCGGTCAGCCGTAATGGGCGACCGGCGTGCCGGCGATGGCGGACATGTTCAGCAATCCCCGCGCGGTGATCGAGGCGGTGACGATATGGGCGCGGTTGCCCATGCCCATCAGGATCGGCCCGACCTCTAGCCCGTTGGCCTTCTGCTTCAGGATGTTGCGCACGCCGGATGCGGTGTCGGTGCCGGAAAAGATCAGCACATTCGCCGCCCCTTCCAGCCGCGAGGCGGGCAGCAGGCGGGACCGGATTTCGGGGTCGAGCGCGGCATCGACATGCATCTCGCCCTCGAAATTGAAATCGACGCCGCGTTCTTCCAGAATCCGCAGCGCCGCCCGCATCCGCTGGCCGGAATCGGTGTCAAGGTTGCCGAACTGCGAGTGGCTGCACAGCGCGACATGCGGCTCCAGCCCGAAGCGGCGGACATGGCGCGCCGCCCCGATGGCCGACAGCGCGATCTGTTCCGGCGTCGGCTGGTTGTTGACCTGCGTGTCGGCGATGAACAGCGGGCCGTCTTCCAGGATCATCATCGACAGCGCGCCCTGCGCCGACAGCCCGTCGCGGCCAAGCACGTTGGTGATATAGTTCAAATGCCAGCTATATTGCCCGAAGGTGCCGCAGATCAGGCTGTCGGCCTCGCCCCGGTGAACCATAACGGAACCGATGGCGGTGGTGTTGGTCCGCATGATGGCGCGCGCCAGATCCGGGGTCACGCCGCGCCGGGCCATCAGCTCGTGATAGGTCTCCCAATATTCGCGATAGCGGGGGTCATTTTCGGGGTTCACGATCTGGAAATCGACCTCGGGCCGGATCGGCAGGCCGGCGCGTTCGGCGCGCATCTCGATCACCTCGGGGCGGCCGATCAGGATCGGCAGATCAGTGGTCTCTTCGAGCATGGCGTTGGCGGCGCGCAGCACGCGCTCGTCCTCGCCCTCGGCGAAGACGATGCGCCGCTGCGCCTGGGCCGAAGCCTCGAAGACCGGCCGCATGATCATGGCCGAGCGGAAGACCGAACTGTCGAGCTTGCGCTTGTAGGCGTCGATATCGTCCAAGGGCCGGGTCGCCACGCCCGACTCCATCGCGGCGCGGGCCACGGCGGTCGAGACGACACCGATCAGGCGCGGATCGAAGGGTTTGGGGATCAGGTAGTCCCGGCCGAAGGTCAGCTTTTCGCCGCTATAGGCCGCTGCCGCCTCGGCCGCCGTCGTGGCGCGGGCCAGGGCGGCAATGCCCTCGATGCAGGCGATCTGCATCTCGTCATTGATCTGCGTCGCGCCCACATCCAGCGCGCCGCGGAAGATGAAGGGGAAACACAGCACGTTGTTGACCTGATTCGGATAATCGCTGCGCCCGGTGGCGATGACCGCGTCGGGGGCCACCTCGCGGACCAGTTCGGGCATGATCTCGGGCGTCGGGTTCGCCAGCGCGAATATGATCGGACGCGGCGCCATCCGCGCCACCATCTCTTGCGTCAGAACGCCGGGGCCGGACAGGCCCAGGAACAGATCGGCGCCCTCGATCACCTCGCCCAGGCTGCGCTTGTCGCTGTCCTGCGCATAGGCGGCCTTTTGCGGGTTCATGTCCTCGGCCCGGCCCTGATAGACCAGCCCGTGAATGTCGCACAGCCAGACATTCTCGCGCTTGACGCCCAGCTTCAGCAGCATGTTCAGACAGGCGATCCCCGCCGCACCACCCCCGGCCGAGACGACGCGCAGATCCTCCCACCGCTTGCCGGTGACGCGCAGCGCATTGGTCGCGGCCGCGCCCACCACGATGGCGGTGCCGTGCTGGTCGTCGTGGAAAACCGGAATATTCATCCGCTCGCGGCAGAGCTTTTCGACGATAAAGCAGTCCGGCGCCTTTATATCCTCAAGATTGATCGCGCCGAAGCTGGGCTCAAGGCTTTGCACGATGGCCGCCAGCTTTTCGGGGTCGTCCTCGGCCACCTCAAGATCGAAGCAGTCGATATTGGCGAATTTCTTGAACAGAACCGCCTTGCCCTCCATCACCGGCTTGGACGCAAGCGGGCCGATATTGCCCAGACCCAGAACGGCAGTGCCGTTTGACACCACCGCGACCAGGTTCCCGCGCGCGGTATAGCGCGCCGCATCGGCCGGGTTGGCCTTGATCTCAAGGCAGGCTTCGGCCACGCCGGGGCTATAGGCGCGGGCCAGATCGCGGCCATTCGCCAGCGGCTTGGTCGCCCGCACCTCGAGTTTTCCCGGGCGCGGAAATTCGTGATACTCCAGCGCCGATAACCGGGCCTTGTCCTGCCGCTGCTCATCCATGTCTGTCCCCCAAGACCCTTCGCGGCGCCTCTGCCGCATGTAGTTCAGCGTTAAACCATTTTTTGCGGCACTTAAAGCGGTCCCGTTTCGCGGCCAGCTTGCATCAGGTGCCGGGCGAGCGCAAAGTCGGCGCAGCCCACCAGACCCGGAGACCGCCATGTCGCTTCTTGATGCCGCCCGAGAGGTCCGCGAGGCCGCCTATGCCCCCTATTCCCGCTTCAAGGTCGGGGCGGCGGTGCGGGGCCGGTCGGGCGAGGTCTATCGGGGCTGCAACGTGGAAAACGTGGCCTATCCCGAGGGTACCTGCGCCGAAGCCGGCGCCATCGCGGCCATGGTCGCGGCCGGCGAGACCGAGCTGATCGAGGTCGCCGTCATCGCCGATTCGCCGGAACCCGTGCCCCCCTGCGGTGGCTGCCGGCAGAAACTCGCCGAGTTCGGACGGGCCGAGACGCCGGTCCTGCTCGCCACGACCGAGGGCGCCACCATCGCCACCACCATCGGCGAGCTTCTGCCCGGCCGGTTCGAGGCGGCGCATATGGGCGCGGGCGGCGCATGACCGGCGCGGGCTTCGATCCGCGCCCCATAATCGCGCTGCTGCGGGACGGGCAGGGGCTGGATGCGGGCGATGCGGGACGGATCGCGGCAGGGCTGGCCGATGGCGGCGTCACCGACGCGCAAGCCGCCGCGTTCGCCATGGCGGTGCTGCTGCGCGGGCTGAGCACCGATCAGCGCGTGGCGCTGACGCTCGCCATGCGCGGCAGCGGTCAGGTGCTGCGGTGGGATCTGCCGGGGCCGGTGCTCGACAAGCACTCGACCGGCGGGATCGGCGATGTGACCTCGCTGATCCTTGCGCCGCTGCTGGCCGCCTGCGGGGCGTATGTGCCGATGATCTCGGGCCGGGGGCTGGGCCATACCGGCGGCACGCTGGACAAGCTGGAGGCGATTCCCGGCTGGCGCGCCACGCTATCGACGGCCGAGTTCCGCGATCAGGTCCGCGAGATCGGCTGCGCCATCGTCGCGGCCTCGGATGAGTTGGCCCCCGCCGACCGCCGGCTCTATGCGATCCGGGACGAGGCCGCCTGCGTCGAATCCATCGATCTCATCACTGCCTCGATCCTGTCGAAGAAGCTGGCCGAGGGGCTGGACGGGCTGGTTCTCGACGTCAAATCCGGCTCCGGCGCGTTCCTGGGCGGTGCAGAGGCCGCGACGGCGCTCGCCGCCTCGCTGGTGACCACGGCCGAGGCCGCCGGATGTCCGACGACGGCGCTGGTGACCGACATGGACCAGCCGCTGGCGCGCGCCGCAGGAAACGCTGTCGAGGTCCGCGCCGCCATCGACTGCCTGCGCGGCGAGGCGTCGGCCCTGCGCGACCTGACGCTGGCCCTCGCGGCCGAGGCGCTGTCGCTTGCGGGGCGCGCGGATGCAATGGCCGAGGTGACGGCGGCGCTCGATTCCGGCCGCGCGGCCGAGATATTCGCACGCATGATCGCCGGACAAGACGGCCCGGCGGATCTCCTCGACGCACCCGACCGACATCTGGTCCAGGCACCCGTGATCCGTCCCGTGCCCACGCCCGCCGGAGGCTTCGTCGCCTCGATCGACACCCGCGCCTTGGGTCAGGCGGCCCTTGGCCTCGGCGCCGGTCGCCAGCGTGCCGGCGAGCAGATCGACCACCGCACCGGCCTCTCGGACCTGCTGCGGACTGCCGAGGCTGCGGACGGCCCGCTGGCGATGGTCCACGCCGCGAGCGAGGCGCAGGCCGAGCGTGCGATCGCAGCCGTTCAGGCCGCCTATCGTCTGACCCCCGATGCGCCGCAACGTCAGCCGCTGATCCTCGACCGCATCGCAAGTGCCGGCATGGCGGCCGCCGTGCCACCGGGTTAAATCTCGCCTGCCTCATCGAAAGCCATTCGCCATGCCCCGCGCCTTTCTGATCGTCATGGACTCCGTCGGGATCGGCGGCGCGCCCGATGCCGACCGCTTCTTCAATGACGGCCGCCCCGATACCGGCGCGAACACGCTGGCTCACATCGCAGCGCAGCATCAGTTGCACATGCCGCATCTGGACCGGCTGGGCCTTGGCGCGGCGGTGCAACTCGCCTCGGGCCAGACCGCGCCCGGCCTGACCGCCACACCCCACGGGCTGTGGGGGGCCGCGACCGAGGTGTCGTCGGGCAAGGACACCCCCTCGGGCCATTGGGAACTCGCCTGCGTGCCGGTCCCGTGGGACTGGCATTACTTCCCCGACCGCACCCCCGCCTTTCCACCCGAACTGACGCAGCGCGTCTGCGACCTTGCCGGGACCGATGGCATTCTGGGCAACATCCATGCCTCGGGCACGGTGATCCTCGACCAGCTCGGCGCCGAGCATCTGCGGACGCTCTGGCCCATCTGCTACACCTCGGCCGACAGCGTCTTCCAGATCGCCGCCCATGAAGAGGCGTTCGGTCTGGACCGTCTGCTGGCCCTGTGCGAAGGCATCGCCCCCGTGCTGCACGCGATGAAGGTCGGCCGCGTCATCGCCCGCCCCTTCACCGGCACCCCCGGCGCCTTCACCCGCACGCCGAACCGCCGCGACTATGCCATCGCGCCGCCCGAACCCACGATCTTGGACATCGCTGCAAAGGCCGGGCGCGAGACCAACGCTATCGGCAAGATCGGCGACATCTTCAGCCATCGCGGCATCAACCGGCTTTACAAGGGCGCCTCGGACGCCGATCTGGCCGAGCATCTGGTGCAGCTGACCGCGACCGCCGCCGAAGGCAGCCTGACCTTCGCCAATTTCGTCGAGTTCGACAGCCTTTATGGTCACCGCCGCGACTCCGCCGGTTATGCCCGCCATCTGGAGTGGTTCGACGGGATCGCCGGACGCGCCATGGCCGGATTGCGGCCCGGGGACCTGATGATCTTCACCGCCGATCACGGAAATGACCCGACCTGGACCGGCACCGATCACACGCGAGAACGCGTGCCCGTTTTGGCCGCAGGGACCGCCCCGAAAGCCATCTTGCAGGTCGGGTTCTCCGATGTCGGCGCCAGCATTCTGGACCATCTGGGACTGCCGCCCGCCGGGCATGGAAACAGCTTCCTCTGACCTCCTTTCCCTCGATTCGCAGGATCATCTTCCGATGAAAGAGCTAAAAAAGGTTGAACTTCATCTGCATCTGGAAGGCGCCGCGCCGCCTGCCTTCGTGCGCGGCCTGGCAGCCGAGAAGCGGGTGGATCTGGGGCATATCTTCGACCGGAACGGCAACTACAGGTTTAGCGATTTCAACGACTTCCTGCGCGTTTATGAAGCTGCCACCTCGGTCATCACGACACCCGCGGATTACGCCCGGCTGCTGCGCGAGGTGTTGGAAAACTGCGCTGAAGAAGGCGCGATCTATGTCGAATTGTTCGTATCTCCGGAATTCTGCGGCGGCGGCGACCTCTCCGCCTGGCGCGACTATCTGGCCGCCATGACCGAAACCGCCCGCGAGAGGGAGGCGCAGGGCATCGCCAGCCGCGCGATCCTGACCGCCATCCGCCATTTCGGGCCGCAACGCGCCCGCCGGACCGCTCTCTGCGCCGCGGAGACCGGTCATGCCGACGGCAGCGGCTGGGTCACCGGCTTTGGCATGGGTGGCGACGAAGCCTTTGGCAAGGCAACGGATTTCGCCTGGAGCTTCGACTGCGCCCGCGAGGCGGGCCTTGGCCTGACCTGCCATGCCGGCGAGTGGGGCGGCCCGCATTCCGTCCGCGAGGCGCTGGAACTCGGCGTCAGCCGGATCGGCCACGGCGTCCGCGCGATCGAGGACCCGGACCTGGTCCGCGAACTGGTCCACCGCGAGACGGTTCTCGAGGTCTGCCCCGGCTCGAACATCGCGCTCGGCCTCTATCCTGACTGGCCCTCGCACCCGGTGGCGAGGCTCGCGGATGCCGGCGTCCGGCTGACCATCTCGACCGACGACCCGCCATTCTTCCACACCACGCTTTCGCAGGAATATGAACGGCTTGCCGACGCTTTTGCATGGAGTGAGCGAGAGTTCGCCCGGCTGAATCTGACGGCCGCCGAGGCCGCCTTCTGCGACGACGCGACCCGACAGCGCCTGCGGGCCGCCTTTCGCTGAGAACTGGACAGCCCGGCCGCGGGCCTGTACCCGAACCGAAACCGAAACGGAGCGCCCGATGACCCCGCAGCATCTGACCATCGTCAAGCACCCTCTGGTCCAGCACAAGCTGACGCTGATGCGGGACAAATCCACCTCGACCGGCAGTTTTCGCCAGCTTCTGCGCGAGATCAGCCTGCTGCTGGCCTATGAGGTGACGCGCGAGCTGCCGCTGACGACGCGGCGGATCGACACGCCGATGCAGCAGATGGACTCGCCGGTGATCGAGGGCAAAAAGCTGGCTCTGGTGTCGATCCTGCGGGCCGGAAACGGGCTGATGGACGGGATTCTCGAGCTGATTCCGTCCGCGCGGGTCGGCTTCGTGGGCCTCTATCGCGACCCGAAGACGCTGCAGCCGGTGCAGTATTATTGCAAGCTTCCCAGCGGCTTGGACGAGCGGATGACGATTGCCGTAGACCCGATGCTGGCGACCGGAAACTCATCCGTCGCGGCCATCGATCTGCTGAAAGAGGCGGGGGCGGTCAATATCCGCTTCCTCTGCCTGCTGGCCGCGCCCGACGGTGTGCAGCGCATGCAGGACGCCCACCCCGATGTCCAGATCGTGACCGCCTCGCTGGACGAAGGGCTTGATGAGAAAGGTTATATCGTTCCGGGCCTGGGTGACGCCGGGGACCGGATGTTCGGCACGAAATAGTCTTTACCGGTTCGTAACCCGCGCCGCGTTACAACCGCCGAAGCGATTGATTCGGGTGGGCTGATGCGGCGTATGTTTCTGATCTGGGTTCTGTGTCTCTGGCCGTCGCTCGGTGCGGCCGCAGAGACCGGGCCTCGCGAGCTGCCCCCCGGCGATTTCAGCGGCGCGCAATATATCGACAGTCAGGGCTGCGTCTACCTGCGCGATGGGCGGCATTGGCGGCCGCGGCTCGATCCGGACGGGCAGCCGGTCTGCGGTTTTCCGCCCAGCCGCTCGGCGTGGCACTCACCGGATGGGGGCGCTGGGGCTGATGGTCTGGCAGGGATTGAGCAGGATCTTGCCGTCAGTATCGCAACCGCCGGGCTGATGACGCCGCCGCAGAGGCGCGCAGACGCTTTGCCTGTTGCGACGTCAGCAGGCGCGAGCAGCGGCGATGGGATCGCCGAGCAGCTCGCGCGGGCGTCCGTTAGCAGCGGAGTGTTGGCGCGGCAGGCGGCCCGGCCGAATGTGATGAGCAGCCGGCTCTGCGAGTTGCTAGGCCTCTCGGACGCGTCGCCGACCGGGGCGACCTCGTTCGCCGATCCGACTGGCGGTCATTGCTCCGGCGGCGGCGTTCCGTTGACGCTGCAAAAGCGTGCTCAGGCGTCGACGGCAGCGGCGGCGCCGCGTGCTGAAAGCGGCGCGAAGGCGGGCGATGGCCTGCCTCCGAAGCCCCGGTCCGCACGGGCTGATGCGGAGGCGTCGCCGGCTCAGCGCCAGCAGCTCGCCGCCAAAACTTCACGGCAGAGCCGCCCGCCTACGCCGCGACCCGAAATTCCGGCGACTGCGCGATATGTGCAGGTCGGAAGTTTCAACGAAGACGGGGTCGCGGCGGCCATCGCGGCCTTGCACCGCCTCGGTTATCCCGTCGCGCGGCAGGTGAAGGAGGGAGAATCCGGTCGCAGGATCGTCCTCGCCGGACCGTTCGCAAGCCGCGAGCGTCTGATCTCTGCACTCGACCGCCTGCGGCGGGCGGGGTTTGGCCAGGCGATGGCGCGGTAGAGTAGGATGGCTTGGCAGCAGGCTTCGTGTCAGCGACGGACTGACCAGCTACGTGCCGCTTCAGACGTCAGCGCAGATCGACGCTGGCGATGCCGGTCAGCAGAAGGCTCTGATCGACGTCGGCGGCGAGGGCGTCGAAGAACGCGCTCGCCTCGTCGCCCGCGTGTTCCCTTACGCTGTCCAGTCGCTGTGGAGTTGCCAAGGTGATGAGGAGTTGTCTCGTATCACGCGGCTCGCGGAGGCGCGCCAGCGGCACGTCGAAGCTGATTGCCCCGGTTGACCGGGTGAGAAAACCGCTGAGATCATGGACGATGCCGTTTTCATCGATCAGCAGCAGGTTTGCGAACAAACCGCCTGCTTCGGCGATCTGACCCTGCAGCGTATCTCCCGACGCAATCGCCGGCGACGCCAGCGTCAGCCCCAAAGCCGGCAGCGGATAGTCCGGTCCTTGCCTCAGAAACGCCACCGCCGGGCACTGTCGCGGGTCGAGCAGCAGTGTCTCGGTCGCAGCGAGACCCTCGATGCCGTCGACGAGGCGGTCTCGCACGGCGGACAGTCCTCGATCATTCGCCGAGAGCAGGCTGATCGTCAGTTCATCCTCATTCCGCAGAAGCGGCAGCGCCAGCAGGCAGGGATCGGAGGTCTCGGCGCGGATGCGTGTGACAAGTTCGTTGAAGTCCTGGTTGTCTCGGGGCGGGTTAAGAGAGGACGTCGGGCGAGAGAGGGTGCTTTCGTCAAAGCCGTCGCTTGATGAGTTGACCGCCTCGGTTCCCCCCTTGGCGTTGCTGTCCGAGGGCGCTGCTTCTGCGATCGGTAGAGTTCCGGCGGGCGTCAGAGGAAGTTCGTAAGGAACCGGCAGTAGCGCCTCGCCAGCGACCGGACTGGATGGCGCGTCGGGCGCGCCAACGACGCTGGTCAGCGTCTGGGCTGGGACCGCGGGAAGCTCGACTATTTCTGGTGCCGGGACCGTCGCGATCTCGATCAGCGGCGGGTGCGTCAAATGCGTCGGCTCCGTCCGCCACGGCCCCGGTTGCCAGACCAGCCACGCCAGCCCCAGCCCGTGGATCAGCAGCGACCCGAGGGTCGCGCCGATCCAGCCTTTAGCTTCGGGCCGTGCCCCGATCATGGCTCCTCCGGCTGGTTCAGCGTGACCAGTTGCAGCGTCAGCCCGCTCAGCGCGGGGTGGGCCAGGGCCTCGACCAGCAGCCGCGCCGGAGCGGCGCGGTCGATCATCACGTGCAGGACCGGTTCGCCGTCGGGCGGCAGCGCCGATGGCAGCAGTTCCGGCGAGACCTCGCGTCCGTCGAGACGCCATTGCCCGTCAGCCTCGATCTGCAGGACCGGATGCGGCAGGTTCGACAGCGGCAGGCGCGACGTGGTCGCCAGTCGCGTGTCGCTTTCGGGCGGCGGCAACTGCCCGACCAGCATGAAGAAGAACAGCAGCAGCAGCACGATGTTCACGATCGGCAGCGAGTGATCGAGGCGTCCGCGCTCGCGCCGGCGGCGGGGCAGGTCGAGCGCCACGCTAGAACCCGCCCTCGGCCACGGTGACCGTCACGCCGTCCAGTGCGGCGAGCGTCTGCAGCACCGTCACCAGTCGCTGGACCGGCACCTCGTCCCGCAGCAGGATCAGCACATCCGTCGTCCCCTGCGCCTCCAGCGCCCCGGCAAGCGCATCAAGCCGGTCGGGCGCAAAACGCTGCCCGCTGACCTGAATCGCGCCGTTTTCCTGCAGCGTCCAGATGACCGTGCGGCGAATGTCGGTGCCCTGCCGATCCTGCGTGCCCGCCGTCGCCCCGATCACGCCGCCGGCGCGGATGTCGAGCAGCGAATATGAGGTGATGTGAGAGGTCAGCATGAAGAAGATCAGCAGCTGGAACATGACATCGGCCAGCGGCGTCATCGAGAAGCGATAGCGCCGGTTGCGCCGCGGCAGCACGATGCCCGGACGCCGCGCGTGGGCCGAAACCGGCGCCGCCACGCTCAGCCCCGCGTCTGGTCGACGCGCCCGTGGATCGCGGCCGAGATCACCATCTCGATCGTCTGGCGCTCGTCGTCGATACGCCCTTCGAGCCAGGCGGCGATGAAATAGGCGACAAGCGCGATGGCCAGCCCCGCCGCCGTCGTGGTCAGCGCCGTCCAGATGCCCGATGCCAGCAGGCGCGGATCGGCGGCGGCCTGACTGGCGGCGAGGTTGCCGAAGGCGTCGATCATGCCCACCACCGTCCCCAACAGCCCCAGCATCGGCGCCATCTGCACCACCGCCTCGAGCAGGCGCATGCGGCTGCCCATCCGCGTCAGCTCGATCAGCGCCGCCTGCCGGGCCAGTTCTTCGCCGTAGAACGGCTGCTCGGGGCGGGCGCGCAGACCGGACATCACCGCCGCCAGCACCCGCGCCAGCACAGAGGGATCGGCGGCCGCAGCGCTTTGCGCCACGTCGGGGCGGCCGCTCAGCCAGTCGTTCAGGATCGCCTCGGCCTGCCGGTTCCGGCCCAGACCCATGCGGCGAAACTGCGCGAGCTTGAAGATTGCGACCGTCACCGTCAGCACCGACAGCCCGGCCAGCGCGGCAAAGATCAGCACCGTCGGCCAGGGCAGCGCGGCCATACCGCTCAGATCGAGGCCGCCGCTCACAATCCGAACTCGATGCCGCTGCGGTTGCGGGTCGCGAGGCCGCCGAGGCAGTCGTCGCGGCGGTCGCTGCCATCCTCGGCGCGGCACTCGGCCACGTCGTTGACGACGATGCGGCCGATGCGGCTGCAGTCGGTGCCGGGGATGTCGAACAGCGCGACCTTGGTCTTGCCAGCCATAAGGGCGCCGAAATCCAGCACCGGCAGCGCGGTCACCGCGCCCTTATCGTCAAAAATCGCGATCTGCCATGCGGCGCGCGAGAGGGCCTGCGGCAGGTGGTTGACGGCCACCACGGTCAGACGGCAGCTGTCGGGGTCGGCACGTGCGATCTCGTTCAGCTCCAGCACCAGACCGGGCGCGGCGGCAGGGACGCCGGGCGCCATGTCCTGCGCGGCGAGCGGGTTTGCCAGCAGGGCCGCCACAAGCCCCGCCAAGAGACGGTTGCGACGCGGGTGGTCGGTCGCTGGTCCAGTGGTGGCTGTCTCGGTGGCGGGGGTCATTTGCGGCTCCGGAAAGGGGGCGTTCGTGGCCAGAATGGCGGAAATCAGGCGGTTATCAACCTTAATGCGAGTGGGTCTGTGGTTGCGGCAGAAGGTGTGGCGGGCCGACCCGTCAGGGCGTCGGTTCAGGCGCAGCGGCATCGATCTGAACCGGGACAAGCGTCGCCGCGGCGTTCTGCGCGGCGGGCATCACCTCCTCCAGCAGCGCGGGCATCAGGCGCTCGGCAGAGGCAGCGGTGGGTGCGGCGGCGAGGGTCAGGGGCGGGGCCTCGGTCGCCAGCGCCAGCAGCAGCCATACGCCCTGATCGGCGTCCTCGGTGGGCAGGTTGATGGCGGCCTGGGCGGTGCGCACCCCCTGCGGATCGGTCAGCGATTGCGCTGTCAGGTCATAGGCCGACCCGTCCGGCGCGATCAGCGCCAGCCACAGATTGCGGGCCGACAAGCCGGGCACGCTGAGATTCAGCGCGAACCCGTCAGGCGTGGCCATGGCCTGCGCGCTCAGTTCCGGGGGTGTCGCGGCGCGACCGGCAAGCTGCGAAACCAGATCCAGCACCGGGCATTGCGCGGGGCTGACCCGATACGCGGCGATGCTGGGGCGGGTCTGGAAGGCGGCCTCGAAGGGGTCGAGGATGCGGGCCGGCGGGATGGGCGCGGGTGAAAAGACGGCAAGCGTCCCGGCCTGCGGCCCCGCCTCGACCCGTTGCGCAAGCGCGCAGGGGCCGAGGTCGAGTTCGGCGAGGAAGCCGTCGCGGGTGCGGGTGTCGCGGGCAGGCAGGGCGGTCGTGCCCGGTGGCGCTGCTTCCGCCGGCGGCGGGGGTGGCGGGATCGGGCGCAGCGTCATCCAGCCGAGGCCGGCAGCCGCGATCAGCACGACGCTTGCGGCCAGCAGGAAGGGGCCGCGCCCGGGGGATGCGGGGGGACCGGGCGCAGCGTCGGCTCCCGTCTCGACCGCCCCCGGCGCTTCGCCCGGCTCACCCGCTGCCACGCCTGCATCGCGCAGCACGGTCAGCGGCTTTGCGGCGCTGCTCGCCTCGGCCCCGGACTGCCATAGCGGCAGGCGGTAGCGCGCTGGGATCAGCATCGGGTCGTCCAGCATCTGGATCACCCGGCCCATATCGGCGGGCCGCGCCGCGGGGTCGGGCTCCAGCATGTGCTGCAGCAGCGGAAACAGCCGGTGCGAGACCCCGTCGAGCGGCGGGATCTGACGCCGCGCGGCCGAAGCGGTGGCCACCGAATCGCCCATCTCGATGGCCCGCCCCCGGATGATCGCGACCATCAGCAGCGCCAGCCCATAGATATCGGTGCGCGGGCCGATCAGCGCCGGATCATCGCCCAGTTGCTCGGGCGCGATATATTTGTATTTACCGGCAAAACGGCCATCGAGGCCATCGCCCAGCTCGGTCGAGCGGGCGATGCCGAAATCGATCAGCACGGCCTCTTCCACGCTGTCATGGCGCAGGATGACGTTGTCCGGCGACAGGTCGCGATGGGTCACCCCGCAGTCATGGGCGCGCGCCAACCCCTGCGCCAGCCGCCGCAGCAGCCGCCGCGCATCGTCGTCGGGCATCGGCACGCCGTCGCGCAGGCGGGCGCCCAGATGCGTGCCCTCGACGAATTCCATGATCAGGCAATAGCGGCCAAGCCCCTGATCCAGAACGAAGTTGTGATAGCTGACGATGGCCTCGTGGCGCAGCTGGACCAGCACCCGCGCCTCGCGGCGGAACATCTCGATGATGTCGCGGTCGCGGGCGAGTTCGGTCAGGATCACCTTGACCGCCACCGGATCGCCGGTGAACAGGTTGACGGCGCGATAGACCTCGCCCATGCCGCCGGTGCTGATCATCTCTTCGATGCGGTAGTTGTTGTTGATCAGCGTCCCCCGTTCGACAAGCCGGGCCCCCGGTGCGGCAAGGGGCGCGGCGAGTTCCGCCAGCACCGTCGGCTGCGCGGGCGGCAGGCCGAACTGCGTCAGCGGCGGGCGGGGCGGCTGCGTGTGACCGGCCAGTATCGTCTCGCCCAACCGGCCCGAGATGCGGGTGCGCGCGTCGGGTTCGGGAAAAGCCTGCGCGGCCGGGGGCAGGGTGGCGGGGCGGGGCCTGCGGTCGTCATCCATGGTCCGCCCCCTCGGGCGCGCGCTGCGCGCAATCGAGCACCAGCACCGTCACGTTATCCACGGCCCCCCGCAGCAGGGTCAGCGCCACCAGCCGGTCGACGCTGCCGCCGGGGTCGCGGCCCGAATCCAGCACCTCGGCGATCTCGTCATCGGCCAGATGCTCGGTCAGCCCGTCCGAGCAGATGAGAAAGCGGTCGCCCGGCTGCACGGTGCTGCCGGAAAATTCCGGCGCCAGATTCGGGCCGATGCCCACGGCGCGGGTCAGCACGTTGCGGCGCGGGAACTCGCGCGCCTGTGCAGGCGTCAGGTCGCCGCGTTCGACCATGGCCGCGACCTCGCTGTGATCGCGGGTCATGCGGCGCATCTGCCCCGCGCGCAGGCGATAGATGCGGCTGTCGCCGACCCAGGCGCAGGTCAGCTCGGTCCCGAAGACCATCAGCGCGGCGATGGTGCTGCCGGCCATGTCAAGGTCATGTTCCGCGATATGGGACCTGATCCGCAGATGCGCGCGATGCAGCCTTTCGCTGACCCGCCGTCGCTGATCGCTGGCCGAGACCGGCATCCCCAGCGCCGTCATCTCGCTGGTCACGATCTCGCTGGCGACATCGCCCGCCGCATAGCCGCCCATGCCGTCGGCCACCACCCACAGCCCGTATTGGGGCAGGCAGGCGTGGCTGTCCTCGTTCTGGCGGCGGACGCAGCCCTGATGGCTGCGGGCGGCGGCGCGATAGACCAGGGCCTCGGCGGTGTCGGTCATGGCCGGGCATCCCCCCGGCGCGCGGACGGGTGCGACGGGCCGGGGGGCCGCATGCGCTGATCCGGTGCGGGTTGTCGGGTCTGAATGTCCATGTCCGGCAGGATCACAGGTGAAGTATTCCGCGCCAAGCCTATCCCAACCCACCCCGCTTGGCGATCTGTGTCAGAACTGAAAGCGGAACTGCGCCGTCACGCCGACGCTGTCGATGGCATCGCCGAACCGCCCATCGACCCGGGCCGAGGTCGACAGCTGCCGCGCCTTGCCCCAACGCCCCGGCGCCAGCACCTTGACGTAGTTCGCCCCCAGACTGACCTCGCCAAACTCCTTGAGGATCTCGGAACGCATGATCTGGGTGTCGAAGCCCGCCAACTCGTCATTATACAGCCGCGAGACGGCGTCATCGGCGAAATCGCGGTAATAGGTCGCGGTGGCGAAGGCCTGGAGGGCGGCGTTCTGCTCCATGAACAGAAACGGCTTGCTGATCGAGGCGCCGAAGAAGCCGACCTTGCGCTCGCTGTCGTCGAAGGACATCAG
The DNA here is from genome assembly GCF_002865605.1 of Paracoccus jeotgali. Taxonomy (NCBI): domain Bacteria; kingdom Pseudomonadati; phylum Pseudomonadota; class Alphaproteobacteria; order Rhodobacterales; family Paracoccaceae; genus Paracoccus; species Paracoccus jeotgali. The sequence goes on from NZ_CP025583.1 coordinate 1,008,659, forward strand.
GAACCCGTCCTCGAAGCTGATATTGTCGGTGCTGTAACGCGACCAGGCAAAGCCCGCGGTGGGGGCGATGCTCCAGCCGCTTTCGCCCATCGGCATGGTATAGCTGACCGAGCCGGACAGGGTAAAACCGTCGCTGCTGAAATCCGGGTCCGCGATGCCAAGCCCGCTGCCGGTGATGGCGCGGTTCTCGATCTGAAACGTGGTGCGCTCTTTGCGCAGTTGCAGGTCGGCCACCCAGCGGTCCTTGCTGGCGGTCGCGTACAGCCCGCCATAGCTCTGGGTGAAATCGGTCGTGGTGACGCTGGCGATGGCGCCGGTGGTGGCCTGCGAATCGGTGCCGTTGATGGCCCGGATCGGCTGGTCGGATTCGCCCTTGTTGACCCCCATCAGCACGCCAAAGCTGGTGTCCCAGCCGCCGAAACGGGCGTCGAAACAGCTAAGGTCGATGCCGCCCTGCATGCCGTAGTAATTTGCGGTCACCTCGTTTTCCAGCACGCTGACGCGGTTG